>DJSH01000007.1:0-4439 GCA_002440225.1 Candidatus Segatella violae
TAATTTTAAGAGACACTAGTGATAGAAGACAATAGCACTTTATCAAAAAATAGTAAAAATTAATATCGTTAATAATATGGTTTGGCATGAGATAGTAAAATATAGTCCAGAAAATTACAATGAGAAAGGAGTATATACAAAAGATGAATGGATAAGCAGAAGTGATATCGGTACTGTTTACGAAGGTAAGCCATTTACCCTTGAAGAGTATTTGGATGTCGAGCAACGGTATGTAAATGTCGTACTTTCTGTTATGAATGCCACAAACTGCAAGTATGTGACAATACAATACTTGGAGGCAGACAAGGCTTATATTGCCAAGCAAATCAAGGCTTCTAAATTTCGCAAGATAGATTCTCGTTTATTAAGCTCCGTTCCGCTGTTGGAGAAAAATGAAAGAATTTCTTCCACGAAGATTTCGGATATTCTGCGTCTTGCTTTACGGGAATATATTTATGTGGTATTATCCAACAAAGAGCATGGGGTATTTATCAAATTTGGATAT
The DNA here is from genome assembly GCA_002440225.1 of Candidatus Segatella violae. Classification (GTDB taxonomy): domain Bacteria; phylum Bacteroidota; class Bacteroidia; order Bacteroidales; family Bacteroidaceae; genus Prevotella; species Prevotella violae. The sequence continues at coordinate 506 of DJSH01000007.1, forward strand.
GACTATTATCTGAATGTCTCTTGCTCGTTGAGTAATGATGTATTGGAAGATATTGTTCGTAAAGAAGGATTGTTTTTGGATCCAAGATAAGGAGGTGTAATATGAAAAAACGTAAGAAATCGAAAGACGAGTCATGTATAACCTCACTTTTCAAAACTGCTTTGTTTATAGGCATCTTCTTGTGGGGGATGATTTGTATGTCACGAACAGTCAACTATAAATCGTGGGCTGTCCTCATCATAATCGGTGTGTCATTTTTGCTTGTCAAGTTGTTTAAGAATGATGATTATGTTGGGGAGCATACAATGTACTGCTCTGCTCTTTTGGGTGCAGCCGTCTTTGCCTCCAATTTTTATTTTCCTACTTCCATACAACAACGAGAGGCTGTCATACAACGGATTTACATAGATAAAAATGTTGGCAGACATAGCGTGAGCAAATTAACGCATTATGTATTGTACTTCACAGATAATGGGCAAAAAAACGACATATATGGAGGACTTGCAAAATACAAATATCATGAAGGAGATACTGTCTCCGTTACTTACCAACACGGATGGATAGGTTGGGATGTGGTGGCGGACATCAAAAAATAAGAAGGTTCTATGCCTTCTTATTTATCCTACAATCTCCAGTAGTTCAGCGAAATCATTGATAATCCATTCAGCCGAAGCCAACTGTTCGCGAGTGCCATTGCCATAAGTTACGGCACAAGCCTTGGCGCCAGCGTTGTGAGCCATATCCACATCGAACGTCATGTCGCCCACGACCAAGGTCTCTGGAAGCATCGCCTTCAAGTCATCGGGCAATGTGTGGCAATCTTTCTTGCCAACCTCTCTTTCTGTGATTTCCATCAAAGCCTTGAAAACCATGTCGGGCTCTGGTTTCACATTAACGACATCTTCCTGTGCCACCACGGAAGAGACGCAATCAATTAAATCCATCTGATGGATGAAACCCATCAAGGAATCACGACCACGACTGCTTGCCACCGCCAAGACGAAGCCACGCTTGTGGAGCTCCTTGATGGTGTCGATGACATGAGGAAAAGGCTTCATGCCCAAGCTCGCACGATTTTCCTCGAAAATCTTGTGATAAACCTGTGCGCATTTCTCGCCCTCCTCTATGGAAGAGTTGTAAAGCAAGGCGAAAGCCTCGCTCAGACGCATACCGATGGTATTGGCACATGCCTCTGCCGATTTAACCTCCTTGCCCATCTCTCGCATGGTGTCTTGGAAAGTTCTAACGATAAGTGCTTGGGAATCACCGATGGTTCCGTCGAAATCTAATATGATATACTTCATGATGCTTGATGTTGTTTCTGATTTTGCGGTGCAAAGGTACGGCTAATAATCGAGAATTATGTATCTTTTATGCTTTTTTAATCGCTAAACTTACTCGCTTACGATAAAATAATATATCTTTGCGGCTCAATTTATACAAAAACATTTAGTGAAGCCAAAGGACTTCGATATGGATTATGAAAAAATGGATAAGAGAATTGAAGAGAATGAGAATAAAAATCGTATGAGAGAAGTTTATAAGGTGACATTGGCGGGTAGCGTCATCAATGTGGTGCTGCTTGTGATGAAGTTTGCCGCAGGTATCCTCGGACACTCTGCCGCCATGATAGCCGATGCCATCCACTCGCTTACCGATTTTGCCACGGATGTCGTGGTGTTGGTGTTCGTGAAGCTCGGCAACAAGCCGAAGGACAAGGACCATGACTATGGCCATGGCAAATACGAGACCCTCGCCACTGCCATCATCGGCATTTCGCTCTTTGTGGTAGGTGTGATGATTTGCTACACAGGTATCAACAAGACCTATCGTGCCATTTGTGGCGAGACCCTTCAGCAGCCAGGTGTCGTTGCCCTGATAGCCGCTATCGTGAGCATCGTCTTGAAGGAATGGGCTTATCAGTTTACGGTGAGAGTGGGTAAGAAATGCCATAGTGAGGCGGTGGTTGCTAATGCCTGGCACCATCGTAGCGATGCCTTGTCGAGTATCGGAACGATGATAGGTATCGGCGGTGCCATCCTCTTGGGCGAAAAGTGGGCGGTGCTCGACCCGTTGGCTGCCATCATCGTGAGTGCCTTCATCATCAAGGCTGCTTGGGGATTGGTATTGCAATCTGTCAAGGAACTGACGGATGCCAGTCTGCCAGAGTCTGAGGAGGGTGAAATCATCAGGCTCGCCAATGAGGAGGAAGGTGTTTGCGAAGTGCATAATCTCCAGACTCGCCGCATCGGCAACAAGATTGCCATCGAAATGCACGTTCGTATGCCTGGTTCCACTTCGCTCTACGAAGCTCATCAGCACGCTACGAATATCGAGCATCGTATAAAAGAAAAGTTCGGGGTGAACACCCATGTAGGCATTCACCTCGAACCGATTAAAGTAAATGGTAAATATCAAGCACCTACCAACCCAAATTGATGCTTGCCCCTGCCATGATCCACAAGCCTGGTTGCTTGATGGCGGCGAGGTCGTAGTATCTGTGGCAGGTGAGGTTGTCTGCCTTCACGTAGATGCTGTATTTCTTGTCGTCCCACATCAACTTGCAATCCACCTTGGTGTAAGGATGATAGCCGTTCATACGCTGCTGCCATCTCACGCTCCAAGAGGCAGAGAGTTTCTTCCATATCTGATGGTCGAGGCCGAACACAGCCTTGTGCTTGAGATACTCCAGGGCATAGAGAGACTTCAAGATGTTGGCATCCGTCTTGTGGTCTTGGTAGATGTAAGCATAGCCCAACTTGATGCGAGTGATGAAACTATTCGGAATCAGCTCCTGCATGTAGATGGTGGCATCGAGGTTGTAGCCCATGTTGTTGAGCTTGCCGATGTTCATCACGTGATACTTGCTGTCCTTTTGCTCTGTCTCCGAAGTCTGAACCCAGTCTATCATGTCTGTGCCGTGGGCATAGAAGCCACTCAATACGGCAGAAAAACCTGTTTGGCGATAGCGAGTTCCGATCTTGAAGGTGGAGTTCTTCTCAGGGTTCAAGGTGATGTCGCCTTGCTGCACCACATTGCTGATATAGAGGTCGGTGTAGGTAGGCATTCTCAAAGCCTTGTTCCAGGAAGCATAAATCTTCCAGTTGTCGTTAGGACGATAACTCATATCCACTCCCGGATAGAAGCGGAAATCATGGTCGAGACCCGTGTTCTTGTTAGCCAAGACACCAGCTGAAAGGGTGAAACCACCGAAGATGAAGTTATGTTCCAGCATGATGTTGGTGTTGGTGCGCTCTCCCTTGTGGTCGTACTTGCGGTCGGAACCCGAAATGTCCTTGTAGTCGTTCTCGGCGAGCGATGTTCCGAGAGCTGTGGAGTAGATGCGCTCCTTGCTGATGTCGAATCCTACGGCAGTCTTGCCCAAGAACCAAGAGAGGTTGGCGTTCAAGCCGCCGCCCCAGATGTCGAGGTCGTGGTAGTTCTCGCCAGCCTTGGCTCCTTCCTGTCCACGAATCAACTGGTAGTGATCCTTGAATTTATTATAATATAAGGTAGGGGAGACCTCCCAGATTTTCTCAGCATCTGTCTTGGCTTGGTTGTGAAGGCTCAGTTTGAGCGAAGCCAATCCGTGGTCGGTCTTCTCATATTGGTTGTTGTATTTGGCGGAATAGAATGTATTCGCACCATAACTCTGTGTGGCGATTCCCACTTGTGCCCCGATGTCGAAGCGATGGTCGTAGCTGATGTTTAGCTGTCCGAAGCCTTGACCCTTCTCAAAGTCGCTGTTCTCCGTACCTCCATCCGAACGCTTGTAGCCACCGCTTACGGAATACGCTTGGGTCCACTTGCCGCTTTCGAAAGCACTTTGTGCTCTGCCTTGCGCTCCGAAGCTACCGAACGAGCCGCCTTCCACACTTGCGGAAATACCGTCGTTCTCTGCTTTCTTGGTCACGATGTTGATGGCACCATTGAA
>DJSH01000007.1:4523-5427 GCA_002440225.1 Candidatus Segatella violae
AGGGCAACAGGAAAGTCGGAAGCATTGTGCCCCGTCTGAGGGTTGGAAATGTTGACACCATTCAAGAGAATGGTAATCTGGTCAAAAGTTCCACCGTTGATGGAGATATCCGTCTGAACACCAAAGCCACCACGCTGACGGACATCCACGCCAGTGGCTAATTTCAATACATCGTTGATGGTCTGCGCCGCCGCACGATGAATGTCGTCGCGGGTAATGACAGACACAATCTTAGGTGACTGCTCCACAGTCATCGGCGCACGAGAACCCGTTACGCTCACAGCATCCAGCTCGTAAGCTTTTCCGCCCTTGTAGAGGGTGGAGTCAACCTTCATGCCCTCTGTGCTCACACCCTCTGCCTTGGCGTGGCTGAGTGTGGTGACGCTGAGAACTCCCACGAGGACCTCTCTTCCCAAAACAGCGAAGAGGGAGTAGCCCTTGTTGGAGAAGCGGTTGAACTTCAAGCTGTTGTGCTTGTTGAAAATTGTTTTGTACATTAATTAAATGTTTATAAATGAATAAATGCTCGAAGCCGCAGGCGTGTAGGACCTACGGCTTTCGGGGTGCAAAGGTACTGCTTTTTCCTGAAATATGACTTATAATTGTCGGAAAATGGGTTGAAAAGTGTGTTTTCCGACAATTATAAGTCAGTTTTTCGCAGAATGAGTTAGTGATAGTATATGGACGACGAAGAGTCGGTAAGACCTTTCTTGTTGATTCATACTATCTAGAGAAGTATGATTTTACCTTTGTGGGTGGAGTTACTACGTATGGTGTGGCTTCTTTATGCAATGAATAGGAAAATCATATCCGTAGTATTCAAAAAACAAAATCTACTACACACTACACCAAGGTGTATGTAATATATTGTAATTCAGGTGTTTATGTTGGTGTAGTGTTCGCG
>DJSH01000007.1:5501-6080 GCA_002440225.1 Candidatus Segatella violae
GGGGCGGAAACTGCGGAAAGGGTGAAGTGTGGTGTAGTGTGAGTGAAGTGTGAAGTAGAAAAGGGAAACTGTGTTTGTACGATGAATAAAATAAGGATGACTTTCCCTTTTCTCCCGATGCAAGGAACATTGCCTCCGAAGGGCAAAATTCTGCCTTAGCTGAGGCAGTATTTTGCCTCAGTGGGGCAATATTCTGAACTACGTCTGGCAGAATTTCTAACTCCGCCACATAGGTTTCGGAATAAGGTCATACTACTTGGCGTGAAGGGTGGTGAAGGGTGGGTGAAGGGTCAGAGTCCACCCTTCACCCCTTGAAATGCCGATAAACACTAGGGTTCCAGTCCAAAAGGTGAAGGGTGAAGGGTAAAACGCAAAGTATAGTTTTTATAAATTTCTACGTGAAAAGTTCTCTTTTTCAGATAATTCTTGTATCTTTGCATAAGATAAGCTGCACTCGGCAATTTGAAAGCAGGCTTTCATTGCGCTCGTTTGCATTATCTTTGCAGTAAGATTATTGCTTTTGGCTGTGTGAAAGCAGTTGAAACAATCTAATATTCTTCAAGCTGTACGGTTGACACG
>DJSH01000024.1 GCA_002440225.1 Candidatus Segatella violae
CACGCTTTTGCAGGTGATCCAAAAGATCCATAGTGCCGGATATTCTGTAACGCTGAATATGCCGACACCCCGTTAGCCGTTTCGGCGGATTTGTATAATACAAACGCTATCTTCAAAGGTTTTATGGTGATAGCTGCGAGGCTGTCGACAGGAAACTGTCTAGTAAGAGCAGTTTCCTGTCTAAGGCTTTGCAGTTTACTGTCTACACTGTGGACAGTGGTGGAAAGAGCATCTTGAGGACTGATTACAAGCATTGCGATGAGTCGTAAAAAGCATCCCGACGCAGTCTTTCTTACGTCCCGACGCAGCGGAATCTACATCGGGACGTAGGAAAAACTGCATCGGGACGTAATTTTTTAAGTTTCTGCACAAAGAATTTTGCATTTTACTCTTCACTCTTCACCAATCTAGTATAAGTCTCTGACTGATTGATGATTAAAATGGTGAAGAGTGCCCTCGCACACTTCACCAACACTTCACCACACTACACCCTTTCATTTTCTGCTCTCGTTTGACCGGTGAAGAGTGGTGAAGTGTGGGTGAAGTGTTGATAACCACACTTCACCCTATTAATAGCCTGAATGACAATGAGTTGTGGTGATTTGGTGAAGTGTGAAGTGTTTTTTCAAAAATGCGTGAATTGCAAATGTATCTTATTTTTTTGTCAAATTATCGTGTAAGTCATATTTTTTGTATAAATTTGTATCCATAAAACTTATAAGTAGAAATGAAACGATTGAATTATATCTTGGTGGTAGTCTTGGCTGCGACTCTTTTGGGAGCTTGCGCCGAGAAGAAAAAAAGCAATATCATCATCACCAAAAAACCGGTGGTTAAGGTGAATAAAGGCCCGCAAAAAATGAGCGACTATGAACAGTCGAGAAATGTGGAGTGGGTAGGTGCCAACTATCAGGTGGTGGTGAAACGCTCGTCTTCCACCGATTTGCCTTTGGTGAAACTCGATGATGATACGAGGTATTATGACAATAAAATTACCCTGCGCATCCTGCGTAAGGATGGTACGGAATTCTTCAACCGCACCTTTACCAAGGCTGATTTCACAGGCTATATAGACAAACATACGCAAGATACCGGTGCGCTGCTAGGCATCGTTTATGTGAAGGCGGAAGGCGACAACGTATATTTCGCCGCCAGCGTCGGGTCTCCTGATGTTGCCAGCGACGAATATGTGCCTCTGACGTTGAAAATTTCTCGCCTTGGAGCTGTCACCATCAGCAAAGACCAAGTGCTGGATACAGATTCCGATGGGGATGAGGATGAAGTTTAATCCTCGTCTTAGCAGGTTATAGATAAAAGAAAAAAGCTCTTGAAGCCAAAACTTCAAGAGCTTTTTTGTATCTGTCTTACTTTAAGAGTTTCTTGTATTCCTTGTCGAAACTTTGAGGGTGGCGACCGATGAAGAGCACATTGAGCAGACAATTGGCTGCCATCTCTACATCGTTGAGGTCGGCTCCCTTTCCTTTCTTGATTTCCTTGCCCAAGCAGACGTCCCATGTGGTTTGGAAACAACTGTCGTTGGCTCCCACAAACATATCGTTGGAGTTGGGATCTTCCATCAACTCAAACTTGATGACCTTCTTGGAGGCAATCGGCTGGATGTCGCAAAGCATGTTGAATGCTTTCTCGAAAACATCTCGGTGCAACTGCGCATTGGGGAACATCTCGTTGACGGTAGGGAATATCTCCTCAAACTCGAATGATTGCAATAGCTGATAGAGTTTCATATACCTTAATATTATATATATTCTACATGAGGCTTTTGCCTTAGAACTTGGCCATCTTGATGGCATCGATGGCGCACTCGTCGCCCTTGTTGCCCAGCTTGCCACCGCTGCGATCCTTGGCTTGTTGCAAGTCGTTGGTGGTAAGGAGACCATAGATGACAGGAATCTCTTGGGTTGCATTGAGACGAGCAATGCCGTAGGTGACTCCCTCGCAGATATAGTCGAAGTGAGGAGTCTCTCCACGGATAACGCTGCCCAGGATGATGACGGCATCGTAGCCACCGTTTAGTACCATCTGGTGAGCGCCATAAATGAGCTCGAAACTACCCGGAACGGTCTTTACGTGGATATTCTCGGTCAACGCACCATGCTTCTCCAATGTCTTTACGGCACCATCGAGCAGGGCTCCGGTAATCTCAGAATTCCATTCTGCGACAACAATGCCGAAGCACATGTTACTAGCGTCGGGTACCTTGGCAAAGTCGTAATCGGATAAATTATGTAGTGCTGTAGCCATATCTCTCTTTAGTTGGAAGCTCTTTCAATATACTTGTCAATCTCGGAGCTCTGAACGAGCATGGAGTTGACATACTTCTTCTTGACATCCTGATAGATGCTCAAGGCCTCGTCTTTCTTGCCCTGGCTTTCGAGAATCTCGCCAGCCTTGATGAGGAAGGTAGGAGAGAGGCTGTTGTTGGCATCGTCTTCTGCCTTGCTGTCTGCCATGGAAGCAGCCTTCTTGAAAGCCTCCACAGCCTTGTCGAGTTGGTTGAGGTGAGCGTAAGCATCGCCAAGAGCTGACTCTGCGGCAGGGCTAATCATCTGGTCGCCCTTGGAAGAGAATGCATCGAGGCTCTTCTGTGCCTCAGCCCACTTGCCGAGGTTGGCGTAGCAAAGACCTGCGTAGAGGTTTGCCAAGTTGCCGGCGTCGGTGCTGCTGTAGTCGGAAGCTATCTGCTCGAAACCTACGTAGCCAGCGCCATCGCCCTTGAGCGCCTGGTCGTACATCTGATTAGCAAAATAGGTCTGTCCCTTGGCGAGCATGGTGCTAGCCTTGTCCTCACGTGGACCAGAAATTTGGGATACATAACCGAACACACCTGCGATGATAACGATGACAGCTACCACTGCGATAATAATAGCCTTCTTGTATTTCAAGAAGAAGGCCTCGTGAATGTTTAGGCTCTCTATTTCCTGAGCCTGTACTTTGTTGTTTGCCATTTTTATTTTTTGTTTTTTATTATTCTTAACTTAAGTATTTTTATTATTCTACACTTTAGGTTGCAAAAATACAGAATTTTATCCACATATTGAAATTTCTCACCCACTTTTTTCGTTTTTTCCTCTTTTTCTGCTAACTTTGCACCCAATAAGCTATATAGAGTGTATGATTTTAAAGAATATTTCCATTATCAACTATAAAAATATCAAGAGCGCCAACTTGGAGTTGTCGCCCAAGATTAATTGTCTTATCGGTCATAATGGCATGGGTAAGACCAATTTCTTGGATGCCATCTATTACTTGTCTTTTTGCCGGAGTGCCTACAATCCCATCGACTCGCAGATCATCACTCACGATGAGGCTTTCTTCATGTTGGAAGGCAACTATGACAATGGAAAGGGTGAGGTGGAGGACATCTATTGTGGGATGAAACGTGGCACCAAAAAGCATTTCAAACGAAACAAGAAGGAGTATAAGCGACTCTCGCAACACATCGGTTTGATTCCGCTCATCTTTGTCTCTCCGTCAGACGTCTCGCTGATTGAGGGTGGAAGCGAGGAAAGAAGACGATTGATGGATGTGGTCATCTCTCAATACGACAATAGCTATATCGAGGCGCTGGGCAATTATAACAAGGCGCTCCAACAGCGCAATGCCTTGCTGAAGATGGATACGGAGCCCGACCCTATGTTGATGGAGCTGTGGGAACAGCAGATGGCGCAGAATGGTGAACTCCTATATCAGAAGCGTCAGGCTTTTGTAGACGAGCTGGTTCCTCTCTTCCAGAATATCTATCAGCATATATCGGGTAATAAGGAGGTGGTGAACTTGAGATATGTGTCGCATTGCCAGCGTGGCCCCTTGTTGGAGGTGATACAGCGAGACCGTTTCAAGGATCGTGCCGTGGGTTATTCGCTTCATGGTGTGCATCGCGACGACTTGGAATTCCTGCTGGGCGACTATGCCATGAAGCGGGAGGGAAGCCAAGGACAGAACAAGACTTTCGTCATCGCCTTGAAGCTCGCGCAATTTTCTTTTCTTCAGCGTACTTGCTCCAACACCATTCCGCTGCTCTTGCTGGATGATATCTTCGACAAGTTGGATGCGCAGCGTGTGGAGGCTATCGTGAAGTTGGTTTCGAGCGACAACTTTGGTCAAATCTTCATCACTGATACCAATCGTGACCATCTCGACCAAATACTCAGCAACATGGATGGGGAGTATAAGATATTTAGTGTGGATAGCGGAAAAATATCGCTTATTAGAAGTTAGAAATAGAAAGGAATCTAGGTTATGTTTAGACAAAAAGTGAAATCTTTGGCAGAACTCTTGCCTGAGTTCTTGCGCAATGAAGGTCTGGAGACTCCATTGCAGCAGAAACGTCTTTTGGATAGTTGGGATGCAGTGGTGGGACAGTCGATTGCTGGATATTGTGGGGATAAGTTTATCAAAAACCAGACGCTCTATGTCAAGATAAACAACGCTGCCTTGAGGGCCGACTTGTCGATGAGCAGAAGTATCCTCGTGAATAGGCTCAACCAGACAGTAGGGGCGATGGTGATTTCGGATATAAGATTTTACTAAATCTTGTCATTGGAATATGTGTGTGTTCCTGATATGACCTCGTCCATCTGGATGTCTGTTTCTTCTGTAGGGATGAATGGTTGTGAATGGTTGCCTTCCCAAAGTTGGAAGTCGAAGCAAATGCCTATCTTGTACATCCCTTTGGCTTGTTGAAGGAATCGATCATAAAATCCCTTGCCTCGGCCCAGACGGTTCCCCCGATAGTCGAAACTCATCCCTGGGATGATGCCAAGTTCTATATCCGGATATTGGTTCTCTGGATAGAGCTTGCCGATGGGTTCCATGATATGGAAGGCTCCCTCCTTGAGGTCTTGTGGTCCCGTATACTCCCTAAGAATCATGTGCTTGTCGTCCACCACCACGGGAAGCAATACCTTTTTTCCTCGCTTTACCAATAGGTCGATGTAAGCATGGGTGTACACTTCGTCGGGTAGGGAGTAGTACATCAATATCGTATGGGCATCTTGGAGGTGCTCATTCTCTGATAGTTGTGTTAAAACGGAAAGCGACAGTTCCTCAAGCTGGCTTGAGGAATACTGTCGCTTTCTGCTTCTTATTTCTTTTCTGATTTCTTGTTTGTCCATTTCTTGTTATTCTTGGCAGGTACGGGCTTCTTAGGGAAAGCCTCGTTTTTGGCGAAGACTTCCTTTACCTTTTGGATAACGGGGTCATCCAAGTTGATGTACTGTGTCCATGCCTGCTCGTCGAGCATATTGTAGATGATGCGGCTGTCGATGTAACGGTCTAGCAACTTGTGGCTCTTGCGAATCAAGAGGTTTCGACGCTTGAGTCCATGCTTGTCGGCGTAGGAAGCAAACTGCTCTACCATATTTTGGGTGTCGAGATAGTCGGCGAGTTGCATCATCTCCTTGAAATTGTTCAGCTTAGGACGGTTGTCGTCGGTGTAAGTGAACGCAAACTGGAGGACGAGACCGCTCATGCTGGCCTCCTTGAAGTAAGAGGTCATGCCCAGCGTGTCTTCTGGAACGAAGATGTCTGGCGTGATTCCACCGCCTCCGTATACCACTCTGCCCAGCCCTGTGTGGTAGGCAGGTCCGGTATGCTTGATGCTATCCTGCGAGAAGAACTCGCCGTGCTCGTAGCGATCGAGGAGATCCTGCTCGTAGTCTTTGTCGTCGCCTAGTGTGTATGGCTTCTGGATGCATCTGCCTGATGGTGTGTAATAACGAGCTATGGTCAGGCGGATGAGACTATGGTCGGGGAATTCTATCTGTTGCTGTACCAAACCTTTTCCAAATGAACGGCGACCTATGATGGTGGCACGATCGTTGTCCTGCATGGCACCGGCGAAGATTTCTGCCGAGGAAGCTGAGCCCTCGTTGATGAGTACGACCATCGGTATCTTTTGGTAAGAGCCCTTGCCGTCGCTCATGTAGTTTTGGCGAGGAGACTTACGTCCCTGTGTGTAGACAATGAGTTTTTTGTCTGGCAAGAACTCGTTGGCCATGTTGACGGCAGCGTTGAGGTACCCACCAGAATTGTCGCGCAGGTCGATGCAAAGGTTTTTGAAACCTTGCTGCGAAAGCTTTGCCAGGGCGATGAGCATCTCTGGATAGGTGTTCTCGCCAAAATTCTTGATGCGAATGTAACCGGTGTTGTCGTCGAGCATGTAAGCTGCGGTGACGCTCTTGGTAGGAATCTCGCCACGAGTAACCGTGAAGGATTGTATCTTGTTGCTACCATAGCGGATGACGCCAATCTTCACTTTCGTGTCTTTCGGACCTTTGAGGCGATGCATGGCTTCCTGATTGGTAACATTCTTGCCTACAAACTTTTTGCCGTCCACCATCACAATCTTATCTCCTGCCAAGAGACCTGCCTTCTCTGCAGGTCCGTTTTGGATGACATTTTGGATGTGGATAGTGTCGTCGCGGATGACAAACTCTACTCCTACGCCCGAGAAAGAGCCTTTCAGGTCGTCTGTGGCCTGGGCGGCATCCTTGGCACTGATGTATACGGAGTGAGGATCTAGCTCGGCGAGAATCTGAGGTATCGCCTTATCGACCAGGGAGTCGATATTGACAGGGTCTACATACTGATCGTCAATCAAGTGGAGCAAGTTGTTCAAGCGGTTGCTTCCACTATTGATGACGCTCAGACGATTGCCTGCGAAATGGTTGGAGAAGAACGTGCCGATAATGATGCCTATCACCACGCAGGTTGCCATGATGAAGGGCATGAATCGGTTGGTCTTGTTCTTGTTTATATTCATAACTTTCTAACGTTTGTTGTTTTATTCTGCTTTTTCTGTTTCGTCGGGATTGAGGTATTCCACCTTGATGCCCGCTCTTTGCATCAGTTTGATGCCGTCGTCGAGGCGATATTTCTCAGCGTAAACCACTCGCTTGATGCCTGCCTGGATGATGAGCTTGGCGCATTCGATGCAGGGGGAGGCGGTGACGTAGAGCGTGCTGCCTTCGCTGTTGTTGTTGCTACGAGCCAACTTGGTGATGGCGTTCGCCTCGGCATGGAGAACGTATGGCTTGGTCACGTTGTTCTCTTCGCAGACATTCTCAAATCCGCTTGGTGTGCCATTGTAACCGTCGCTGATGATCATCTTCTCTTTTACGACCAAGGCTCCCACCTGACGGCGTTTGCAATAACTGTTTTCTGCCCAAATGCGTGCCATTCGCAAGTAGCGAAGGTCTAGCTTGGTCTGTTTGGAAAGTTTGTTCTCCATATTTCTTCTATTTATTGTTTCTTCTTAATCTCGTTTCTTTCAAGCAGGGCATCGATGGTTGGCTCTTGCCCGCGGAATCGCTTGTATAGTGTCATCGGATGTTCTGTTCCTCCCTTCGAGAGAATATTGTCACGGAAGCTTTGGGCGGTCTTTTGGTCGAAGATGCCGTTCTTCTTGAATACGCTGAAGGCATCGGCATCCAGCACCTCTGCCCACTTGTAGCTATAGTAACCTGCCGCATAGCCACCCGCCATGATGTGGGAAAACTGTACGGTCATGCAGGTGTTAGGCAGTTGCTTGGTGACCATCGCCTCCGTCCATGCCTTCTTCTCGAATGGGATGATGGCTTCATTGAAGGCTTCCTTCTTGGTATAGTATGCCATGTCGAGCAGACCGAAACTTACTTGGCGCAAACATCCATAGGCTGCCAAGAAATTGCGGCTCTTCACGATGCGCTCTATCAACTCATCTGGCAAAGGCTCGCCCGTCTGATAATGGAAGGCGAAGGTGCGCAAGAATTCTTTCTCCACTGCGTAGTTTTCCATAAACTGGGATGGAAGTTCCACGAAATCCCACCATACGTTGGTGCCCGAAAGACTCTCGAAACGGGTGTTGGCGAACATGCCGTGTAGACTGTGGCCGAACTCGTGGAGGAAAGTCTCCACCTCGCCCAATGTCAGGAGGGCTGGCTTTTCCTCGGTAGGCTTGGTGAAGTTCATCACCACGCTTACGTGTGGACGAACGTTCACGCCCTTGTGGTCGATCCATTGTCCCTGGAACTCGGTCATCCAGGCACCGCCCTGCTTACCCTTGCGTGGGAAGAAGTCGGCATAGAACACGGCGAGATAACTGCCGTCCTTATCGAATACCTCGAATGCCTTGACGTCTGGATGATATACAGGAATGTCCTTGTTCTCCTTGAAGGTGATGCCATAGAGCTTGTTGGCAAGACCGAACACGCCCTTGATGACCTTGTCGAGCTGGAAGTAAGGGCGCAGCATCTCTGCATCGAGATTGTATTTCTCCATTTGGAGCTTGTGGGAATAGTAACCGAAATCCCATGGTTGCATCTCGAAGTCGTCGCCCTCCAATTTCTTGGCGAGTGCCCCTACTTCCTCTACCTCCTTAATGGCAGTAGGCTTGTAGGCCTCAATAAGGTCGTTGAGGAGCTTGTATACGTTCTGCACGTTGCTTGCCATGCGATGACGGAGCACGTAATCGGCATAGGTCTCGAAGCCCAGCAACTGGGCGAGCTCACGGCGCAGGTTGACCAAGCGGGTGCATATTTGCAAGTTGTTCTGGTCGTTGTTGTGGGTGCAGACTGTATTGCGAGCCATGTACATCTGCTTGCGGAGCTCACGCTGGGTGGAGTAGGTCATGAATGGAGAGTAGCTAGGATAATCCAAAGTGAAAATCCAACCTTCCTCATTCTTCTCCTTGGTGTTCTGGGCAGCAGCGGCGATAGCTGTCTCTGGCAGTCCGTCGAGCTGTGCCTTGTCGGTGATATGAAGGGTGAACGCCTTGTTCTCCTTCAAGAGGTTCTGAGAGAACTGGAGGGTGAGGATGCTCGCCTCCTCGGTGAGTGCTCTGAGTTTTTTCTTGCCTGCCTCGTCGAGCAAGGCACCGCTACGCACGAAGCCGTCATAGCTGGTGTCGAGCAACATCTGCTCCTCAGGTGTAAGTTCGCGATTAGGGTGGTCGTGAACAAACTTAATTTTCTCGAAGAGTTTCTTGTTGAGCGTGATGTCGTTGGCATGCTTGGTGAGGATCGGGCTCAACTTCTGGGCCAGAGCCTCCATCTCATCGCAAGTCTCGGCACTCATCATGCAAGAGAACACGTTGGATACACGTCCCAACAAGTCATAGTAATGCTCACCCTTGTCGGTGTCGACACGGGCAATGGTATTTTCGAATGTTGGTTCAGCAGGATCATTGATGATTTTATCTGTCGCTTCATCGTCACGGCGAATGCCTTCCATGAAAGCCTCCTCATAGTCGCCAAGCTGAATTTTGTCGAATGGAACGGTGTCGTGCGGTGTGTTATAAGGCACGAAGAATGGGTTTATTCTCTGTTCTGTATTTTTATTGTCTTGCATAAATTATCATTTTTAGTTGCAAAGATAAGAAAAAAATGATGTTTCTCACCTTATTTATAAAGAGATTTAACTAATATTACACTCGTTTGGGTCTTAATATGTTTTAAGGTGCATCATATTTTAGCGATTGATCAGTTTCTCAAGTGCAGGAACTTGAATTTTTCCACGGGATAGAGAGAGTAGACCTTGGCTTTGCATCTCATTGAGTGCGTGGGAAATATAGAGGCGTTTGGTGTTGAGCTCATCGGCTAATCTTGTCATCTTGATGTGGAATGTCTTTTCTCCTGCGGGGCGAATGCAATGCGACTCGAAGAAACGCACAATGCGTTCGATGAGGCTTTTGGGAGGAACACGGAAATTGTGCCTGTTGTTCTTTTGAGTCTGTGTAGATATCATGTTGAGCAAGTTGATGCGAAATATCTCGAAATTGTCTGATAATTTTGATAATTCTTGCTTACTGATACTCATCAGGCTGCAATTGCTTTTTGCCACATAGGTGTGGGTGAAACGTTGGGTGAGACCAAAGATGCGCTCTGGTTGGAATATCTCGGGAGCCATAATGTCTTCTTCTATTTGGTAGCCATGGTCATCGGCTTCTGTGATGACATTTATTTCTCCTGTAATCAGAAAGAATAGACGCCGACAGACCTCGCCTTCCTGGACAATAGTCTCTCCGGTATCGACTTTCTTGAAATCGAACCTAGTGGTGCCGGCCGCTTGTTGTAGATCGTTGCGGCTCATTCCCAGGAAGAGAGGAAGGACGAGTAAGCTATCGTATAGTCTATTCTCTGACATGTGAATTATTTGTTAAGAATTTTCTTCTGAATGGATGGCGAATACCATATCTTGTTGTTGCCTTTGGCATCAGAATAGATGAGATAGGCACACAATTCTGGGTGTCGTTCCAAAATCTTTTTTGTTCCGTCCATGCCCATTACCATGAATGATGTGGCATAGGCGTCGGCCGTGGCGCAATCCTTGGCTAAGACTGTGGCCGACAGGATGTTGTGCTGCACAGGGTAGCCCGTCTTTGGGTCGATGGTATGGGCGTATTTCTTGCCATTTTTGTAATAGAAATTGCGGTAGTTTCCACTGGTGGCCATGGCGATGTCGGTGATGTCGAGTACGTCTTGCAACTCTTGGTTGGTGTTGGTGGAGTCGTCTGTAGGCTTATTGATGCCAATGTGCCATGGCACTTGCTTGTCGCTTACGCCACTTACCACGATTTCGCCACCTATCTCAACCATGTAGTTGAGGATGCCCTTTTTCTTTAGAAACTTTGCCACAACGTCGCTTCCATATCCCTTGGCGATGGCTGAACAATCGAGCATGGTCTGTGGGTGCTGCTTATAGATATGTCCATCCTTTAGACTCACTTTTTGGTATCCCACCAAGGCGCGTATGCTGTCAAGCTTTTCTTGGGTAGGTGGCACGCCATGCTTAAATCCAAATCCCCAAAGGTTTACCATGGGGGCTACCGTGATGTCGAACGCTCCTTGGGTGTCCTTGGAGATGGACTCAGCCAATGTGAAAACCTCTTTGAACATTCCATTCACCTCTACATTTTCGTTTCGGTTGATGCGAGAGATGATAGACGTGTTGTTGAAGGGTGACAACGATTGGTCGACCTTCTTGAGCTCTGCTTCAATCTCTTTCTGGTAGTTTTCGTCGCTCTGGTAGGTGATGTGATAGATGGTACCGAAGACGAATCCCGTATCTTTCTGATATGGGGTATCGTGTTGTTGCCTGATGATGATGATGGTTCCGATGAGGAGAACCATCAAGAATGGCACTTGCCAGATGAGTTTCTTGTTCTTCATTGCTTTTATATCTCTAATGTGACGTTGAATGTACCTCCGAATCTAGAGCCTCCCTGCTTGCCGAAGCCTGGAACATACCAAGTGTTGCCTAATGTTCCATCGTTTTTGAAAAGGCGACGTTTGTAGCGGAGGCTCCATCCCATGCGTAAAGGTCCCCATATCTTGGCATCGACGCCGATGACTCCCTCTAGCCAATGGTAGTTGCAGGAGATGTCTTTGCCTCCGTATTCGGCTTTGCCACCCCACACTGGGTCTTCTACTGGGGGTGCACTAAGGTCGTACTTATAAAAAGTGCATCCATAGCGGAAACCTCCAAACAGGCGGTAGTCGTCGTGCTTGTTTTTCAGTAGGTTCCAGTCGCAACCTAACCTAAAGTAGGGGGCGCTGGTCTTATAGGTGATTTTGGTTGACTCGTCGGTAGCGTCGGCCTTTCCATATCCCAATTCGAAGACAGGATAGTATTTGTCCTTCAGGTCGATGCGCAGAGATGCCTCGTACTGACCATAGTCGCTCACCATCATTTGTACTGGGCCGATGAGGTCTATGCCTACAGCCATACCCTTGAATAGAGGCACGGAGTCTGCCTTTTGTTCTATCACCTTCTTCTTGGCGGTTTGGGCTTGGACTGAGGTGGCGGATAGCATGGCAATGCTACTGATTGCGATTGCCAAAATATATGTAGAAATGTGCTTTGGATGCATTGTAGTTTACCTCTTTGTTGTTGATTACTATTGAGTCGATGATGTTGTGGGTGGTCTTCACATCTGTAATGGTGTGGAAGAATGCCGGGCTACAATCTACCGATTCGAAATGTGAGTAATTCTCCTTGAATACGATCACGGTATCCTTGAACACACGTTTGTCCTGTGTACTAACCACGAAGTAGAGGCTATCCTTGTCTTTCCTGTAGCTCATTGGCAGGCTGAAGCTATCTACATCCACATCCTTGTTGATGAGCACACTGTCGATGCCGTCAAGTTTGGTGGTGGAAATAGTGAGCGTGTCTGTGAGCTTGGTGATGTCGCCTTGCAACTTATACTTGGTGTATACGGTGTTGTTGAGCGGACAGTCGAGTGTCGTGCATCCTACCATTGCCATGATGGCGAGGAGAATGAAGGGTATTATTTTCCGCATCTTATTTTCTTTTCTATTTGATAATCGTTACGGTTTGGGTTCTGTCGGCTGATGAGGTCGCCCAAGAAACCTGCCAAGAACAACTGGCTGCCTAGCAGCATTGCCGTGAGGGCAATGAAGAAATAAGGCGAGTCGGTGATGAGATGGCCATAGATACCGTTGTGTAGGTCGATGAGCTTGTCGATGCCGAGTCCTATCAGGGCAAGGAAGGCTATGAAGAATACTACGCTGCCCAGAAAACCGAACACGTGCATTGGCTTCTTGCCAAAGTTGCTCAAAAACCAAAGGGTCATCAAGTCGAGATAACCGTTTACAAAACGGTTCCAGCCCATGAACTTGGACTTACCAAATTTGCGGGCCTGATGGTGTACTGGCTTTTCGCCTATCTTGTCGAAGCCTGCGTTCTTGGCCAGATATGGAATGTAGCGATGCATTTCGCCGTATACCTCTATGTTTTTCACAACATCTTTGCGGTATGCTTTTAGTCCACAGTTGAAGTCGTGGAGGTTGTGGATGCCGCTCACCTTGCGAGCGGTAGCATTGAAAAGCTTGGTAGGGATAGTCTTCGACAGAGGGTCGCCTTGTTTGCGGTTTTGCTTGTAGCCTGAAACGAGGTCATAGCCCTCCTTGGTTATCATGCGATAGAGTGCTGGTATCTCGTCGGGTGAGTCTTGTAGGTCGGCATCCATTGTGATGACAACGTCTCCTTGCGCCTCTTTAAATCCGCAATAGAGGGCAGGACTCTTACCGTAGTTGCGGCGGAATTTAATGCCTTTTACTTGGTCGTGTTTCTCCGCGAGATTCTCGATGACTTGCCAAGATGAGTCAGTAGAGCCATCGTTGACGAATATTACCTCGTAGGTGAAGTCGTTGGCATCCATTACTCTTGCTATCCATGCGTAGAGCTCAGGCAGTGATTCTTCTTCATTGAATAGAGGTACAATAACTGAAATGTCCATTTTCTTCTTGTTTTATATGAGCGATTCTTATTTCTGTTGTTTATTGATGTCTTGTCTCAGAACCTTGTTGTTGCGAGCCATCGTCAGAGCAATGATAGGACTCAAGACGACGCCTACTATCAAGTCTACCACCATAAACATGGATGCCCATGCGATAGGCTTCATCATGGTGATGGCTTCCAGAACGGTGTGTGCTTGCTCTGTGGTCATCTGATAGGCTTGCATTACAACTTGGTAGTTGGATTGCAGTGCATTCATAAATGGCGATACATCCATGAAGCGAAACCACAGATACTGCACAATAGTGAGCAGTAATGTGGCGTAAAAGAATGTTTGTAAGCAATAGTAGAGACCCCGTTTGAAGGAAATTTTCCCTTCTAGCGCATAGTCGCGGAAACTCTTCAAGCGCTTTGCCACAACAAAAGGGGTACAGATGATGAGCACGTTTGATACGAGGCCGAGCAACTGATTCTTGGGGTCGGTGGCAAGCATGGTGCATGCAAAACTGAGAATCCAAATGGCTCCAAGGATGGCTCCGTCTTGACGCGCAAAGGCCTTTGTCTGCATAATTTTTCCAATATCAATTGTGATGACAACTTTTTTCTTTTTCTTGTTCTCTTGACTCATTGTTTGATTGAATTATATATTATCCTGCAAAAATACTCATTTTTGTTTATATAAGGTATAAGATGGGGATAAATTTATATATTTTTGATATAAAAGCCTTGAAAGTAAGCACGAGAAAGAAAAAATATAAAACGAAAAAGGAACTTTCCTTGTGAGAAAGTTCCTTTTTGAGCCTCTTGTCGGATTCGAACCAACGACCCCGAGATTACAAATCACGTGCTCTGGCCAACTGAGCTAAAGAGGCGGGTGGACAAGCGATTCATATCGCACCGCTACAACCAAGTACCCTTGCTATGTTCCCATCCTGGGGGATTCCGAGGGAGCTGGTCGTATGAGACTTGTCCGTCTCTAAATTTGCTTTGTAAAGCGTGTTGCTTTTAAGCGGGTGCAAAGGTACTACTTTCCTTTGAGCCCGCCAAATGTTTTGCCTAAAATCTTTATTTCTTTAACTTCTGTTAAGAGAAAAACGTGAGAAACATTTGAATTTCTCACCCTTGGTTCTTCACTTTAAAAGTCCACGACTGTGATACCTGCTCCACCGAACTGCACGTGCTCGTCGGCATAATGCGTAACGTTTGGCACGCTGCTCAAGTACTGGCGGATGAGTTGGCGGAGGATACCATTGCCCTTGCCATGAAGGATTCTTACACGAGGCATTCCCACCAAGATGGCGTCGTCGATGAAGTATTGGACGGCGTTCAAGGCTTCGTCGCCTCTCATGCCACGCACATCCAAGTCTTGATGGAAGTTGGTCTTGTGGGCATCGATGGTCTTGCGAGTTTCTCGGCTGATGCCGTATGAAGCCAAGTTCTCCTTGCGCTCTTCGGTCTTGTCGAGGGTCTCGGTTGAAGGGGTAGCGTGCTCCAAGCGGTTGAGTCGCATCTTGGTTCTCATGCCTCCGAATACGGCTGTGGCTGTATCGCCCGTAATGCTTTCTACCTTACCGACAGTCGTCAAGCCCTTGATGCGAACGGTGTCGCCAGCCTTGATTTCACGGTTGTTGTCTGTCTGCGTTTTGTTCTGGGCATTGCGCAGAGCTGCTGCGGCTTTTTCTTGGTTCTCCTTCTTCTCAGCCTGTCGCTTGGCATGGCGTTCCTTGCGTTGCTGAATCTGGGCTATCTTGCGAGCTATCTTGTCGTCGGCATCCTTGGTGTCGATTTCCTGTACCTCCTGCTTGAAGGCATCCAGCTCCTGACGGATACGGCGGGTCTCCTCCTTCTCTGCCTGACTCTCACGAATCTCTCGGATGGCGTTCTCTATCTTCTTATTGCTCTCCTTCAAAAGCTCTGCTGCTTCTTCCTTCGCTTTTTGGAGAATTGCCTTGCGACTGCGCTCGATGTCCTCGATGTCGCTCTCATACTTGGAGATGGTCTTCTCCATATCCTTCTCACGCTGGTGGATGTTTTGGCGCTTGTTCTCCCAGTATCGCTTGTCTCGCACGATGTCTTGCAGATACTTGTCGCTCTGGATATATTCCGAACCCACGATATCCGAGGCCTCCTTGATGACTTCCTCTGGCAATCCTATCTTTCTTGCTATCTC
>DJSH01000054.1:0-55004 GCA_002440225.1 Candidatus Segatella violae
AACCGGCATGTTCTGAAATCCGAGGGCAAAGATACGGCAAGTTTTTGGCATTTACTTGGTACCCGGTTGGTACCCTTGGTTGGTACCAACTACTAAAATTCCAGTCATAAAATTCAATTCCATATAGAAAAGTTCCGAAAATTATAGTAGATTAGAAAAAAATATCCACTTATTGGTCGAAATAAGGAAAAAAAACAGTAACTTTGCCGATAAATAAAAAGAACGATGAAGAAAAAAACATATATTTCACTTTTTAGCTGTGCAGGTGTTGGCTGCTATGGATTCAAGATGAATGGTTTTGAATGTATAGCAACCAATGAATTGTTGGCTCCAAGAATGGATGTACAGAAAGCGAACCACAAATGTAAGTATGAGAGTGGTTACATCTGTGGAGACGCATGTAGCAAAGTGACGCACGACCGCATCTACAAAGAGATAGATTTGTGGAAAGAAAAGGAAGGGCTGAAACAAGTGGATGTAGTTTTTGCCACCCCTCCCTGTCAAGGGATGTCAACAGCAAACTACAAGAAAAACGACCATGAGCAAATAAGAAACTCGCTCGTAGTACAGGCGATAAAACTCATCAAAGGCATTCACCCAAAAGTGTTTGTCTTTGAAAATGTGCGCGCTTTTATGAAATCTATCTGCACAGACATATCAGGGGAAGACATGACTATCAAGAATAGCATCTTCAAGAATCTCGCCGCTGATTACAATATCTATTGGAAGGTTATCAATTTCAAGGATTATGGAGTTCCATCTTCTCGACCAAGAACCATCGTTATTGGCACGAGCAAACAGCTTGCACACATATCTCCTTTACTTTTGTTTCCCACCAGACATGAAGAGATTCTCTTGAAAGACTCCATAGGAAATTTCCCAAGACTCAAGTATTGTGAAAAAGATGCCAAAGATCCTTTCCATTTTGCTCGACCATTCCCTGAATATATGCTTGACTGGATAAAGGATTTGAAGGAGGGAGAAACGGCCTTCGACAATCCCGATGACAGAAAGCCATGCACCTTTGACAAAGATGGTAACAGAGTCATCAACAAGGGTGCCTATATGGGTAATAAATATCGTCGCCTCATTTGGAACCGACCTGGAGCTTGCATAGCCACCAGAAGTGATGTCATGTCTTCGCAAGACACAATACATCCTGTAGACAACAGAGTATTGAGCATCAGAGAACTCATGACCCTCATGACTATACCAAACTCCTTTAAATGGACTGATCACGATGACCAACTCACTGTGGAAAATTCTGATGAATATCTCAAGGAAAATGAAGGAAATATCAGACGGTGCATCGGAGAAGCCGTACCCACCCACATTGAGTTCGACATTGCTGAGAAAATCAAAAAAATCCTAGAATATGAAGACTTTATTGAAACAGGCGAAAAAGCTTCTGGCAATTATTACATAGAGACCCAAGCCATCTGGAATGAACAGACATTCCAAGATGCATACAATAGTATTATGTCCATAGATCTTGGAAAGAAGGAAACATTCAATGCTTCCATTTCATCTCTGGCCATGGCGGTAGTCTATGTTCCACAATTGACAGCTTACTGCTCTAACTTAAAGCAACTAAATATCTTGTTAGTGGGGCTCAGCCAAGAAGAAAAAGATAGAATAAAAAAGTTATTGAAACTGATGCCATTAGGCTACAATGCCCACATTAAATATGCAGCAAAACAGCCAAGCAGCAAGATCTTTGACTTGATAATAAAGGGCAATGCCTGCAAGGTGAAATACCCAACCAGGAATGCCGAAATCAAGGAACCTCAATATGTAGAATCCTGCTTATTTTAAAAAATATGAGACAAATCAACAACCTTAACCTATTGGACAATATCATTATTGGACGCATAGATCCTCAAATCTATGCGTTCAGTACTGAGACCATCCCTAATTTTCTGAAAGTTGGCGACACCTATAGACCACTTTCTGTTCGCTTGGCAGAATGGAGAATTCATTATCCAAATCTCTTGTTTAGATATTCCAAGACGGCAAGACTTGAAAGTGGAAAGTTCTTTAGAGATTATGCTGTTCACCAATATTTAGAGAACACAAAAAAGCTGCACAGACTTACAAAAGAAGAGTTGGGCAAAGGTATTTACTATTCCTGTGAATTTTTCAAAAACGCCAAAGTAGATGACGTAAAGGAAGCCATAGAAGACATCAAGAAAAATGAAAGCAAGAATAAGTATCAGTATTATAGCCCGGATAAACTTCCGATAAAATATGAGTACAAAAGAAACCAAACTTTCTCTCCACGACAGAATCAACAGGATGCCATAGATGCATTTAAGCATGCATATTTAGTAAAAGGCAGAACCAACCTGCTGATGTATGCGGTGATGCGATTTGGCAAGTCATTCACTGCGATGTGCTGTGCTACAGAAATCAACGCTCACCTTGTTGTCATTGTTTCCGCCAAGGCTGATGTGCGTGAGGAATGGAAGAAGGCTGTGGAAAGCCATGTAAGATTTGAACGTTATAAATTTCTAGAAGGCAGCGATTTGCTGCAAAAGCCACATATCATCAAAGAGTGCGCCCAGAATCATCAAGATGTAGCAATATTCTTGACATTACAAGACTTGCAAGGTGAAAGAATCAAAGAGAAACACCAAGAGTTATTCCAAAGCAGCATAGACCTGCTAATCATCGACGAGACGCATTATGGGGCACGTGCAGCAGAATATGGAAAAGTGTTGCAAGACAACAAACTATCAAAGTCTGAAATCCAAAAAGAGACGGAGGACATTGACTTTTCCGACGATTTCGACAAAGAGATAAAAACACTAAAGGCAAAGGTTAGAATTCATCTTTCAGGTACTCCTTACCGCATTCTCATGGGTGATGAATTTACCAAGGATGACATCATATCCTTCTGCCAATATTCGGATATTGTAGATGCCAAGGAGGATTGGGACAAAGAGAACGGCAACAAAGACCAATGCCAAGAATGGGACAACCCCTACTACGGTTTTCCCCAAATGGTAAGGTTTGCATTTCTCCCCAATACCTCCGCGCGCATCAAAATGAAGGAGCTGAGAGAAAATGGTATCTCTTATGCCTTCTCTGCTCTTTTCCGTCCAAAATCCATGACGAAAGACAGGGAAGAAGAGCATAGAATATTCATGCACGAAAAAGAGATACTAGACCTTTTTCTAGCCATTGACGGAGCCAAGGAAGACGAGAACATCTTGAGTTTTCTTGATTACGACAAAATTCAAGAGGGGAAGATGTGTCGCCACATCGTATGCGTACTCCCTTTCAGAGCATCTTGCGACGCACTAGCATACCTGCTACAAAAATACCATAAAAAGTTCAAACATCTTTGTAAATATCAGATTATCAACATCGCTGGTTATGACGAAGAAAAAATATATAAAAGCACTAGCGACGTAAAAAACAAGATAGAAGAATGCGAGGAAGGAAATAAGAAAACACTATCTTTGACCGTCAACAAAATGCTGACGGGCAGTACAGTGAAACAATGGGACACGATGTTGTATTTCAAGGATACAGCATCGCCACAAGAATACGACCAAGCCATTTTCCGTATACAAAACCAATACGTCAAGACATATAAAGACCAAGAAGGGAACATCATCAAATATGACATGAAACCCCAAACTTTACTTGTAGACTTTGACCCAGACCGTATGTTCAGAATGCAAGAGTTGAAATCTCAATTCTATAATGCCAACACGGAAAAAAATGGCAACAACAAACTGGAAAAAAGAATTGAGCGAGAGCTTGAAATTTCCCCTATTATCACGCTGAACAAAAATCAGCTGAAAGAGGTGAAAGCTACTGATGTCATGGCGGTCGTTCAACAATACTCTAACAATAAGAGTATACTTGATGAAGCGACGAGCATTCCATGTGACTTTTCACTATTGAATGACCAAAACTTTAAAGACGAAGTTGAAAAGCTTAACAAAATAGATGCCTCCAAAGGGGTAGATTTCAAGCCCAACGAAGGCGATGACGAGAGTGACTACGCCATTCCGGAAACAGAGGAAACAGAGGAAACTGAAGAAGCAGAAAAGGACAAGGAAGGCAAAGAACATCAGACGAAAGACAAGCAGGATGAGGAAAATGATATTGCAAAGAAAATTGCCGCTTACTATTCTAAGATTTTGTTCTACGCATTCTTAACCGACACTCCTGTAAAAACATTAGAGGATGTCATAAACAGTATCGTGAACAAAAATGAAAGCAATCATAGAATAGCCAAGAACCTCGGTCTGAAAGTACCAATTTTATGGCTTATACAGAACAAATGCAATCCTTTTGTTCTCAGCAAGTTAGACTATAAAATAAGCAGCATCAACTCATTGATGAGCGACAAGACCTTGTCGCCCCTAGAAAGGGCACAAGTGGCAACAAAGAGATTTACGAGGATTTCGGATTCAGAGGTCGTTATACCAGCGCAAGTTGCTACAAGCTTGGTAGATTTTTTACCCAAAGACAAGATTGACGCAAAGACTATATTTCTCGATATAGCCTCAACCCAAGGGGAAATGGCTTTGGCCATTTATCAAAAGTACGGAGCGACATGTCAAGCAGAAAACAACATATACTCTGTTCCAACGTCTCCTCTTGCCTACGAGCTGACTCGCAAAATGTACCAAGCACTGGGATTGCCTATCAATCATATTTTCAACTCATTCTACGCCAATGCTATCGTCGACAAGAACAACGAAAAAATCATCCAAGAGCTCGCAAAATTGCATCCAAACGTTGTTATTGGTGGAGCAGCATTCAACAAAAACGATGCAGGAGGAAGAGGCGACTCTGCCACAGCACTATATCATAAATATTTCCAGTTAGCAAAAGAAAAGCTAGCTCCGCAATACATATCCATGTACATGAAGTCCGTCTGGTACTCAGGCGGCAAAGGTGAAGGACTGAGGGATTTCAGAAAAGATATGCTCGCAGACGAAAGAATAGAAATTTTTCATGACTATCCAGACCCAGCCATTTGCGACCTCTCAGGAATCAATCTCCGAGGCGGAGTATGCCTATTATTGTGGAACAGTGCACATAAGGGGCAATGTGAGTTTGTCAGCCACATCAACAATCATACCTATTCCGAAAAAAGGTATCTGCGCACTGGCAGCGAAGACATCTTGATTCGTTTTAGCAAGGGCATTCCTGTATTGACAAAGGTGAAGCAGAAAGCCAAAAACTTTGTCGGCGAAGAAGTATCCTCTAGAGATCCTTTCGGATTTGGCGACAAATTCAAAGACTACACTGATGAGTCGCAATCAGTCGACACCATCAAAATATACGATGTAAAGAAGAAAAGCGGATATATCAAAAAGTGCAAGCTCAACGATAGTTATACAAGCTTGAGCAAAAAGTGGAAAGTACTTGTCGCCAAGGCGAGTCCGGGCGGCGACGAGCTCCCCCACTCTGTAATTAGCAGCCCTATCGTCTCTGAGCCAAACTCTGTGTGCACCAATGGATTGCTATTAATAAGAACTTTCAACAATCAGAAAGAAGCAGATAATTTTGCAGCTTATATGTGTACGAAATTCTTCCGCTTCATGATGATTTTGGCAAAAAATGGTCACAACATGACCAAGCACACATATCGATATGTGCCAGTGCTAGATTTCAAGAAGGAATGGACAGACAAGAAGCTTTATAAGCATTTCTGCCTCACACAAGAAGAGCAAGCGTTCATCGAAGAAATTATCAGAGATAAAGGTTAAATTCTCCTAGATTGCAAAATTTCCTCCAGCTTCACATAATATTTCCTCGCAGCCGCGGTATCACTATGCTTGGCATAGGCACTCTTGAGCACCAGCTTGTCGCAATGCCACAACTCGGCGAACGCACTCCACATGCACTTCTTGCGCAAATCGCCCGACAAGTATGCAACGATGATGGCACGCTCCGTCCACGACTGCGTTTTCAACTGATAATCAGGCGACAACTCTCCTGCCTCTACCAAGGCATCGAGCCTCTCCTGCATACCAGGAACACTCAAAACCTCTGGCTGCCGTACGGGCTGATTCGACTGCTGCTCCGGCTGCGGAATAGCCTCTTCTTTGCCCCTCGCAATGCGAAAGCATAGGCAGTTATTGCTAAACAGCGCAAAAGCCTTGAGCATCAAGAGAAAAATGGATAGGTGATAAGAGGTCTTAGCCGAGACTATAATCTCTGCTGTAGGTTGTTTTGTACTTGTTTTCATAATCGCTTCTTGATTATGAGCTACCCTTAAACATCTGCAGCAGAAACTCGAGGATTTCTCCTGTTATAAATTCTATTAACGAGACGAAAAAACCGCCTCCAACAAGTTAATACTCGTCGAAGGCGGGGTTCACTCTACCATTGTGTTAAATGGTGCGACAAAGATACGCATTTTTTCTGAATCAGCAACACTTTTGCAGCAAAAATTACAGAATAATCGATAAAAAAACTGATTTTCAACTCTTTTAGCATCAATAGCAATGCCGACCACAAAGTTACGATTTCTTTTCGAAAAATGCAAGGATTTGGGCGAAAAATTATATTACGACCTCAAGATCACGGGGCATAGCTTAACATGATTACGATTACAATTACAGTAATTACAGTTTTATTTTCCCCCATAACCATGAAAGCAATCAGACAAGATTATGTATACTTATATTATATACTATATATATATATATATATAGTACTTTCTACAAAGAAGAAAATGCTAGCTAGCAGAAAAAACTGTAATTACTGTAATTGTAATCGAACAGACTCTTGATGCACAACTCTACGATTTCCCTACCACAACTCTATGACTTCGCAAGTGGAAAACTATGAGTTGTTTTAATTAACACTCCCATTAACAGATTTTCACAGACGGATACGCCTCAAATTTGGTGGTATCGAAAAATGAACGTATCTTTGCACCATCATTCGAAGAAAGGATTGCGGGCGTTTCTCATTGCCTGCGAGGAAGCGAGGCTGAACTCGCAACCACAATACAGCTGATTGTAAAAATCATTGAGCCTCAGGAGCTCGCCACGGCGATTCTGTAGTCCGCCCTTGCGCCAGTTCATGTCCCACCACTCCACATCTGGGCAAGATTCCACAGCGATATGACCAGCCATGTCTATCTGCTTGATGTTCTTCCAGCGGGAGGAAGCGAGCGTGGTGGTGAGCAGATGGAATCCATGCTCCTGGGCATACTGGGCAGCCCTGGTGAGTCGAAACTGAAAGCAGATGGAGCAGCGGCTCCCTCGCTCCGGCTCGTTCTCCAGCCCCTTGACGCAACCTCGCCACAGGTCGTGGTCGTAAGCATCCTCTACAAATGGCACGCCCTGCGCCTGCAAGAATCGGATGAGCTCTCGCTTGCGTATCTCGTACTCATCCTGGGGATAGATGTTGCTGTTGCTGAAAAACACCGTGGGCTTCATCCCATTGCGCAACATGCACTCCACGATGGCTGCCGAGCAAGGGGCACAGCAAGCGTGTAGCAGAACGGGCTGTCCATCCGCCTTGCTGCCATCGGGCAAAGTAAGCTTTACGTATTTATATTGTTCTTCTACAGGAATCTTCATTTTCTCATCTAGAATTTTAAAAATTAAGAATCAATAATTGATGTTTTCGATAGTCATTATACAAAAAAACAAATGAGGTACAGTCTCGCGACTACCCCCATTTGCCCAAATATATGCGAAAACTGATGCAAAGGTACTATTTTATTTCCATTTTCCAAACATTTTCTCTGAATTTTTATTCAAAAAGGTTCAAATTCAGAATATTTAATGAATATTTAACACTTTGCACCCGTTATTCTATCTTTTTACTATCGCAATTTCCGTTTCAAGGTGACAACCGTCAGTTCTGGCCAAGCTCCCAGTCGGAACGGGAACGAGCCGCCGATGCCCGACGACACATAGAGCATCTGACTACCAATGGTATAGGCTCCCCCCCACTCCTTGAAGGCCATGCGGGCTGGCGTCCATCTGCCTATCTTCAGCTGTCCGGCATGGGTATGGCCCGACAGGGTGAGCTGGATGTTCTTGCCCACCACCTCCCTGCGCCAATGGTGAGGGTCGTGGGTGAGGAGTATCTTGAAGGCATCCTGGGGCACGCCCTTCATCGCCTTGCGCAGGTTGCTGCGGTTGGTGAACGGTGGCTGTCCGGCATTCTCCACACCGATAATCTCGATGCTCGCCATGCCATGGCTCACCGTGTGATGCTCGTTCATCAACTGTTGCCACCCCAGGCGGCGCTGATAGTCGAAGAGCAGGCGGCGATTGTGGTGCAGGGCGGCGATGGAATGGTCGTTGCCATACTCGCAGTAGTCGTGGTTGCCCCACACCGAGTAGATGCCATCGGGTGCCTGAAGCTGGCTCAATACCGAGAGATAAGGCTCCACCTCGGTGGCACTGTTGTTCACCAGGTCGCCCGTGAAGAGCATCATGTCGCAGTCTTCGCCGTTGGCCCTGTCTACCACCTTCTGGATGAAGTCGTTGCCCTCGGGAAAGGAACCGAGGTGAAGGTCGGTGATCTGCAACAATCTGTAGCCATCGAAATAAGGAGGAAGGTCGGGCGAGGTATAGGTGATGCGCTTCACCTCCAGTCGCTTCCATCCCTCCACAAATCCGAAGGCAAACCACCCCATGAGCGCCAAGGCTGGCAGGATGGCGAAGAACCAAGGCAGGAAGGCATAGAACGCGATGAACACCACCTTGGGCATCACCGAAAAGAGCAGCATGGAGAAAAGCACCCTGACGGAGAGCTTGTGAAACAACCCCATCTGCAAGCCCACCTCGGCGAGCAAGAGCAGCAACGACGGTATCCACCAAGCCACAGCCAGCGGCAGGGGCCACGTGCTCACACCAACATGCCAAAGCCAGGCATCGGGCACCAGCGTGAGCACCAACATACAGGCGATATAGGATATAGACCTAAATATCTTTTTTATATATCTATTCATTGATTTCTTATCCATATTTTCTGAGTGCAAAGGTACGACAAATCGCAGAGAAAACAAAGAAATCGACGATTTAAGTTTGATTAAATCGCCGATTTCTTCCTTTTTGTCTTATTTGTCTTACCAAAAGCTCATCCTGCCTGGCAAGCCCGCTCTTTTATCTCACGGTAATCTTCATGCCCCTAGGGCTGGCAACCTTCGCCGTGGAAGCCTTCACGATATAGACGCCCGAAGGCACTCGCAATATCATGCGCTGCTTGCCTGGCAACTGGTAGCTGTGCACCATCTTGCCATCCATCGTAAACACGTTGACCTGCTGCAAGGTCTCGCCGCCCACAGCCGACACCACGATCATGCCCGCATCTGGCGAGTAGACCTTCACGAGATTTTGCGCTTCATCGGCATCGATGCGGCCGATGCCCGTGGTGCCACGAGTCTGCGTGAGGAAGTAGCGTCCATGGTCGCCAGCCTCCACGTTCACCGCCTCGCCATCATGTAGCTCCGTATAGCTCATGTCGGCGGCATCGTATAGATAGAGCGGCTCGGATAGCTTGCCTGCGCCGTCGATGGAGAGCGTCACCGCCTCCTTGCCCTCAGCCTTGTCGGTCACGATGCCGAGCGGAATCCAAGATATGGCTGGCACGGCGTTCACTGCCACCGCCAATCCATCGGCCACGGTGTAAACCTGCGGAATATCCTGTAGGTTCTGGTCGTAGAGCATGTCTACATCCTCCTGCTCGTCGTAGCCCTCACTCGCCTCTGGGCGCAGGGAGATGCGAGCCCTGGAGGTCTGTCCCTTGGCGTTCTGGGTAGAGATGCTCACGGTCTTGCTGTAGTCGGAAGCCATCTGCAAGCCCGAAGTGATGAGACGGTCTACATACATCGCAGAGGTGAACTTCACCTCGTCAGCACCCTGTGAAGCTTTCTTTACGAAGAACGACTGTGTAGGCTGGATGGCGAAATCATTCTTGTCGAAATCATCCTCGGCAATTGCCTTCACATCACTGCCCTCCACAATCCATGCTTGCTTGGCTAGGCCAGTATTCACCTCGAAGAATTTCTTCAGCGAGATAGAGCAGGTATAAGGGTTCGCCACGAGATAGAAGCCACTCTTGCCGTCAGCGTTCAGGCTCTGGGTCATCGGAGCGAGATGCTTCTCGTCGTTGTTGTAAGCCACGAGGAACTTGCCATGGCCATCACTTTTATTTACATCAGTAGAACCACTTGAAGCATTGTTCTCGTAATCATAATACTTATAGCTCTTGTCCTCCTTAGGCAATCGCAAAAGAGCATTAGCACTTTGGTTTTTCTGCAACAAAGAGTTTCCTGCCTTGATGCTGAATCCATTGAAGGATGCATCGTCGGCATAGCTCTCGTCCACCTTATTATATATATGGCTCCAGTAGCCCATCGCCAAGTCTACATCGCCAGTCTTAGCTTCCTCAGGATAATGAGAGGCTGAATAGTTGCCATTAGTTGTGATTTCCTCCACCCCGCTCTTCTCCCAGGCACGCTGATAGACAGGATACTTGCTGCGACTGTACTTCGTATCAGCGAAGTTGATGTCCTTGAATGCCTCGGTCGACTGTCGTCCATCGCTTGCTGGCACATACATATCGCCAGCATATATATACTGCAAAGGCGTAGCCATCGTGTACCAAGTATTAGGCTTCAGCTCCTTCTCCACCCAAGCCTTGTCATAAACCAAGTAGCACTGGTCGCGCAGCTCGCCCTGAGGCTTGAAGTAAATCTGATGGCAGGTATTGCCATAGAATTTCTCGCAGCTCATGTCGCCAGCGTGGGCAGCATCCATGTCGGACACCGTATAGCCCGAGCCATTCCAAAGGGCTTGTTTGCCAAGACCCTTGCCAGCATCGCTCTCGTCCCAGTAAGCCATAATGTCGTACTGGATGTAGCTAGTCGCCTCGTTACCCTTGCCGTTGGTGAGCTTGGTAGCGATGCCATTGCTCTGGCGATACACCACATTGCCGAGGTCAGGGAAAGGCAGTCCCTTGAGGTTGTCGACGGTCACCTTGGTAAACTTCATCGGCACATAGTTGTCGATGGTAGCGATATTCACCTTGTTGGCAGCCTCAGCATTCACGCTATTGTCTGCATAAGAGTTATACTCGATATAATCATCCTTATAGAGTTCGCTCGAAGAAGAGCGGTGCCAATTGGCATCATTGTTCCAGTTGGCGTTCATGCCGTTGTCGGCGGTAGGTCGCCAAGTAACGTACTCTGGCACAATCTTCAGTTTGAGGTAAGACTCGCCTGGGCAGTTGGTGGTAGTTGCTGACTCGCCACGCTGCTCGTATACGAAGCGAAGCTCGTACCAGTAGCCCTCGTGGAAATTATCCAAAACGTCATCTGCAAACTTGAGGTCAAGGGTAGACTGAGTACCTGCCACGATGGTAGCCAATTCATTGCTGCGCAAAGTACCGATAGCCGTAGACAGCAAAGTAGCATTAGGATCATTCCACAATGGGTCGTTAGTGGTAGCCACATAGACATCTGCGGAAGCTGGGCTATCCTGCTTGCTATCATCTACGAATGTTAACTTGGCATCAGTTGCTCCATTCAGATAGCTAGCACTATGCAAAGGGATCTGAAGATAACCATTTTTATTTTTCAGTGCCTTGATTTGCGGAAGACCGATGCGCAACGAAGCCTCGTAATCAGTATTATTGAAAGGATAATCCACATCATTGAAACCGAAGTTCAAACGAGGACCGTCCTTTGCGACACGCAAGGTGACAGGAATAGCCTCCGTACAGAGCAAATAAATCGTTCCATCCTCCGCTGTGTACTTGATATAACCATCTTCCTCTACCCCCGTAACAGGCTTCATATACAGCTTATGCTCTTCACCTAAAGACACCTTATCCTTATCAATGCTAATCTCATTACAAGCATGAGAGTTCAGCTTATGGTCGGAATCTATTTCATCCAAATACCAGTCATATTTGAGACCTGTCAAGGTAACCTTTCCTCCATTCTTACTATCTACAGTTGTCAAATTACCTTTTACCTTGATGGTATAATCACCCTCACATGGAACTTTATAGGTAGTGATAACATTACCATCTGTATCAGAGATATATGGAGTTTGGCTAATCAACTCAAACCAATCACTATATACAGAACAAACCTCTGATGGAGAGCCCCAATCAGCATTGCCCTTTGAAGGGTCTTCCGTTGAAACCGAAACATAATATTTCTTACCCATCTGCAAAGGATAATACCTATTACTAAGTACGATATAGGTTTCTCCCTCATTATCAGTCTCTATCATCGGAATACCATCAATGGTATACTTCTTACAAGTTTCCTCGGAGTCGAAGATATTCACTGTACCATACTTATTACTCTTAAACTCCTGCTTGGAATTATTTTCCGTATTCACTTGCGTAGTCTGATAGTATGGATCATTTTCATTCGTTCCTTCTACAGGCGTACCATCCTCTTTCATGAATCGGAAATATATCTTCGTGTCATTGGCATGTCCAGTAATAGCATTCAATGTCTCATGGATGGCACGTATCTTGAGTTTGATAGCGCCTGTTGAAGCTCCACCACAGATAGGCTTGTCTTGCAGAACCTGCACCTTGGCAGGCTCGATATAGATACGAATGTCATCCACCGCATAGTCGGCACCATCGGTGTTTTGACAATAGTTATCTATCACGATACGGAAATCGGAATAGTTTTCCACTCCAGACTCTTGCTGTAGAACAATCTTACCATATACCTGAAACCATTCTCCCTTTTGAGGATTATCTATATTATTTTTAAAGTCACCAGAAGAGAAAGAATGTAACAATTTCTGGCTCTTCACATTACCATCCGCATCATAATCCATGCCATAGAGTTTAAACATAACTTGTGGCAACTCTTTAGCCTGAGTCATATCGGCAATTGCAGCAGAGAATATCATCTGCATACCCGTACAAAGGTCGGCCTTGAAATCTGCCGCAGCTATCTGACGACTCTCATCAGAGGCATCTACATATAAGAAATGTCCATACTGAGAACCATTAGTCATATAGTATGTACGATCATAAACTTTCTTATCTGTCCACCAAACATAATTATCAGTACCACTATCCTTATTGCCTGATATACCTGTGACATTAGCCGTTTTATAGAGACCGTAATCGCCATGAAGCGGCGAATGTCCAATACCATTATAGCCTGTTGCATCATAATCTATCAAGTCTCGATATACGAAACCATAAGCTCGCCTGTCCCACTTGGATGGCAAACGGTCTTGGTTGTCATTAGGACTGGTCGGAACAGACAAAGTCTGCTCGTCATCATCATCATCGAACGATATAGGTTTGGTAGCCAATGAATAATGACTATCAAGATAAGATATTGTTCTATTGTTCAAACCTGCAGCCAGCAATTGTTTTTGTGTCATTGGGTGGAAATCCATAAATCGAACATCAAAGTTGGCTACAGGACACATTCCTCCATAGCCATTAGACAGATAAGCCACAACATAAATCGGGCTTCCCTTTGTAATGGAAGGTGTGGTGATATCACTGCCTTCAGCATTTTTCCACTTTACCGAAGTCTTAGTAATCGCATCTATGCTCAAATCCAAGAAGCGTGTAGTTCCTGTCAGTTCACAATAATTACTCTTTGTAATATCGTATATGCGCCAAACAACTTGAGTTGGACTCTGATAACCATTAGACTTGTTAAAGTCTGATTCTTCGATAGTTTTCTCGTAAACGTTCTTCGCTTTTCCGTCATCTGTCAAAGGATAATAGGAATATCTTGCAATGTCATTCAACTGCAAACGTAATGTCGTTTCCGCTTGATTATCCTTATAGCCAAAAGTTACTTTTTTATTGTCCTCATAAGTTATATCACCATCCGTATGATAGCAAAGAGCAGCCATGATGTCGTCTGCGATTTTCTTCTTAGGAAGAATATGGAAAATATAACGAACAGACAACGTTGGCTCACGAAGGAGATAACTTCTTGACTCATCCATTCCATCCACATAACGGCTCACATCGCAAGCGATAGTCTCGCCTTCCCATGAGTCTGTAACATTAGAAGTATCGTAGTATACACCAACAAGTTTACTTACAGGATTAGAACCTATATTAGAAGCAAATAGTCCCCAGTTTCCTTTACTTTTGAGCTTGGTTTCAGTGTCGCTACATACCTTTAAATTAGTTGAGGCCTTATCTGTATCATAATTGTACCAACGATAATATCCACGTGGCTCCAAATTATTACCATTGCCATCATAATACTGCAATGGCAATTTCAATAACACTTGCTTTGTGTATTCTTTGCCATCTACATAATAGTAGTACTCCCACTCATGGGTCTTCTGATAAGTATGTCCATTCACAATATCCCAATCGCCCTTTTTATTGGCGATTCCTTCATAATGAGAGAAAGGATAATCGTCTGGAGAAAAGAGCTGCACATTTACCTTACTTTTGAAAGTAGTAGGTTCTTTCATTATAACTCCATACTCAGCAGAATGACCAGAGATTTCATTGGTCAACAAGCAATATACTTGCATGTCGCTTGACCATGATTCGCCAGTAGGCAACTCGAAAGTGGCATTCAAACCATTTGGCAACAACGAAGCACCATTATTCGTCAATAAAGTATAGTACCCATTACTTTCGGAAGTCTTACGCAAGGCAAAAGCTCCATTGCTAGTCGTAGCAGTACTTATCACGTTACCATCCTTATCTGCGAGAACCCAACGCATATAGAAATCACTTACATCTTTCTTGTCGGAAACACCGAAATCAGAAAGAATGTCTGAGATGGCATCCGTCAAGCTCACCTCTAGCTTATTATCCTTATAGATTGCATTTACAGCATGGGTATGAGCAGCGTCTACATTGTCTGTTGCCAAAGTTAAAGGCTTCGCATCCAATGTTTCTTGCTTCACAAACTTGAATGTATACTCTCCATCAAGCGTTGGTTCCTGAAGGATATAAGTTGCACCATTATAAGTTACTATCTTAGCATCATCGTTGTCATTAGTAGCCCAAAAGCACTTCAAAACATAATTCTCCACATTCTGCTCTGTAGACAACGAAGAGAAATCAAAGGTTATTGCACGTTGAGAATCATCAGCAATATTCTCACCACCATACCAAATCAAATCGGTAGTCTTGGCTGAATAAACATCATTGGACAAAAAGCTGCTGACAGCAATAGGTGTTGTTGATGTTTCTGAATCAAACAGCTGCCAACGCAAATACTTGGCGTTGAAATCAGGCAAAGAAACCGATGTGGAAGTTGCAGCAGTTGGAAGAATAGAGGTACTGTCCGCAGAAGAAAAAGAAGCAGACTTATTTCCATACTGAATGGCAGAAGTTTTCAATCCAGCCTCTGTATAAAGGTCGAATTCCATCTTTGTAACACCAGCGAGATTCTCTTTCTCGCTCAATAGATTGGCATCGTTGGAGAGGAGGAGAACTACTTTAGAATTATGAATATCAGATCCATTAGTGTTTATCTTATATTGGAAAAGATTTGCATAAGCACCATAGCTAGCCTTGTCTTTATTGTATAAAATATAATTGCTTTCTATTTTATGAGCTGCCCAATCATAATCGTTGTTAATTGTATGATTAAAATTATCGTTGTTACTGATAGTCCAACTAGTTATATCACACTTACCTCCATCTTTTACGAAATAGAAACAAGCATAATTATAATTATTTAAAATAAAAGAACTCCATTGCAATTCCAATGGGGTATCACCTATTACGTACGCACCATCACTCGCCCAGCCTTTCGCTGGCACCATTGCCAACGAAAGGAAGAGGATAAGAAAAGATAATATGTTTTTGATTTTATTCATAGCGGTAGAATTTACGTGTATAATGTTTACGAGCAGCAAAGGCTGTTAAATCTTTGGTGAAGAGGAGTTTATACTTCAAGGACTTCTCTGCCGTCACTGGGACGGTGAGCATATAGAGGGCACTCTTTTTATTAGCGGCATCGCCCTTGAAGACTCCTTCTATCAAGCCGGTCTTGGTATTCCAAGCCGGGAGGTTCTCGAAGACCTCATTGGCATCCGTTGCCGAAGCATCCTCTGTGCCGTCCTCATTGATAGGCACCAAAGTCATCTTAGAATAGTCGATGCCTGTTACCTCAGAGTCATCACTCGCCTTCAGCACTTTAGGCTTGATATGAAATTCCTCCTCTGGATAATAGCAAGTATACGAGAGGGTCGTTCCATTATCCGTCAAGGATGGATAGAGACCGATTGCTGAATAAGCTTGGACTTCAAACTTCAGCTTATAATCATCGAGCGATATTGGCAAGATATGATGATCGTTGCGAGCTATCGTCGTCCAATCCTTAAATAGGGCGTAACGCTGAATGCCGTTCGATGTATTCAAGTTTACAATGAAATACTTCGAGGTCTTGCCTGCAAGACTCTCATTGACATAGAATGACACTTCGTTCTCCGTCTTATAATCCTCTGTATTTGCCTCTATTGTCAAAGGAGAAGGCAATGTATAAGTATAGCTGGAACTTTCTGCCGTAGTAGCAAGATTTGGCTCACAAACTACTTCATCTTTGTTTGCATCGCTATGCTTTGGCAGCAACATGATGTTATCAGCATCATCAGCAGTAGTAGGATTCTGGGTAATATCGTTGAGCGTAATGCTATTGATTACCAAAGGTGTACGACTAGGATTCTTAAATTTCAATGTTATCTTGGCTAGCATTCTCACTACCCAAAGAGCAGAAATACTAGGCTTGCCATCAGAATTAATCGTTACCTCCTGCTTGTTGATCATCGGGATACCCTTGCTATCGGCTGAAGTCACATCGAAGCCATTTCCATTCATCCTCCAAGTCTTATTTTCGAAATCAACAATAGCCCCCTGGCTGATGCCTAATTCATCTGCGGAAAGGTTGGCAAAAGAATAAACCTGATAAGTTTCGCCATTGGTAAGTCCGGTAATGGTAACATCATCCTTGATACGATGACCTTCGGCTACAGACTTGTTCTCAGCGAAAGACACCACTTGGTTATTTTTTACGAATGCTACCACCCAACTCTTCATGTTCTCAGCGTCCGTGCCATCCGTCCATGTAGGCGTAAGAGCTCGGCTCACCTTGGCAGAAGAGGTAGATAGCGTGAGATGGAGGGTGACTTTGCCAGCCTGGCTCTCGCTCCCTCCTCCACTTATAGGGTCAGCAATGTCTGTGGAGCAAGCCGTCATCAAGGCTAGCACCACAAACATCAATGCTGCATATATCGTTCTTATCGTCTTCATTCTTTTGTTATTTAAAATCAGACTATTTCATTTATTTTCTCACTAATTTGTGCTTGTTGATTTGTTTTTACAGACTACATCGTAGCCTCTTCGTGGGTATAGGTTGCCCACTTCCTCACATTGATGGTAAGCTTTAAGCCATCTTCTTTGCCTGTAACACCTTCAACCTTTATTTGATAGATATTGTTGCGTACAATACCGTAATACATCGGGTCGCTGGCCGTGCCATTGCCGTCTGGGTCGCTGTGGCGAATGGTATAGGTATATTCTTTGTCTGTGCCTGTAGCATTGGCTTCCGGCTTTTTATTAGCTTTATCCCATTCGGAGGATTTATAATACTTGCCCTTGAATACAAGGCCTGTACTATAAGTCTCTGCATTATCGGTTGTCGTATTCTCCATCACATAGTCTAGGATGAAAGATTTATCTGTAGACGAAGACGATGAAACATCACGAACTTTGTAAAAGTCTCCACTTCCCTGCGCATGGCTGAGTTGGTGGTTTGTATGGTCTTTCGTCCAAGGGCATACGATGTAATTGGTTGTCTTATTGTCTGTGCCCGCTGTTTCTTTTCCGAAATAGACGAGATTGCTCAAATCTGACGATGACGAAACTCGCTTGATGAGATATTCGCCCGATGTCATGACCTTAGTCGGAACAACAGATTCTAGCCTGAAGCCACCTATCACTTTGTCGCCATCCATTACATTATAATAATAGCCATTGTCCGCATAATCGGCATTCGGAACGATGTCGATGCGAGCAGCCAGACGCTCGATGTCAACACTTACCATATAAGGATCGCTCTCAGTTCCCTTGCCTGCGTTGGAAGAAAAATCAAGCTTGGCATCTTTGCTTGACGACATCACGAAATTCTTGAAAGCCGAGATACTGGAGGCATCACGTGTGCAAACGGATGGCATTACCAAATCTTTTATCTCGCTGATTTTCTTCCCTTTGCACGCCTGAGCTTGTTCTTCTGAATTGGCTACGACTATCACATGATAGTTCTTGCCCACAATGGCTTTGTCGATTTCTCTTGCAGCTGTTTTATAGGAAACCGCTTGATTTGTATTATCAGAGACTGAGGTCAAGCCCGAAAATGTATAAACGTAGTCGATGGTTGCATTGTCATCCGACAAGTCATCTTTATCCGACTGATATAGCAAGACGGCAAGCGAATTCACTTGGTTTTCATTGTCTACGCCATTCTCCCTGCCATCGCCATCATCACCGCCATTCGGTCCTGTAGAAGCTCTTGTTGCATCTGAGCCATCAACATTTACTTGCACCTGCAGGTATACCTTCTCATCCTGAGGCACAAGCGCATCGCTGGCAGTATCGCTCGCACAGGATGCGAACGACATCACCTGCCAAAGGGCTAGGAATAAATGGGTTATCGTTTTATTTCGCAACATTTACTTGAAGTTTTTATCTCATAAAGCTTTTGCCCTTACAGGGCGTAATCCTATTTTGTCACATATACCCAGGGTGTTGCCCTGGGCTAGGTGCTTTTGGGCTTTCAGCCCGCATAGTCCACTTAATGTAGTACTAATTTAGCTCCTCCAGCTGGATGCGCTTGCTCCAACTCAGTACGTTCACACTGATAGTGATGTAGCAGTACTTCAGCTTGCCACCCTGGATGAAGAACTGGAGCTTGTAGTCGTAGGCGCGATCTAGAAACTCCTGGGCATCGTAGTTGTACTCCTCGCTGGTGCGAAGACGGCTCAGCAGATCGGGCAGATTCACGTTGACCACCATCTTGCCTGTTTCCTTGCTCTTAATGAGCAGACGGCCGTCTTGATTGATGTCATTGTGCTTCAGGATGCGGGAGGTCATGAAATCGGCATGGGCGGTCTTGCCTTGCTCGGTTTCATCCACCGTGTTCCATGTGGCATGAGGAGTATAGACGAGCTTGCGGCTCTCATCGAGCGAGTTGTCCCAGAGGATACGGGCATTGTGGTCTTCGATGGTCATCTCGTAGTTGGTGATGTCCATGTCTTGAGGCGAGTCGAGGTCGCGCAAAGCAACATTGATTTTCTTGGTGTCTCGTATCAATGGAATGGTGGCATAGGCTGGTTTAGAGCTAGTTACCTCTACTCCATCTAATAGCTTTCCATGCCATAGGGTGTCGAGAGGCAAACTATTATTCATCACTTCGTCGTAATCGCCACGGTTTTCGTGCTCGAGGTTTACCTCTAGCTTGTGAAGGTCGTCGTTCTTTGCCGAAGGTTCGGTACGAACGAACTTGGCTCGATTGGTAGCGACCTGGTCGTCGTAGGCGTTCTGCCCCGCGAGTGCGAGGAACTGGTATTTGCCCGGCTGCAAGTTCTCTATGTGCATCACATAGTTAGGGTCTTTGAGGGGCGATGATAGCGCAGAATTAGTCTCGGTCTGGGAGGCTACGAAGTGGCCGT
This sequence comes from Candidatus Segatella violae, assembly GCA_002440225.1. Lineage (GTDB taxonomy): Bacteria > Bacteroidota > Bacteroidia > Bacteroidales > Bacteroidaceae > Prevotella > Prevotella violae. Next base: position 19,647 of record DJSH01000054.1, read on the forward strand.
CCTCATCGAACACATACAGCGTGACCTGGCCCACATGGTCTGGAAACATGTCGGCACGCTGAAGGTTGTAGTCGTACTTGAACTTCACGTATACTCCATAAGGGCAGTCTTGGTAGTCCTGGTGCCAGTAGTCGTGGCAGCCGGTCAAGGCTATCAGTGTGATGGCAGCCGCCATCACTCCTTTCATCCATTTACATATATTCTGCGCTATCATATCGCTCATCATCGTTATATTTTACATATATTTTTATTGACCGAGAATGGTACTCTGGGTACGCTTAGCCCATGAGAGGACGTTGATCTTGACAGAGATGTAAGCAGCCAACTCATCGTCTGTTTCGCCTGTAACCTTAGGAACAACAGGAGAACCCAATTTCTTAATACCTGTGACCTCAACGTTATACCAGTTGTTACGGAGAACACCATAACGACCAAGATAGTTTCCTTCTTTATTTTCATCTGGATATGCGCCTGTAGATACTGTAGGATCAGGGGTCTCATGATCTCTCCAAGGAGTTAAATCATCACCGAAGTGCTTGATTCTTACAGGATAATAAGAAATACCATTTGCATAAGTTGCCACCTTGATGCCAGTAATCACCCCATTGACTTCTTGTGTTGTAGCTGGAGCTGTGCCAGATGTATACTTGGCTGCACCTGTAAAATTGATGTTAATAGTTGGCGGATTATTACCTGCAGTTGATGCCACGGTTACATCAAGATCTTCCTCACCAATTGTCTCACCTGTCTTCAAGCCATTTTTTATCCAATTTTGTACAGTTGTATTATTCAAGAAAGCTTCCTTGACAGCTTTCTTCATATTTTCTTCTGTAAGCAAACTATTCTCATTGTCATTAACAACATAGAAAGTTTTCCCGTCTTCTTGAATTTGAGCTGCCACAATGACACGTGTCGTGACATCCTGATTTTGCTGGCCTACAGTAAATGTATTCTCTAAGCAATAATCTACATCACCCAAATTCTTCAAACTGGTTGGAGCGGAGCCACCTATAGTGTTAAAATCAGTTGTCAAGTCAGTTGGTTTTGTGTCATAGTTTGGATCTTGAGCCCAATAAGTACGATAAAGACTCACTCCATTCTCTACAGCATTGTCACCTACGAAACGATATTTCTTCGTAAGTGTGCTCAATGTTGAGTTAGAAGCCAAACTTAACCATTTGTCTGAACTTGCAGTATTTCTGAGATAATATGATTTCTTATTGGTATTATCCAATATCCAGCCCTTGATTTCGTACTTTGCTTTGCTATTGTCTGTTAACTGACCTGTAGTGGCATCAGCCGTAACATCAACTTTAGCCAATGCTCTCTCCACATAAACATTAGCGGAGGTATTTGCCTTAGCCAATGCCTCTGTGTCATAAACATGGTCCTTGTCGATTTCAGCAGCAGTTATCACCTTTGCACCAGTAGGTGCATCAGATCCACCCTTTACAGAAGAAAGAGGAGCGTTCATCATCAAGAAACCTACTTTTTTCCAATCTTCAGCAGAAGTAGGAGTCAACTGCAAGCCATATAAATCGGAAATTTTCTTTGCTGAATCAAAATCCTCATTATTGACCTTCAAAGTAGCATTATCATCATCAACTGCCAATGTACCATTATCATTAAGCACAACTATAGCATAGAACTTATTGTTGGCGTTTTTCAAGCCATTATTCAATTTCTGAGTAATCGTCGTATTAGTGGTAATATTATCTGTTGTAGTACCAGACATATTCATATTAAGATTATTCAGTTTATATGCAGCAGTAAAAGTCGCAGAACTTTCGTCTGTACCTTCAAAAAGAATCAAAGTTCCATTTTTAACCTCATATTCATTTGTAGTACCATCTTGAAAATCATCATTAGCCGCACGGTTTACAGTGCCACTTCGAGTAGGCAAATTCAAAGAAAGCGCAATATAGCCGCTACCATTTTCGTTCGCTCCAGTGCCCCCACTATTCAAGTCATCGCTACTTGAGCACGCTCCGAGCATCAGGCCTGCCAATGCTGCGGAGAATAACATAGTTTTCTTCATAATTTTAAAAAAGTTATTTGATTATTAATTTGTTTGTTTCATCTTTTACCGATTTACCAGTTGCCGGTCTTCAACTGCTTGTATACCTTGCGGGCGTTCTTTGCCTCGGCACTCTCGCCTGCCTTGTCGAGATATGGCTTGGCGGCATCGGCATCACCGGCGTTCAAGCGGATGATGGCGGCATTCAGATTGGCGGTCTCGTTGTCTGGGAACATACGGACGGCGGTCTCCATCACTTCGTTAAAGTCCTTGCTGCCAGGCTCATAGGTCTGTGCCACCATGAACATTTCCTCTTGACTGAGCTGCTGCGGCTTGCTCTTGATGATTTCCTTCGCCTCCTCCACATTAAAAGGCTTCACCTTGTAGGTAATGTGATAGTCTGAGTGGCGCAGCGCAGGATACCAGGTATCGAGCATGAAGCGATACTCCGAAGGATACTGTTTCTTGATTTTCCACTCACGGGCATCCGGGGCGAGACTCTCGTCGTTGGCTATGGCGAGAATCTCCGACTTATGCTCCAGATTGCTCTCCTGGATGTACTTGCGCAAGCCATCCCAATCCTCTGCCGTAGAGGAAACCGTGAAGAGGCTGTTAGGCAGGTTCACCATGCGACGTACATACTCAGTGAGCGTCTTGGCACGGTTCTTTGCCAAGTAATCGTTGTGACTATAAGGGCTTTCGGGCGAAGCGTATCCATGAATATTGATACTGCTCACCTCTAGATTTTTATCATCTTTCAAGGCGTTGATGGTGCGCACTATGCTATCCAGCTGGGCTGGATTGCGACGATAGTCGGCATGGAGCTCGATGCGGTCTACAGGGAAGTCGATGTAGGCACGCTTGTCGAGATGGCGCACCTTGACTGCCTCCACCGCTGGCTTGACGAAAGCCACTTGTGGCTGGCGACGACTGCGCATCGTGAAATCATTGCCACCTTCCAAGTCGCCACATCCACAGAGGTCCTCGTGCATGTTGAGATCGAAGTTCTTGATTTGCTCAGACAGTGGAATGGTCGCCTGATAGCTCACGGTTTGTGGCTTCTTGTTGTTGCGACGCACCACAAGCGCCTTGGGCGAGAGGTTCAAGTGCTTCCTGCCCACCCCACGCTCGTACATGATTTGCTGGCGACGACCATTGATGACGATTTCCGGCATCTTCAGCTTCCACTGCACGGTCTTGATCATCGGCGTATAGATGAGCTGGGAGTTGGAGGGGAGATTGAGCGAATCGAGATTGAGGTCCATTGCCACGGTGACATAGTTGTCGTGATGGGACATCTGTACATTGGACACCTGAATCTTGTTGGCAGCCAACTTCACCTGATGGCAGTCCTGCGCAAAACTTGCAGGAGCCACCAACGCTGCTATATATAATAAGGTGTATTTCTTGAAATCTTTCATTGTGATGTAGCATTAAGGAGTTTATAACATATATATGAGCGAGAGGGCTGCCTTGGTAGGCCCCACGTAGTTGTCGTGAGAACGGCCTTCCTTCTCACCACAGGTGCCACACTTAAACTTGTCGTACTGGATGTAATCGTAGCCCAAGCCCAGCGAGGTCTCCAGGTTCCAATGCTTGGAGAGCGGCCACTGATAGCCTGCCGTTACGCCGCCGCCGAGGAACCAGCCCTCGTAGCGATGGTCGCGAAGCCCTTTCTTCAAGCCGAAAGGCAACTTCACACCGCCAGCATTGAACTGACCGCCCATGCCGTGTACGCCCAGGAACCAGCCATTGAAGCTCTGGCAGAACCAATAGCGATACTCTGGCTGCAACACCCAGTGGCGAATGCTCGACTGGTCGCCGCCCGACTGTTTCCAAGGATTAAGGCCGAAGAAGACCTGAGCGGTATGCTTCTTGCCTACCGCCGCCTCAAGTCCGATATTGGGAGTGGTTGTGGCCCAATACAGAAAATTGGTTTTCGCACCGATGTTTTGCGCATGTATTGCGATAACAGAAAACATCAGTAACAGCATTGCTAAAGATAATCTTCTCATCATCATCTAGTTGTATATTTAATAGGTTTATATTTTCGTTAAATTACTTTGCAAAAATAGAAAATATTTCCCAATTTAGGGGGGGGCGAAAGTTAAATGACGTTAATTGTAATAAAAAAGAAACATTTATGAACGTTTTCCATATTGTAGGAAATACAATCATGCAACATTTTATACCATTACCGTGCTCATTATTTAACTATATTTATTTTGCCATCTCGCCGCTTTGTATTAACTTTGCAAGTCGAACAATGAAATACGAAAAATTCACATCATGGCAAGAAGACTGAGAAAGAAAAGAATCGCTATCATATTAATCGTGTTTGTAGGCATCATCGTATGGACGACACACAGCTGCGTGTCGCGCTGCACATCCTCATCAAGCAAGGAAAAAGCCGAGGACACCATGCCCCAAGCCCATCTCAACGACTCACTACGTAATGTCCTGTTTCAGGACATAAGGTACCACGAGATGGATTCCATCGTGGAGCGTTACCTCAAACGTTGGGAAATCAACGGCGCCCAGCTAGTCATCACCCGCAACGACTCGCTGTTTTATGCACGGGGCTTCGGATGGGCCGACAAGGAGAAGGGCGTGAAGATGGAACCCAACATGCTGATGAGATTCGCATCCGTGAGCAAGCTCATCACTGCCACGGGCATCATGAAGCTCTGGGAAATGAAGAAGTTGCGCATGGGCGACAAGGTGTTCGGACCGAAGGGCATCCTCAACGACACCACCTACTGCAACAGCATCAAGGACCAGCGATACTACAACATCACCGTGGAACAACTGCTGAGACACAAGGCCGGATTCAACAACTATGCCGGCGACCCAGTATCGAACACCCGATTCATCATGATGCAGAACCACCTGACCCAGGCTCCCGACCACAAGACACTGCTCCGCATCTTGCTGAAACGCCATTTGGGCTATACGCCAGGCGAAGGCAAGTGCTACTCCAACCTCGGCTACATGATTCTATCGATGGTAGTAGAGAAGAAGAGCGGCATGAAATATGAGGACTTTATCCAGAAATATATCCTCCACCCTGCCGGCTGCTACGACATGCACATCGCAGGCACCTATCTGAAGGATCGCCGCCCCAACGAGACGAAATATTACATGCACCAGGGCAGCATCCCTGTATATGAATACAATAACAGTGGAAGAATGGTGGAGAAATGTTATGGCGACACCGACCTGCCTCGCCTATCGGGCGCAGGAGCGTGGAGTGGCTCGGCAGCCGAGCTGAGCAAGCTCATCGCCAGCATCGACGGAATGCCACACGTAAAGGACATCCTTTCGCCACAGAGCGTGAAGTTTATGACAACAGAGCAACCCAACCACGACTACTCCATCGGTTGGAACTACACGCCGCAGCCAAAGAGCAACAAGCCTTGGATTCGCACTGGTTCGCTCGCAGGCACCTCTGCCCTCGTCTTGAAATATCCCGACGGCCAGTGCTGGATTCTCATCACGAACACGTCGACCTGGAAGGGCCACGGTTTCAGCAACGACACCATGGCTTTCTTCGAAAAGCTCAGAAAGAAATATATGGCAACCATGCCACGAAGAGACTTGTTTGTATAAAGTATAGGATAGAAAAAAGATGCAGCTCTCAACATATGTTTGAAAGCTGCATCTTTTCATTTTTTTAATCAAATTGCAAAATGTAAATCAGAATAATCTGCCACCATATTAGTCTCATACTGCAACATAGTTTCTAACTTTTCCATAGTTCTTTCACTTCTCGAATTAATGATTTAGGATTTCGTCTCAAATCCAAAATTTTAAAGACACGAACTTCATCCTTCTCTGCATCGTAACCATAAATCAACTTAAAATTATGCATAAAGTTAGCTCCTCGATACCGACAAAGACGTGTTTACCAATCATGGCATATGGATAAGACTCAGGCATTACCAATAATCTCCGATAGATAGCATCAATAGCTGTATAGCATCGATTGGCCGTGGCCTTTCCAAATTCCAACAAAGCAGATTCAATGAGTTTATCTAAATCTGACTCAAAAGACTGAGTAGTTTTTACCTGAGCCATGGATACTTTTCTTTTAGTCTTCTATCCATTTCATCCTAAGAAATCCAATAATTAGGATCATCCCAATGAGCCTCAACTTCTAAGATGGCTTGCTCAAGTTCCTCCTCATTATGGGCAAAATTAGGAGAATATGGGAGTTCTATCTCTTCATCATCATCGATTTCTGCTACATCACGCCCTCCTCTTGCCAAGACGGCAGTGTCTTGACTTGCCATTCTTGGATAAGCAGCAGGTTCTTGAGCCATTGTACCTTCCAAATTTTCTTCTAGTAATTTATACTTTTTCATACGCCATATAATTTTTTGCAAAGATAAAAAGAATAATCGAATATAGCAAAGAAAATCAGAGAAAAATGAAATTTTCAACCAACAAGCAATTTTGACCGTCACATGAAGGAAGAGAGCCCAAAAGGATGAGGAGTTTTGCCCAGCTATCTCGGTTGAAAGCCCTCTTACCGCTGAACAAAAGTGCCCGTCGCCTCGGGCAGAATTGGGCAAAGATAGAGAATGACTTTTTGCTGTACAGACAAAAAAAGATGCACCCCTCAATGAAGAGGAATGCATCTTAAAAACTTATTTATAACATGATATTTAAATGTCTAACTAATTCTATCCTAGCCTATAAGTCTCAAATCCATTAGTTGAAGATGTAACGGATAGAGAACTGGATAGAATAGGTGGAGTTGAAACTTGTCAAGTTGCTGTATGTCTTGTTCAAGATCTCCTTACCATTCTTCTGGAAATTGAAATGAGCAGGAGTTACAACACCTGTTTTTTTATTCTCGCTTTCAGCAGTCCACTTCAAGGCAGAAGTCTTATTGACTGTCTTGTAGAGACCCCAGCTGCTATTAAGCAAATTGGCAAGGTTCTTGATATCTACGCCAAACTGGAGGGTATTTTTCTGACCACCTACGTTGAGATAGAAGTTCTGATTGAACTTGAAATCCAACTGATGATGCCAAGGCATTACAGCACCACCACGCTCAGCATACTTACCCTTGCGATTTTTGAGGTAAGAATCCTGGTTGATATAGTTCCACAAATCATCACGCTGATCTTTAGCAGAATATGTAACCTCACCCTTAGAATTTGTAACGTCCATGAAATTCCAACTGTCGAGAGCCTCACGAGACTCTGGCACGTACATCAAGGCATTAGAACCATAGTCGTTAACAACGTTGCTACCCAAGGTGTAAGAATAACGTGTGCAGCTATAACCATCAGCATAGCCGATGTTCATACCCTCGTAAATCAAACCAACCTCAGAACCGAAGTGCTTAGCATAATCCTTCTTGTAAGAAGCAGAGATAAGCAAACGGTTAGGAGCTACGTAAGTACCATAACCCAACTCCATATCGTTGTTACCATTGACAGAGTAGCGGTTGTTGTAGTATGCAGAGTTAACCTGGTCGCCAACACCGTCGCTGTAAGAACGTGCGTGAGAGAAGGTATAAGATGCAGAGAGATTCAAACCGAAGTCAAATCTCTTAGCCAAAGATGCTGTGATGGAATAATAATATGCCTTGTGACCAGCGTTGGTTATCATGTAAGCATACTGCTTACCCTCGTTGTCCTTGTCGCCGATAACACCATACGTATAATGGCGGCGAGTGTCACCAGGAGCAAGGTTGATAGTGCTAGTACCATCATAATAATAAGCCTTGTTGAGAACGATGGCTGGATTGAATTCACGGCTGTAGATGCCCTCCAAAGAGAAATCGATGTCGTAAGGCAACTTCATATCGATAGCCAAAGAACTCTTCCATGTAGCGTTCATCTTCAAATCCTTGTCGATGATGGTTGGAGCAGAAGGAGCTGGAGCTGTCTCACGTGAGGTAGACAAGCCAAGTTCATTCAGTCTCTTAACCTGCTCATCACGAGATGTATAGAACTTATCCATAAGGATGCCGTTCTTAACCTCGCTAGTTTTATTATAAAAATAGGTGTACTGACCACAACCTGCATTACCCACAGCAGAAACAAGCCATACGAAAGGCAAACGACCAACGAAATAACCTGTACCGCCACGGAGAACCAACTTATGGTTGCCGAGAATATCCCAGTTGAAACCAACACGAGGAGAAACTGTCAATGGAGCATCAGGCAACTGATCGGTAGCATAGCTAACCTGAGAGCCATCGTTCTGTGTGAACTTGAGGGCTGCGAAAGCGTTATTGTAGTTGTTCTTGAGCTCTGGATAGATAGGCAACTCGAAACGCAAACCACCTGTCAAGCGAAAACGCTCAGAGAAGTTGACCTGATCCTGAATGTAAGCAGAGAACTGATTGTATTTCATCTTAGCCTTGAACTGGCTGCTACCATCCATTGGGAAGGTTACGCCATAAGCGGCAGGAGCGCCACCAGCCATGAAATCCTCTGGAGAAGAATACACATAATATCCTGCTGAAGCAGCACCGAAGCCATTGGTTGCCTCATTGCTCTCATACTGAACACCAGCAGTGAAATTCTGAATACCCAAAGACCAAGAAGCCTCATCTGTAACGACGAAAGTCTTCACCTGGCGAAGGTTACCCTCGGTGAATGGATCAGGACCGACACCCATATAATAAGCACCATCCTTCAAAATATCCACTGTTGGGAACACACCACCAAGATAGGTACGAGGCTCATCCTGGTAAGAGTAAGTGCCACGGAGAACATTGCTTACACTACCCCACTTAGAGTTCCACTCTGCTGCGAAAGAGGTAAAGTTCTTCTCCTGATAGTAGCGAGCACTCTCGAAATAGAGACCAGAGTTGGCTGTACGACCAGCCTGAGCCTTGCCACTAGAGATACCTAAGCCTTGATTTCCAGGATAAATGAGATAATCCTTGAAAGGTGTTGTAGAGTTGGATGGAGCATTGGAATCCTTGTCGTGGCTCTTAGAGAAACGGAAATTTACCTTGTTGTTCTCGTTGATGTTCCAATCCAAGCGAGCCAACACCTTATAAGAAGGTGTATCGAGAGAATAACCCTGGTAGCGACCTGGGTTGTATCCGTATGTAGTATTCAAGAAGTTGAGCATGTTGTCCATATCGCTCTGCAATGGACGATGAACTGTACCATTGGAAGGGCTCCATGTATCATTCTCGCTCAAACGAGCTGTTCCAGAAGGACCAGCAGAGATGTTGTTCTGATACTCACCGTTAACGAAGAAGAACAACTTGTCCTTGATGATAGGACCGCCGATGCTAGCACCCCATGTAGTAGAGTGAGATTGAAGACGATTCAACTCGTAATCATCCACCTTGTTACCCTTCAAATGAGAGTTTGTGGTGTACATATAAGCTGTACCCTTGAACTGGTTGGTACCACTCTTGGTCACGGCACTGATGGCACCGCCGGTGAAACCGCTCAAACGTACATCGTATGGAGATGAAGAAACAGAAATCTGATCCAAGGCATCAAGAGAAATTGGGGAACCGTTGCCTGGGAGGTTACCACCAATACCGAAGGCGTTGTTGAAAGCTGCACCATCGACAGTAACATAACTCTGACGATAGTTACCACCACCTACAGAGAAGCCACTACCTACGTTGGCACCCTGAGGAGTCAACTTCAAGAGGTCGTTCATGCTACGAGACACAGTAGGAACTGTCTCAATCTGGTCGGCATTGATGCTTGTTGTAGCACCCGCACGGTCAGTGCGCATATTGTTGTTGCGAGAAGCTGTCACTACAACGTCCTGCAACATCTCTGCGTCCTCGGAGAGGCTTTCGTTCAGAATGGTGTTCTGACCAAGAGAAAGAGTAATGTTTTTCTCGGACTTTGTCTTATAACCTACATAAGACACCTCCAAGACATAAGGACCTCCAGGGCGCATACCCTGAATAGAATAACGACCATCAATGTTGGTCACGGCACGATAGACTGTACCAGAAGGTTGGTGGACAGCCTTAATTGTTGCACCGATGACATCTTCGCCGTTGGCGGTAATCTTACCACTCACGCTGGAAGTTGTAATCTGTGCCATTGCAGTGGTAACCATAAAGGCCAGCAAAGCAATGAGTAAATGCAATCTTTTCTGCATACCTTTTAAAAATATTAATTAATAATACCGGGACTATATCCCTCTCATATTGTTATCGGCTGCAAAATTAGTGAAAAAATTCGATATAAATGTTACAGCAACGTTAAAAATGATGTTTTTAAACACAAAAAAAAACTGCGTTAAGCAAATAACGCAGATTTTCTACAAATTGTTATTTTATAATTGCTTTTACTAACAATTAGTTTTGCTCTCTTTTTCAAATCCCTCCCAAGAGAGAGAATGAACACTTTCCACTTTCAACTCATTCCTTGCGTTTCCAAATGTTCATCACCTTTCTACGGATGGCAATGATATTCAGAACGGAGACAATCAAGAACAAGCCCAAGCCCAAGCATACGGCTGGCAGCATCGTACCCTCGTCGATGTCTGGGAAGATGGCCTCGATGAAGTCCATGTAATAGCCTCTCACGAAGAATAGGATGACCCAAGCGATGATGAGCACGACTATATTCAGCGAGATAGTGAGTATCTGGTATGGACGAGACACATCGTTCGGGCTGTAACCTATCAGGAGCAGGTTCTCCAACTTACTAGAGTTCTTCTGCACCAAGAGGTAGATGCTGAGCATCAGGATGTAGAAACTCAAGATGGAGATAACGAGTCCGATAATCATCACCATCGACACCATCATGCGCAAGAAGTAGGTGGTCTTCTCGGCATCGAGCTTGTCGGTCTCCACCTCATAGCCGTTCTGGTCGAGATACTTGGTGATGTTCTCGTCGCCAGGATTGCCCACCTCCACTATCAAGCGGTTAGGGTCGCTTTGCTGGCCAGGCGCAAACTCCTGGTTGCTCCAATCCATGAATGCCTGGGGCACGAGGATGGTGTTCAGACGAGAGGAGAAGCCGATGACCTTGCCCTTGAACTGCTCCTTCTTGCCATTATGCTGGATGAAGATATGAAAGTCGATCATGCCCATCAAGCCGTCGCTAATCTTTGGAAGGGAGTGGCTCTGGGCGAAGCCGAAGTTATACATATTAATATAGGTACGCGGGAGGATGATTGGCACCTCCTGTGAACCTGGGGTATATTTCCAGTCCTTGAGCGGTACATCGACGAAGCCATCTGGCACACTCTCGAAGAAGAGTTCGCTGTTCAATACGTTCACGCCGTTCACGCCCATCTGGGCATCCACCTTGTATTCGGTGGAGGTGAACTTGCCCACCTTTTTCACGAATTTCTGCTGAGAGACATCATCTATCTCACTGCCTGTGAAGGTATTGGAGCGACCGCTGATGGTATTGCCCATACCTATTTTCTTACTCATGATGAGATAGTCGGCTTTCATAAAACTGTCTTGCTGGGTGAAGACAGGCAGCACGTCCTTGTAAAACTGGAAGCCGAAAAGGACGATGAGCATACCGAAGAGGTTAGCGAAGGCGAAGCCCGCAAACTGAGGTATGCTGATATGCTGACGAAGTAATTTCCAAACGAGATTCATTACAATGTAAAATTTATAATCTATAATTTCTCATTTATAATTTGAACACGTGCTCGTAATCCAAGTTCATGTGCTTGCCGATGCTGGTCACGATGACGCCAGCCCCCTGCTCCTTCGCCTCCTTCATCATGATTTCGCCCATGATGCGGGAGTTGTTGTCGTCGAGGTGGCTGATAGGCTCATCGGCGAGAATGAAATCGAAAGGCTGGCAGAGCGCACGCATCATCGCCACACGCTGCTGCTGGCCGAACGACATCCGTCCTATCTTGGCATCCACCTTGTCGGGAATGCCGAGCATGTCGAACCATTGCAATATCTGCTCACGGCTCTTGAAACCAGTTATCTTGTTCTTGATTTCCACATTCTCCATAGCTGTGAGCTCGGGGAAGAGGCGGAGTTCCTGAAAGAGGTGGCTGATGTGGCGTTTTCGCATTTCCACCCAGTCGGCTACCTTATAGTTGGCGGTAACATCTTTGTCGAACATCACGCTTCCGCTGTAGTCGTGACGATAACCGAGGATATAGCTGCAGAAAGTGCTCTTTCCGCTACCGCTCTCGGCCTCGATGAGGTAGAGATGTCCCTTCTCAAAGGCGACATCCTGCTTCCAAATCTCCGAATGCAGGTCGTCGCGCTGGGCGAAAACCTGTGGGAGAACGGAATGAAACTGAATCTTTTCCATTATTTCAATGTATATACTACTGTATTTAAGTTTCCGAATATAGGGCTCAGCAAACCTGTTACCGCAGAGAGGGCATCGCTGCCAGTATTGCCAGAGCCTGCGCCATTACCCAAGTTGACCACCATCGCCAGCTTCTGTCCCACGATGAGACGCTGCACCTTGGCAGGGATAGGATGATTGCTTGGCTTCACGGCATACTGAGCCAAGAGCTCGTCGCTGCCGCTGTAGAACTGCAAGTTGTCGGTTACGCCAAAATAGAACGAGGTCTTGCCGTCGGTATAGAAATAGGCGTTCTTGCCCCAATTGGCTATCTTGGCACCGGCAGGGCACGACTGCTTCCAATAGTCGACATCGCCGAGCCACTTGCTGTGCGCCAGCTTGGCACCCATCATCATCTTCATGTCGGCATCGGTGAGCGAAGGCATCACTATCGCCATATCGCCGTCCACGCTTCGGATGATGTTGTCCATGTCCACCGCCTGGTTGATGCCCATCAAGAGCGTCTGAAGACTGCGGTTGCTCTGCATCATCGGCAGGAATTCCTCGCCCTTCACATTCATGAAGATACCAGCCAAGGCATCGGCAGGCATCGACTTGACATACTGTCCCTTGATGGGACGATAGGTCTTGGCAGCCTTCTGCAAGGCTGCGTCTATCTCCTTGTTGAACGAGAAAGTCTCGCCCTTGATTTGCAGGATGCCGTCCTTCACGTTCATCTCGGCGGCGATGACCACCTGCGATGGGTCGGAGTCTTTGGGAGCACCGAGGGTGAAGGGAGCCACAAATTTCTCAGGCAAGGCCTGTGCCTGAGCCACCATCGCCATCGGCGAACCGATGCTCTCCAAGCGGTCGAACATTGGAGAGGCAGTAATGCCCTCGTCCTCGTCGGCCTTGAGATACTTCACCATCTGCTGCTGCAACTGCGCCTGGGCATCAGCCACCACAGGACCCATCACGAGGAGAGCCTTGTCGGAGTAACCCAGCAGCCAAGAATCTTTCAACACGGTGAAATGGAAGCCCTTGCGCTCGGTGACAGGGGTGCAGATGCGCTGCTTGGTAAGAGAAGAGAGCCAATCCTCGACATCACCGTCGTCGCTCACCTTGGCACAGAGCCCCAGGTTGCCGTCGGCACTCTCGAAGAGGTACATCTTCTCAGAAACATCAATGCCACATTTCGACACGTCGTCGACATGAAGCAGCGACTGCAACATGCCCGTCTTGTCGGCAATGTGGTCATCACCTGCCATCTGCTGCATATCCACAGAGATGATGGCAGTACTTTTCTTAGGAATGGCATTGAGATAGTCAGTGCCAGAGCATGCGCTCAGCATTCCCATGAGGAGTGCCACGCACGCAAACATCAAACTCTTACAAATTCTTTTCATCATACTAACATTTTCTTCGTGCCAGGTTGGCCATCGTCACTGCCACCAAGCCCGCAGTCTCGGTGCGCAATCTACTGGTGCCCAGCGACACACTCTCATATCCGTTTTCCAGGGCAAGGCGCACCTCGTCGATGGAGAAATCGCCCTCAGGGCCCACCAATACGGTGACGTTGCCATCCACTCCCTCATAAGGCAGCGAAACCTCGGTGAAGAAGTCTTTCTTCTCCACCTCCTCATAGCAGTGGCAGATGAACTTGCGTCCCTGGCGAGGAGCCGTGACAAACTCCTTGAAGGTAGCGAGGTCGTTGACCACTGGCTTCCAAGCCTTGTGGCTCTGCTTCACCGCCGACACCACAATCTTCTCGATGCGGTCGGCACGCAACACCTTGCGCTCGGAGAACTTACAGTTGAGAAACGAAATCTCGTCGAAGCCTATCTCCGTGCATTTCTCCGCCATCCATTCGATGCGTTCCATCATCTTGGTGGGTGCGATGGCGAGGTGGATGCGCCCATTCCAGGCACGTTCCTGTGGCATGGTGTCGAGCACGTCGTAGAGGCAATGCTTGGACGAAGCCATCGATACCTCGGCACGATAGAACACGCCCTCGCCATCCATCAAGAAGATTTCGTCACCAGCCTTCAGGCGCAGCACACGCAGGGCGTGGGTGGCTTCCTCGGGCGGCAACTCCGTTTGGTTGGCGGCATCGGGTACATAGAAATATCTTACTTCTTTCATTTCGTCTCGTTCTTTTTTATTCGTTGTCTAAGATATTATTCTCTTCCTCCCGACGCTTGATTTCGTCGCGAATCACGGATGCCATCTCATAGTTCTCGTCGCCGATGGCTTGGTCGAGCGCCTTCCTAAGCATAGGCTCAGGCAAGCCGATAATAGGCAGTGCCACCGACTGCACCGACTTATTGAAAGGTGTAGAGAAATACTTGAATGCCATGGCGGTGGCCTTCAGTTGAACGCCACTCACCAATGCGAGCAGGATGGCTTGATCCACCTCCACTCGAAATCTTTCTTCTCCTGTACTTTTGTCAAAACACAAGTAAGCCTTAAAGCCCTTGTCTTTCTCGGCATCCAAGACGATGAGATTGAGAGAAAAGCCATCCAGCAACGAGGCTTGACTATACAGAATATCCAAGGCGTTGGTCTTACACGAGTCGAGTTTCTTCTCGTGCTCTTTCAGATTCATCGCCAAGTCACGGGTGGTGACGATGGAGAGGGCACGGGTTTCATTCTCATCGGTCAGTGTAATGACACAAGCTCCATTACCTTCGGGGATTTCGAATACTCCCTGATATTTCAATTCGAACAACATGATAAATACTCCTTTCTTATTTTGATTCTTTATGTTCTTTCTTGGGACGGAAGAGGATGGCAAAAGCGATGCCTACCAAGAGCGCATAACCTGCGAAGATGAACCAGCAGGTCTGCCAGTCGCCCATCAAATAGCCATTATCCGTCCAGTGGCAATAGTGATTAATCACCATACCCGCCAAAATAGTACCTATGGATGCACCCAAGCCATTGGTCATCAGCATGAACAATCCCTGGGCAGAGGCTCTCACCTTGACATCGCACTTCTGGTCGACAAAGAGACCGCCCGACACATTGAAGAAATCGAACGCCACGCCATAAACGATGCACGAGAGCACGAAGAGGCTCACGCCAGGGAAGGCTGGATTGCCGAGGCCGAAGAAGCCGAATCGGAGCACCCATGCAAACATGGCGATGAGCATCACCACCTTGATACCATATCGCTTGAGGCAGAATGGAATCAAGAGAATGCACAGGGCCTCAGCCACTTGAGAGATTGACACGAGGAGCGTGGCATTGTTGGCGGCGAAAGTGCCCACCATAGTTGGGTCGCCCTTAAAACTGGTGATGAAAGGCGTAGCATAGCCATTGGTCACCTGGAGCGACATGCCGAGCAAGCAAGAGAAGATGAAGAACATCGCCATCTCGCGACTCTTGAAGAGCTTGAAGGAATCGAATCCCCAAGTCTCCACCCAACTCTGCGCCTGCTTCTTGACGAGCGGACACTTAGGCAGGGAGAAGCAATAGAGGAAGAGCACGATGCTGAGCAAGCCCGAAACGAGGAACTGGAAATGGGTGTACTGGAACTTATTGGCGTTCTCGCTCAAAAGGAACGAGAGGGAACCGTTCTCCCAAGTGGCACAGTTCACAATCCACATTGTGAGGATGAAGCCCACGGTGCCGAACACACGTATAGGCGGGAAATCCTTCACCGTGTCGAGCCCGTTGCTCTTCAGGATGGTGAAAGCCGAAGTGTTGGAAAGTGCCAGCGTAGGCATGTAGAAAGCCACGCTGAAGGTGTACACGGCGATGAAAAGAGCCTCGTTAGGTGTGGCAGATGCCTCGCCCATGCAGAAGAGAGCTATCATAGAAGCTCCCGCCAGCAGATGGCAATAGCCGAGAAGGCGCTGTGGCTGGATATACTTGTCGGCCACGATGCCCATCAAGGTAGGCATGAAAATAGAAACGAGTCCCTGGATGGTATAAAACCAAGAAATCTCACCACCCATCCCAGCCTTGCCGAGATAGTTTCCCATAGATGTAAGATAGGCTCCCCAGACAGCAAACTCCAGGAAGTTCATCAATGCTAGGCGTACTTTCAGATTCATTGTATAATTATCTTTATTTATTTGCAAATATTTCTTGCAAAGGTACACATTTTATTGAAAAGAAAGCATTTTTTTGCAGATTATCCTCGGTAAAGCTACCTTATTTAACAAATTATATGTAATTTTGCAGCCAAATTCAAACAATAAAGGATAAAATGTTACTGAAATTTTTCATCACATGCAACAAAATCGGAGCCTTCACCCTAGGCGGCGGCTACGCCATGATTCCTATCATGGAGCAAGAGTTCGTCGACAAGAATAGGTGGATGGACAAGCAGGAGTTCATGGACATCATGGTGGTGGCGCAAACCACACCGGGCATCTTCGCCATCGACATGGCGAGCCACATCGGCTACAAGCTCAAGGGTGTATGGGGAGGCATCGTGGGAGCCGTGGGCATCGCCATCCCGAGCATCATCGCCATCCTCATCATCGCCATGTTCTTCCAGCATTTCAAGGATAATTACTGGGTGGCCAAGTTCTTTCGCGGCGTGCGTCCTGCCGTGGTGGCGCTCATCGCCGCCCCATGCTTCAAGATGGCGAAGACCGCCAACATCAACCGCTACAACATCTGGATTCCGTTCGTATGCTGCGGTCTCATCGCCCTACTCGGCATCTCCCCTATCTACATCATCATCGCCGCCGGCATGCTGGGATGGCTCTACGGCAAGTATGTGAAAAAGGAAGAGAAGTAAGCTGAGAGGAAAGTATGTTGAAAGATCCGAACAGTAAAAGCATATCATAAAGTTCAACTATCAAAGTTAAAAGTAAAGATGTTATTTCTGAAATTATTCCTCATATTTACGAAGATTGGAACCTTCAATTTTGGCGGAGGCTATGCGATGCTCTCGCTCATCCACAACGAGACGGTAGTGAAGAACCATTGGCTCACCAACGCCGAGTTTACCGACATCGTGGCCATCAGCCAGTCGACGCCGGGCCCTATCGGCATCAATTGTGCCACCTACGTGGGGTACACCTCCTGCCTTCATGCCGGCTATCCCCAGTGGGCAGCTTGCCTTGGCTCCGTCTTGGCGTCACTATCCATCATGTGGCTGCCCTTCATCATCATGATTCTCATCAGTCGCTATCTGCTCACCCACAAAGATTCGAAGATTGTAAAGGATGTATTCGCCGGGCTTCGACCTGCCATCATCGGATTGATAGCCGCTGCAGCCGTACTCCTGATGAACAAGGAGAACTTCGGTTCGCCTACAGAGAATCCATTTACGTTTGGCGTGAGCGTGGCGCTCTTCCTGGCTGCTTTTTTCCTCACGAGATACAAGAAGACCAACCCTATCTTGCTGCTCTTCATCTGCGGCATCATCGGATTGTTCATGTAGGTACAAAAAAAAATTGATTGTCTCACGACAACCAATCTTTTATTAACCTTAATAATCTAATACCATGAAAAACACGTTGCAAAGGTACAAATAATCTTGTAACTTGCAATAGTTTATATTGAAAAACTTTACGAATTTAACTCTCCTTAAAAGTCTTGCCGTTCCAATTAAATTTTCTTTGCAATTTTATGACGCTTACCAACTTTTTATCATCTGCAGAGAGCAACGGCAGGGATAGCCGCACCACGATGCTGTTCTCATGCTGCAGCAGGATGGCACTCACCATCTGTGGCTCTATCATCTTCTTCAATTCGGCGAAACGTTCCTCGGTCATCGTGTCAGGTTTCTGCACCAATGTGGGAGCCAAAGACTTCAAGTCGAAATCTACTTTCAAAGATTTCCAATTTTGGTCGAAAAAGTAGAGTTCACTCTCTTTTTCGGGCCCCGCAAAGGTCTTCACCACACAGAGCAACGAGTCACCAGTCTCAGCTGGCAACCTTTTCGCCTGTAGAGTTGACAACTTGCTCATTCTGATTTGCAAGAAATCAGCAGTGAGCGTATCCATCACACTATTTTCTCCCAAAAGGTTCTTAACCTCAGCCTTCACTCCCATCTCTTGCAACTCGGGCATTTCCTGACGCAAATTCTGGTCGAGATAAGGCACAAGGGAATCGGGCATCGACACTAGCAAGTCTTTCATAGACTTCGCCTCGACACCTAGGCTTGCCAACAAGAGACAAACCAATATGAGAAAATTCTTCTTTTTCATTATAACTATAATTCCTTAGACCATTTTTAATAGCCTATTTTCCGACAAAGTTACGGAATTTTATTGTAACAAACAAGTTTTTTCTTGTTTTTCTTTAATAAATAACGAAAATAGGAGAAAGTTCCCATAATGAAGAACTCTCTCCTACCAACTAATTCATTAATCGTACTTTGTTTATACTCCCAGAAAAGTCATTTTATCTTCTTTATTCGAATTACTCCTCAACCGCTGCCTGAGCCGCAGCCAAACGAGCGATAGGCACACGGAATGGAGAGCAAGACGCATAGTTCATGCCAACCTGGGCGCAGAACTTCACGCTTGATGGCTCGCCACCATGCTCGCCACAGATACCGGTACGGAGATTAGGACGTGTCTTGCGACCGTTCTCCACAGCCATCTTGATGAGCTGGCCTACACCCTCTTGGTCAAGTACCTGGAATGGGTCTACCTTCAATATCTTCTTCTCCATGTATACAGGGAGGAAGGAGGCTATGTCGTCGCGAGAGTAACCGAAGGTCATCTGCGTCAAGTCGTTGGTACCGAATGAGAAGTACTGAGCCTCCTCGGCTATCTTGCCTGCGGTGAGGGCGGCACGAGGAATCTCTATCATCGTACCAATCTCAAACTCCACCTCTACGCCATACTCCAAGAATACCTCCTTGGAAGTAGCGAGGATGATGCTCTTCTGCTGTTTGAGCTCCTGCACGGTACCGATGAGTGGAACCATGATTTCAGGACGAGGGTCGAAGCCTTCCTTCTTCAACTGGCAGGCTGCACCGAGGATGGCACGTGTCTGCATCGCAGTAATCTCCGGGAAGGTGATACCCAGGCGGCAGCCACGATGTCCGAGCATTGGGTTGTTCTCTGCGAGCGAGTTGACACGCTTCTGAATCTCAGCCACGCTCACGCCCATCTCCTTCGCCATCGTCTCCTGACCTGCGAGATCGTGAGGCACGAACTCATGGAGAGGTGGGTCGAGCAAACGGATGTTGACAGGGCAACCATCCATTGCCTTCAAGATGCCATAGAAGTCTGCCTTCTGGTAAGGAAGGAGCTTGGCAAGTGCCTTCTCACGCCCCTCCACCGAGCCGGCGAGAATCATCTCTCGCATCGCCACAATCTTCTGGTCCTCGAAGAACATGTGCTCGGTACGGGTCAAACCGATACCCTTGGCACCGAAGGCACGAGCAATCTCGGCATCGTGAGGGGTATCTGCATTGGTGCGTACTTCCATCTTGGTATACTTGTCGCAGAGGTCCATCAACTCCTTGAAGTCGCCCGATAGTTCTGCTGCCTTGGTTTCAATCTGACCGGCATAAACCTGTCCGGTTGTACCATTGAGAGAGATGAAATCGCCCTCCTTATAGATAGTTCCATCGATTTCGACGGTCTTGGTCTTGTAATCTACGTTGATGCCGCCAGCTCCAGACACACAGCACTTGCCCATACCACGAGCCACCACGGCAGCGTGAGAGGTCATGCCGCCACGAGCTGTGAGGATACCCTCGGCTGCCGACATTCCGGCGAGGTCTTCAGGTGAGGTCTCGATACGAACCATCACCACCTTCTTGCCGTCGGCGTGCCACTCCTGTGCATCATCAGCATGGAACACGATCTGTCCGCAAGCCGCACCAGGAGAAGCCGGGAGTCCCTGTGTGATGACCTTCGCCTTGGAGAGAGCGAGTTTGTCGAATACTGGGTGCAAGAGCTCGTCGAGCTTCTGTGGCTCACAGCGAAGGATGGCAGTTTTTTCATCTATCATGCCCTCATGAAGGAGGTCCATGGCTATCTTCACCATCGCCGTACCCGTACGCTTACCATTACGGGTTTGGAGGAACCAGAGTTTTCCTTCTTGCACGGTGAACTCCATGTCCTGCATGTCGTGATAGTGGTGCTCCAGCTTATCCTGGAGGGCATCGAGTTCCTTGTAAAGATCAGGCATCGCCTCCTCCATGGAAGGATACTTCGCCTTGCGTTCCTCCTCGGAGATGCCGGCACGCTCCGCCCATCGCTGAGAGCCTATCTTGGTAATCTGCTGTGGGGTACGGATACCTGCCACCACGTCCTCGCCCTGAGCGTTGATGAGATACTCTCCGTTGAAGAGGTTCTCGCCATTGCCTGCGTCACGAGAGAAGCAAACGCCCGTGGCGGAAGTGTCGCCCATGTTACCGAATACCATCGCCATCACGGATACGGCAGTACCCCACTCGTCTGGGATGCCTTCCATCTTGCGATAGAGGATGGCACGCTCGTTCATCCAAGAACGGAATACGGCGCAGATGGCACCCCAAAGTTGGTCGATAGGATTGGTTGGGAAATCCTCGCCTGTCTGTTTCTTGATGGCAAGTTTGAAGAGTTCCACGAGTTTCTTGAGCGATTCCACGGAGAGGTCCTTGTCAAGAACCACGCCCTGCTCTTCCTTCACCTTCTCGATGATAGCCTCGAATGGGTCGATGTCTTCCTTGTTGACCGGTTTCATGCCGAGCACCACGTCGCCATACATCTGCACGAAGCGACGATAGGAGTCGTAAACGAAATGAGGATTGTTAGTTTTCTTTACCAAGCCTTCTGCCACCTCGTCATTCAAGCCGAGATTGAGGATGGTGTCCATCATTCCAGGCATGGAAGCACGGGCACCGGAGCGTACGGATACAAGGAGCGGATTTTCCACGGAGCCAAACTGACTGTTCATCAACTTCTCGGTATGGGCCACGGCAGCCATCACCTCGTCTTGTAGGAGCTGCTTGATTTTCTCCTCGCCCACTTTATAATATTCATTACAAGTATCAGTAGTAATCGTAAAGCCAGGAGGTACAGGAACCCCAATCAGGTTCATCTCCGCCAAGTTGGCACCCTTACCACCGAGAGCCTCACGCATCTGTGCGTGTCCCTCAGCCTTACCATTCCCGAAAGTGTAAACTCTTTTTTCGTTCATAATCGTTGTAGGTTCAAAATATTTTATTATTAGTTGCTGTGTTCTTATCTTTTCTTAAGATGTTGCAAATATACAGAAAATATACGAAACCACCAAACGTTTTACCATCTTTTTGCTATCTCCACATTACATTTTATACTGTTGTCGCACACACGCTCCTTTTTTTAACAATCCATTTCCAATTCATCTAGAAAAGGGAGAAAATTAAAAGTTGAGGCGAAACAGGAGGATGACTGAATAGGTTGGGAAAATTGTGGTATTGTCGAAAAAGACAAAAGTGACAGTTGACCAGTTGACCTTTTGACCTTTTTCGTTTGACTCCCGAAATTACGTCCCGACGCAAAGATTATTACGTCGGGACGCAGTCGGCAGCACGTCGGGACGTAGCATTGGCTGCGTCGGGACGTAATTTTACCCCCATCGAGAGGCTAAAAAGTCAAAAGGTCAACTGGTCAACCGTCACTTTTAGGCGTTTTACAATTTTCCCAAAAGTCAAAAGGTCAACTGGTCAACCGTCACTTTTGACCTGTTTGCAACGAACAAGCCCTAAACTAATGAGAAAATTTTGACTAATTAATCTACTTAATTTAATAGTGTACGCGCGCGAACATTAATAATATAGATATTTATTCTTTTATTCTATATAGCCATGGAAAGGAATCCATCCTGCCCCATACCAATTAACTAAAAGTGACAGTTGACCAGTTGACCTTTTGACTTTTCAGTCGACCGAACTTACATTTTCCTGGGTTTCCTATTTTTCGGAAAATAATTCGGGACAAGCCTTGCATTTCTCTTAAAAAAGTATTAACTTTGCAGCCAAAAGAAAATACAAAACATTATTATGGCAAGAAAACGTAAACCATTACCTCTGTTGGAAAACATCACCATCGAAGCTGTTGCAGCCGAGGGCAAGTGCATCACTCACGTAGACGACCAAGTAGTCTTCGTTCCGTTCTGTGTGCCTGGCGATGTGGTTGACCTACAGGTAGTCAAGAAAAAACATAAGTATTGCGAGGCGAAGGTGGTTCGCTTCATCAAGAAAAGCGACGTAAGAGAAGAGCCTATGTGCGAGCACTTCGGCATCTGCGGCGGTTGCAAGTGGCAGAACCTGCCTTATGCCGAGCAGATCAAGGCGAAGCAGAAGCAGGTGGAAGACCAGCTCACCCGCATCGGAAAGATTGAGTTGCCCGAGTTCCGCCCTATCATGGGCAGCGTGAAGACCAAGGAATATCGCAACAAGATTGAGTTCGGATGCAGCAACAAGCGTTGGTTCACCGCCGAGGAAATCGCAGCCCTCCCAAAGAAGGAGGACGACACCATCGGCTCGCTCAAGGAGCGCCACGCACAGAACGCCATCGGCTTCCACATCACCGGTGCCTTCGACAAGATTTATCCTATCAAGAAGTGCTGGCTGATGGATGACCTCTGTAACGAGATTCGCAACTTCGTGTTCGATTACGCTGATTCTCACGACTATACATTCTACGACCTGCGTGAGCAGCATGGACTGTTGAGAGACATGATGATTCGCAACTCCAACACAGGCGAGTGGATGCTCGTGTTCCAGTTCCACTACGATGAGGAGGGCGACGAGCAGAGAGCGCAGGAACTGATGCAGCAGGTAGCTGATAAGTTCCCGCAGATTACATCGCTCATGTATGTGAACAACCAGAAGGGCAACGATACGTTCAACGACTTGGAGCTCAGCCTTTTCAAGGGCAACGACCACATCTTCGAACTGATGGAAGACTTGCGTTTCAAGGTAGGTCCGAAGAGTTTCTACCAGACCAACACCGAGCAGGCTTACCACCTCTACTGCGTGGCTCGCGAGTTTGCCAACCTTACTGGCGAGGAGTTGGTTTACGACCTCTATACAGGTACGGGAACCATCGCCAACTTTGTGGCTCACAAGGCAAAGAAGGTAATCGGTATCGAATACGTACCAGAGGCCATCGAGGATGCCAAGGTCAACTCTGAGGTGAACAACATCATGAACACCCTCTTCTACGCAGGCGACATGAAGGACATCCTGACCAACGACTTCATCGCCCAGCATGGTCGTCCAGATGTCATCATCACCGACCCACCACGTGCCGGCATGCACCCAGACGTCATCAAGGTTATCTTGAACGCTGCCCCTAAGCGCATCGTCTATGTAAGCTGCAACCCTGCCACACAGGCACGCGACCTCCAGTTGATGGACGACTATTACAAAGTAGCAGCCGTACAGCCTGTCGATATGTTCCCTCATACCCCACACGTGGAGAACGTGGTGCTGCTCGAAAAGCGCAGCGATGCCGACATCAAGCAGAAGCTGAAAGAGCGCAAGGAAAGAGAGAAAGCCATCGCCGAGGCAAAGGCCGCCAAGGAAGCGGAGAAGCTTGCTCTCGAAGCCGCCAAAGCCGAGGACTTGACTCCAGAAGAACTTGCCGCCAAAAAGGATTGAACCTAAAAACAAAATAGAAAGATGAAAAAAGGAATCATCATGGCGCTCATGGCTTTGACCGCCGTATCAGCCAGCGCCCAAAAGAAACAAGTCATCGAATTGCCTTCATGGCTCAGCGACGTGAAGCTGTCGGGTTACGGCATGTTGCAGTACCAAGCTAGTTGGCAGAAAGGAGCCGAAAGCAACTCCTTTAATGTAAGAATGGGACGTATCTCCCTGGAAGGCCGCATCGCCAAGGACTTCTACTGGAAAACCCAGCTCCAGTTCAACGGCAACACCTCCAACCTCGGTTCCAGCCCAAGGATGGTAGACCTCTTCGCCGAATGGCAGAAGTACAGCTTCTTCAAGGTGAAGATTGGTCAGTTCAAGAACCCATTCACCTTCGAGAATCCGATGAACCCTATCGACCAGGGCTTCATGGCTTACTCTCAGAACGTGAGCAAGTTGGCAGGTTTCAGCGATCGTGCTGGCGAACACGCCTCCAATGGTCGTGACATCGGTTTACAGTTCCAGGGCGACTTCCTCAAAAACGCCAACGGTCGCAACCTCCTGCACTATCAGATTGGTGTATTCAACGGACAGGGCATCAACACCAAGGACGTTGACCAGCAGAAGAACGTCATCGGTGGCGTATGGTTCATGCCTATCGCCGGCATGCGCATCGGAGCCTTCGGATGGACAGGTTCTTATGCTAGAAAAGGAAACTGGACTGAGACCGTAACCGACCCAACTTCTGATGTTTCGCCAGGAGCGACAAAGGAGATAGAGCACAAAAACGAAGTTCGCAAGCTCAACCAGAATCGTTACGCCTTCTCGTTCGAATACAAGAAGGATGGTTGGACAGTTCGTTCGGAGTACATCCACTCTACAGGTATGGCATTCGCCAAGAGCCTCACCAACCATGGCGACGCCAACTCGAAGGATTGCAGCCTGAACGAAAGTATCGGCAACAAGGCACAGGGTGTCTATGGCCTCGTCATCGCCCCTATCGCCGACCTGAAAAAGGGAAACAAGATAGACTTCAAGGCTCGCTACGACATGTATCAGCCTAACGGCAAGACAGATATGATGAAGACCCAGTACGAGGCTGGTTTCAACTTCCACATCGGCAAGCGATTCACCATCCTCACCGAGTATGCGCTCGTCAACGACCGCACGCTCGCCAAGCACAATTATTCGATGGCAGATGCCGAGGTCTGCTTCCGATTCTAATAGGATTTCGTAAGAAAGATTTATCTTTCATACAACAAATAGAGAAAAAAAAGGCTCGCTCCACATCAGGAACGAGCCTTTATATTTTATAGCAATCGAATTCTTCACTCATCAATTAGAAAGAGTAAGAAAATCCTATTGACATAAACTCCTTGAACTGCCAGTAGCTGTCGCCATCATCTCTCTTAGCTCCGTCATCAAAACGAGGATAGAGGAAGAGGTTGGTGGAGATGTAGCGATTGAACTGGAAGGTGATTGTGTTCTCCCACTCTATCTCAGCACGCTTGTAAGTGGTATATCCCCAGAGGCGAGTCTTCCACTTGATGTTCTCGGCTATCTGCCAAGCCAAGTCGAACGTACATTCCGAACCATAGTCGGTCATGCCGTGCTTGCCCTCGTCGAGACCATATCTCGTGGCGAGTTCCTCACGCCCCACATATTTCCAGTTGAACGCCAAAGGAGCCAGATGGGCACTACCCATCAACTTGTGGTCGAGCCAATCCACGGTATAATCCATACCGACAGAGAGGTTGAGGTTGAATGGCGAGAAGAAATCGGAATACACCTTCTTGTCGTTGCTCTTATAGCCATGGGCAAACTGCGTCTGCGCCACCATCTGGATGGTGTAGTACCATTTCTTGGTGGCCTGCAAGCCCAACTTGCTCGTGTAGCGGATGAGGTCGTCGGAAGTCTTCAGCGTATGCACCGAGTCACCCTTCGATGTTTGATAGCCCAAGCGGAGCTCCAACTTGTTTTCCCATTTCACCTTCTGCTTGTTGTTGTAGTTGGCCATCATCGTAAGCCGTCCCAGCACCGAGTAGTTGCTCTCGCCTCCTTTGTACCAGTTGCTCGACACATAGTTTTGCAAGAACTGAAGAAAGTAATCACCGCCGATGGTCCAGAAATTAGGACGGGTGATGACGATGTCCATCGGAACGGCATCCGGCTCTATCGCCTTCGGAGCCACCTCCTTTACGATGTCCGTATGGTTTTTCTTGGGTTTGCCCTGGGTTGCGAGCGGAGCCCCCACCTCCCTGAGATGAGTCTCGGTATCGCGCACCAAGTCGGGACGCTTCAAATATATATTTATGAGCGTTCGGTCGAGCATTGTACCCAACGAGTCGGTAGCCTCCTGCTGCGGATTGAGACGCAAGAGCTGGTTGGCAGGCGCATGATAGAAAGTGAGTGGCGTGAAGAGCTGCGCATATCGGCTGTCGCCCGACTCCACCTTGAGGGAATCGAGACGATGGCGCACCTGTTGCAGCGAGTCGGCATAGTTCGCCACCAGTTGTTTCGAAATCACTCCATCCTTTCCTCCTCTCTTATATGCATGCTGCGCGGGGGCAGAAGCACACGTCGCAAGAAACGCAAAAATGAGTAGTCCTATTCTTATTTTCATACCTTATATTAACATTTTGGGCACAAAGGTAATAAATAATTCATAAATCATACCCATATTTTCCAATAATTTTGGCTATTTCATAAAAAATAGCTAACTTTGCACCCAAATTATTCTAATTTAAAATATATACATCGTGGCTGAAACAAAGTACATCTTCGTTACCGGTGGTGTGGTTTCCTCTTTGGGAAAAGGAATCATCTCTTCTTCCATCGGTAAGCTTCTGCAAGCCAGGGGCTACAACATTACTATTCAAAAGTTTGACCCATACATCAACATCGACCCGGGTACATTGAACCCTTACGAGCACGGTGAGTGCTATGTTACGGTGGACGGTATGGAGACCGACCTCGACCTCGGTCACTACGAGCGCTTCACTGGCATACAGACCACGAAGGCCAACTCGCTCACAACGGGTCGTATCTATAAGGCAGTAATCGACAAGGAGCGCCGTGGCGACTATCTCGGCAAGACTATCCAGGTGGTGCCTCACATCACCGACGAGATCAAGCGCAACGTGAAGTTGCTCGGTCAGAAATATCACTACGACTTCGTCATCACCGAGATTGGTGGTACCATCGGCGACATCGAGAGCGCCCCTTACATGGAGGCCATCCGACAGTTGAAGTGGGAACTTGGCAAGAACGCAGTGAACGTTCACCTCACCTACGTGCCTTACCTCAAGGCTGCAGGCGAGTTGAAAACCAAGCCTACCCAGCACTCCGTGAAGGAGTTGCAGAGCGTGGGTATCCAGCCAGATGTGCTTATCCTCCGCACCGAGAAGCACCTCGAAGAGGGCATCTTGAAGAAGGTGGCCAACTTCTGTAACGTAGACTTGGATTGCGTCATCCAGAGCGAAGACCTGCCTAGCATCTACGAGGTACCTGTCAACATGCAGAACCAAGGTCTCGACACCGCCATCCTCAAGAAGATGGGCGAGCCTATCGGCGAAAAGCCTGCTCTCGGTCCTTGGCGTGCCTTCCTCGACCGCCGCAACAAGGCTACCGAGGTGGTGAACATCGGTCTCGTGGGCAAGTACGACTTGCAGGATGCTTACAAGAGTATCCGCGAGAGCCTCTCTCACGCCGGAACATACAACGACCACAAGGTGAAGATTACCTTCATCAACTCTGAATACCTCACCGAGGACAACGTGGCTGAGCAGCTGAAAGGTCAGGACGGTATCGTCATCTGCCCAGGATTCGGCCAGCGTGGCATCGAGGGCAAGATTATCGCTGCCCACTACACCCGCACCCACGACATCCCTACCTTCGGTATCTGCCTCGGTATGCAGATGATGGTCATCGAGTTCGCCCGCAACGTGATAGGATACAAGGACGCCAACTCTCGCGAGATGGACGAGAAGACTCCACACAACGTCATCGACATCATGGAGGAGCAGAAGAACATCTCCAACATGGGTGGCACCATGCGTCTCGGCGCTTATGAGTGCGTATTGAAGCAGGGTTCACGTGTCTTCAACATCTATAAGAAGGAGCACATCCAGGAGCGCCATCGCCATCGCTATGAGTTCAACAACGAGTTCCAGCAGGAGTTTGAGAAGAACGGCATGATGTGCGTGGGCCGCAACCCAGAGAGCGACTTGGTAGAGGTGGTAGAGGTGCCAGGACTGAAGTGGTACATCGGTACACAGTATCACCCAGAGTACCAGAGCACCGTGCTGAAGCCACACCCACTGTTCGTGGACTTCGTAAAGACTGCAATAAACAATAAAAAATAATAATGAATAAGAACAACATTATCGGTTTCCTCCTGATTGCCGTAGTGCTGATAGGTTTCAGCTGGTATTCTCAGCCTTCGAAGGAAGAGCAGAGAGCGGCATTCGTTCAGGACTCCATCGCCAAGGCTAAGCATGCCGAGATGGAAAAGGCCAGCAAGGCTGCCGCTGATAAGCGCCAGGCCGATGCCAAAGCTAAGATTGAGGCTGACTCAACCGCCCTATTCTATTCGGCACTCAAGGGTCAGGCTCAGAAAATCACACTCCATAACGAGAAGGTAGAATTGACCCTCAACACCAAGGGTGGTACTGTCGAGAAGGCAGTCATCAAGGGTTACGTGGGGCACAACATCAAGGTTAAAGATGGCTCCGCCGACACCAAGGACTTGACGCTCTTCGATGGCGCCGACCAGCAGCTCCAGTTCATGCTGGAGGCTAAGGAGGCGAACATCATCACCAGCGACCTCTACTTCACGCCAAGCAACGTGACCGACTCTACCGTCACCATGACAGCCGTGGCTGGCGAGGGCAAGACTCTCACCATGACCTATACATTGGGCAAGGACTACATGTTGCACATGAGCTTCCAGGCTCAGGGTATGGCAGGGCTCTTCTCACCTAATTATAATAAGATGGATGTGGACTGGAGCGACAAGGCGCGCCAGCAGGAACGCGGATTCATGTTTGAGAACCGCTACACCACCCTCACCTATCACAATGCCGACGGTGGAACCGACCACCTCAGCGAGAGCGGCGAGAAGAGAGACGAGAAGATTGAGGATGCCATCGACTGGGTATCGTTCAAGAACCAGTTCTTCTCTGCCATCATGGTATCGAAGGATAACTTCGACCAGGACTCCTACATGACATCCGTACCACAGGAGAAGGGTTCAGGCTACCTGAAGCAGTTCCAGGCAAAGATGAAGACCGCCTTCGACCCAACAGGTAAGAAGGCATCTGAGTTTGAGTTCTATTATGGTCCTAACGACTTCCAGATTCTGAAGAACACCGAGAAGGAAAGCACCTTTGGCAAGAACTTGGAGTTCCAGAAGCTCGTATACCTGGGATGGCCTATCATCCGCTGGATCAACCGATTCTTCACCCTCTACGTGTTCGACTGGTTGAGCAAGATCTTCCCTATGGGTATCGTGCTTATCCTCATCACCCTCCTCTTGAAGCTCATCACCTACCCTATGGTAAAGAAGAGCTACATGAGCAGCGCGAAGATGCGTGTACTGAAACCAAAGCTCGACGCAGCTACCGCCCAGTACAACAAGCCTGAGGACCAGATGCAGAAGCAGCAGGCGATGATGGCAGAGTATGCCAAGTATGGCGTGAGTCCATTGTCAGGCTGTATCCCTATGTTGATTCAGATGCCTGTATGGGTTGCGATGTTCAACTTCGTGCCTAATGCCATCCAGCTCCGTGGCGAGCACTTCCTCTGGATGAACGACTTGAGTACATACGACCCAATCTTCGAGTGGAACACCAACATCTGGTTGATTGGCGACCACTTGAGTTTGACCTGTATTCTCTTCTGTGTGGCAAACCTCCTCTACTCTTGGATGACCATGCGCCAGCAGAGAGACCAGATGGTGGGTCAGCAGGCTGAGCAGATGAAGATGATGCAGTGGATGATGTTCCTCATGCCAGTGATGTTCTTCTTCATGTTCAACGATTACTCGGCAGGTTTGAACTTCTACTACTTCATCTCATTGTTCTTCAGTGCCGCCATCATGTGGACACTGCGCAAGACCACCAACGACGAGAAGCTCCTCGCCATCTTGGAGAAGCGCTACCAGGAGAACAAGAACAACCCTAAGAAGGCCAACAACTTCATGGCTCGCATGCAAGCCCTCCAGGAGTTGCAGCGCCAACAGCAGGAAGAGATGAACCGCAAGAGAGCGGAACTGGAAGAGAAGAAAAAGAATCTTGGAAAGTAAATTCAGAAATTAAACATTTCTAGATAGACAAATACAAAAAACAGCATGGACATGAGAGACTCATATCCATGCTGTTTTTTTATAATCGAAAAGAAATCATAACACAAACAACTATCAATTACCAAAAACTTTAGAAAATCATGATGAACAATCTTTCATCCAAGCCACGATACGAAATACTAGATGGACTTCGCGGTGTGGCGGCAATCATTGTCCTTATCTATCATCATTTCGAGGAATTCGGTCCTGGAATCACTAGCTTTCATGGCTATCTGGCAGTAGATTTCTTTTTCATCTTGTCGGGCTTTGTTGTGGGATATGCCTACGATGACCGTTGGAAAAGTGCAGCCAATCCCAATGGTATGACATTGGGCGGCTTTTTCAAGCGCCGTCTCATCCGTCTGCATCCGATGCTCCTCTTCGGTATGTTCTTTGGTCTGCTGATGTTTTACTTCGGCGGAGGTTCTGGATTACCACAAATCATGCAATCACACTGGCCAACCATCTTGATTAGTTTTGTGTTTGCCATTACCTTGATACCAGTACCCAAGATGTTTGATGTTAGAGGTTGGGGAGAGGTGAATTCTTTCAATGGCAACTCTTGGACATTGGGGTTTGAGTATCTAGCCAATATTCTCTATGCCCTATTCATCCGTCATTTAGGCAAGACCATGCTCACCCTCCTCGTTATCCTCTTTGCGATACTCACTATTGGCATGGGATTGGGCTTCGACTTCTTCGGAATTATGAGCAATCGCCCCGACTATCAACCTGTGGGAACATTTATCGGTGGATGGGATATGAATCCAGACCAAGTACTCTTGGGTTGGATACGCTTGCTCTATCCATTTTTCGCAGGATTGCTGATGTCTCGCATTTTGGCAACCTCCAAGATTTCTTCCACAATTTCATCAGAGGCATCCTCAGAAGCAGCTTCCAAAACAGCCGAAGTTTCTAACACCCTGCTCAATCGCCATGGTTTTCTGATAGCATCACTCTGCCTATCCGCAGTATTGCTTGTACCTTACGTTGGAAGCCAAGAGCACCCACTTTATAATGGTGTTTACGAGATTATCTGCATCCTCTTCGTCTTTCCTGCCATCGTCTATATGGGAGCAAAGGGAACTGTATCTGGCAAAGTTCACGGTTTTTGCAAGTGGCTGGGCGACATCTCCTACCCTCTCTACATCACCCATTCGCCTATCATCTTTACCCTCTGCATCGGATGGAAGGCAAATAATCCTGATGCCACGGCAGACCAGATAGTATTCGTATGTTGCTGCAGCATCATCCTCAGCCTGATGGTGGCATGGGCATCGCTCAAGCTATGGGATGAACCTGTAAGAAACTGGCTCAAAAAGAAATTGTAAAAAACGAAAAGTCACGTTCGAAGTTCCCGCTTTCAGCACAAATAAAAAGAGTTTATTGAGTCTAGATGTCCTATCATCATAGGAAACCCCGATACATAGCTAGGAAAAAGCCTTGCCATGACCTACCCTAACTCCCCTAAGAGTCAAAGACAGAAATATTATACAATAACGCAAAAAGAAAAAAACGAAGAATGAAAAAAATACTATTATCACTTCTCGCAGCCATCGGTCTCAGCACTACAGGCTGCTCCGCACAAGCTGGAAAGGCTGGAAAAACAGCTTCATCTGATGATGGAATCAGCGTCTTGTCGCCTCAAGCATTTATCGAACAAGCAAAGGCTGATACCACAGCTTTTATCCTCGATGTTCGAACACCTGACGAATATAAGGAGGGACATTTGGCTGACGCCCATCAGCTCGACTTCCTCAATGCCGAGGCTTTCGATTCTGGCATCAAACAGTTAGACAAAGCCCACACCTATTATATATATTGCCGCAGTGGACGACGAAGCCATGGAGCTTGCGAAAAGATGCAGAAGCAAGGATTCAAGGTTTTCGATATGGAAGGGGGAATCCTCAACTGGATAAAACTTGGAATGCCAGTCACCAAGGAATAGCAGTAACACTCGTATGCTTACAACGATTCAGATGCACAACACGTGATAGACGAGCGCACAACACGTGTTGTGCAGCTGCATATCAGCTGATGTGCAACCGCACAACAGCTGTTGTGCGGTTATACATACTATATGTTCCGGAAACAAAACCTATATCCTTGGAAGACTTCTACTATATATCTCAAAGACTTCTACTATATATTTCGAAGACTTCCAAGGCTTCTGTTATCTTTCAGATATACTTCTGCTAACCCAAAGATAACTTACTTCTTCAGCACAGGCTCGCAAGTTAAACCTACGCCAAGCTTCTTGAATATCCTCTGGTCCACATCGCTCAACATCACCGTACAATGTACTTGGCAACCTCTGAGCTTAGGCAACTGCTCCAAAGCCTTCTTGCAGTTCTCGTCATTTTCCGAGAGAACAGAGAGAGCTACGAGCACCTCATCGGTATGAAGGCGAGGATTCTTGCCGCCGAGATAACTAATCTTAGTATGTTGGATTGGCTTAATCATCGACTGAGGAATCAACTTCAACTCGTGGTCGATACCTGCCAAATGCTTCATCACGTTCAAAAGCAAAGCGGCACTGCAACCGAGCAACTCGCTGCTATGACCGCAGATGATGGTGCCATCCTCTAGTTCCATGGCAGAGGAAGTATGTCCAGTCTCCTTCAAGAAGTTCTTTGCAGCTACCGTCACCTTGCGATAATCGGTGTTAATCTTCGCCTGGTTGAAGAGCATCTGAATCTTCTGAATCTCAGCTTCGTTGCAAGCACCAAGCGCCAACTTGTTGGTAGCGGCATAATAACGACGGACGATTTCGTCCTTAGATGCCTCGCAGCAAGCCTCATCGTCCGAGATGCAGAAGCCCACCATATTCACACCCATATCCGTAGGCGACTTATATGGATTGCTACCATAGATACCCTCGAACAAGGCATTCAATACAGGATAGATTTCAACGTCACGATTATAGTTGATGGCTATCTTATTGTACGCCTCCAAGTGAAATGGGTCGATCATGTTCACATCGTTGAGGTCGGCAGTGGCTGCCTCGTAGGCGATGTTGACAGGGTGCTTCAATGGGAGATTCCAAACAGGGAAAGTCTCAAACTTGGCGTAACCAGCACGCACACCACGCTTATTCTCATTATAAAGCTGACTCAGGCAGACCGCCATCTTGCCGCTACCAGGACCAGGGGCTGTGACGATTACCAATGGACGCTCGGTCTCCACATAGTCGTTCTTGCCGAAACCCTCATCAGAAGCAATCAGCTCCACATTGTGAGGATAGCCCTCGATAAGATAATGGCAGTAGGTCTTGATGCCCTCACGCTCCAATCGCTGCTTGAAGGCGATGGCGGCAGGCTGACCGTCGAAATGGGTGATGACAACGGAACCCACCATGAAGCCACGGTTCTGGAACTCGCCACGGAGGCGGAGCACGTCTTCATCGTAAGTGATGCCAAGGTCGGCACGCTTCTTGTTCTTTACAATGTCGGCTGCACTAATCACGATAACAATCTCGATGCTATCGCTGATTTTCTGGAACATGCGCAGTTTGCTGTCTGGTTGGAAACCTGGCAAGACACGGCTGGCGTGGTGGTCGTCGAAAAGCTTGCCTCCCAATTCGAGGTAAAGCTTTCCGTCAAACTTAGAGATTCGCTCCTTGATATGCTCAGATTGAATCTTCAGATACTTCTCGTTGTCAAATCCTATCTTCATATTGTCTTGAATTGTATTTCTTGGTTGTTTACGATTTGGCTTTGCCTAGAAACAAAACCGGCTGCAAAATTACAAAAAAGTATCGATATATCGACATCAGGCACAAGGAATTTTCAAAAGAATTTCCATCCTATAAGAAATCCGACAAGAGCCAATCAAAATAATGCTCTTGCCGGATTCCTGCCCTCCGAACAAAAAGCCTTTACTGTATCCCTACAACTAAGACTCCCGAGGGCGGTTCCTAGAAAAGTAAATGAAGTATTTGTTTTAACCATCCTAACGATTTAAATCACCTTAATTCTATATATGGGCATATATTTGATTTTCTTGCTGCAAAGATAGAGATTTTCCCGGAAAGTTGGGTTGCAAAGAGTAAAAACATAGTGTGATTACGACAAAAAGGTGTCGCATTCCTACAAATGCGACACCTTTTTGTTACTTTTATGCCGTATTATGGAAAAATTGCAGTAACTTTGCAACAAATATTCAATAACACTATAACAAGTATGATTAAAGCAATGATTTTGGCTGCGGCCGCCCTCACCATGGGTGCGACCTCAACCGAAGCACAAACTATGATTGAAAAGAACAACATCAAGCTAGAAAACCACTTGATGACCCCAGAGGCCCTCTGGGCGATGGGAAGAATTGGTGCAACAGAGGCTTCGCCTAACGGCAAGCAGATTGTTTACCAGGTAGGCTACTACAGCGTAAAAGAAAACAAGAGCCATCAGATGCTCTTCGTGATGGATGCCAATGGCAAAAACAAGAAGGCACTCACCACCGATGCCAAGAACGAGAGTGACGCGGCATGGATCAATGGCGGACAGAAGATTGCCTTCATCCGTGGCGGACAGCTCTGGAGCATGAACCCAGACGGCACCGACCGCAAACAACTCACCAAGGACGAGACGGGTATCGAGGGCTTCAAGTTCTCTCCCGACGGCAAGAAGGTTATCCTCATCAAGGAGTTGCCTTACAACGGCACCATCAAGAAGAACCCTTCCGATTTGCCGTTGGCTACAGGCAGATTGGTAACCGACATGAACTATCGCCACTGGGACCACTACGTGGAGAGCATCCTGCATCCTTTCGTAGCCGATGTGGCTGAGGACGGCACCATCAACGAGGGCGAGGACATCTTGAAGGGCGAGCCTTTCGAGTGCCCGATGGCTCCATTCGGTGGCATCGAGCAGTTGGCTTGGAGTCCTGACAGCAAGACTATCGCCTATACTTGTCGCAAGAAGGAGGGTGTACAGTACGCCATCTCCACCGACTCCGACATCTACCTATATAATATAGGTACGCGCGAGACCAAGAACCTCTGCAAGGAGGCTGGTTACGTGGAGCCTAAGATTGACGCCACCAAGAGCATGCGCCATCAGACTGTCAACAACCCAGAGAACTTAAAGAACAATCCTGGTTACGACACCAACCCTCAGTTCTCCGCCGATGGCAAGTACATCGCTTGGCAGAGCATGGCTCGTGATGGATACGAGAGCGACCGCAACCGCCTCTGCGTATACGACCTTGCCACAGGCAAGAAGAACTACGT
>DJSH01000054.1:55225-84521 GCA_002440225.1 Candidatus Segatella violae
AGCATGAGCCACCCTACCGACATCTACATGATTACCCCAGGCAAGGACGCCAAGAGCACCAAGGTAGAGCAGCTTTCTCATGAGAACGACCATATCCTCAGCCAGTTGAACCTCGGCAAGTGCGAGCAGCGATGGGTGAAGACCACCGACGGCAAACAGATGCTGGTTTGGGTGATGTTGCCATCTAATTTCGATGCCAACAAGAAGTACCCTACCCTCCTCTTCTGCGAGGGCGGTCCTCAGAGCCCTGTGAGCCAGTTCTGGAGCTATCGCTGGAACATCCAGATTATGGCAGCCAATGGATATGTCGTTGTATTGCCTAACCGCCGTGGTCTCCCTGGCTTCGGAAGTGAGTGGAACGAGGAGGTATCGGGCGATTGGACAGGTCAGTGCATGAAGGATTACCTCTCTGCCATCGACGATGCAGCCCAGAATCTGCCATACGTAGATAAGGATCGCTTGGGTTGCGTAGGTGCCAGCTTCGGTGGTTTCTCAGTTTATTATCTCGCCGGTCACCACGACAAACGTTTCAAGGCATTCCTCGCTCACGATGGTGCTTTCAACTTGGAGAGCATGTACACCGACACCGAAGAGGCTTGGTTCTCCAACTGGGAGTATGACGATGCTTACTGGAACAAGGACCAGACAGACAATGCCAAGAAGACTTACGAGAACAGTCCTCACAAGTTCGTCGACAAGTGGGACACCCCTATCCTCTGCATCCATGGCGAGAAGGACTATCGCATCAACGCCAACCAGGGCATGGGTGCCTTCAATGCAGCCCGCATGAGAGGAATCCCAGCCGAGCTTCTCATCTTCCCTGACGAGAACCACTGGGTATTGAAGCCACAGAACGGCATTCTCTGGCAGCGCACCTTCTTCGGATGGCTCGACAAATGGCTGAAGAAGTAAAATGCATATAATAAAATATAAACAAAAAAGCCTTCCCAGGAAAACCGGGAAGGCTTTTTTATTTATTGTCTTTTAATCTATTAGCTTACGCGATTCAACTTCTTGATAATCGAGAAGATGAAGAGAGCCGCGAGCAAGCAGATCACCATCAATGTACCCCATACTACAGGCAATGGCATATCCCACATGTGTCCTGGGATAGAAACCAACTTATTGCCAAGGGCAGTAGCCACAAACCAGCCACCCATAATCATACCTTTGTACTTTGGAGGTGCCACCTTGGATACAAATGAAATACCAATAGGTGAAAGCAACAACTCGGCGAAAGTCAAGATGAGATAGGTGCTTACGAGCAAGTTTGGAGTCACGTCAGCCACATGGTTAGGATGGTCTGTTGCTGGCAAACCGATGCTCGATACCGTCATCAAGAGATAAGCGATAGCAGCCACAAGCATACCGAGACCTATCTTCACTGGCGCCTTAGGCTCCTTACCGATGCGACCCAACCAACCAAAGAGGGCGATGCTAACAGGGGTCAAAGCCACCACGAAGCAAGGGTTGAACTGCTGGAAGATTGGAGCGTCGATGGCTACGGTATCGCTTCCATGCTCCATATAGGTATAACCCAAGATGGCTGCAGGTATCACGATGAGCGCCAAGTTGACCAACTTGCTCTTGCCTGTGGCATCCTTAGGAGCAGTGAGCAAACCGCAGATTCCGAACACCATGAAGATGCACCATACCAAGTTCAATACATTAAACTCCATACCCGTTACGCCAGTGGCCTCACGGGCCGTAAACTCATCGGCAAACCAAGTCAAGGTCAAACCATTCTGATGGAAAGCCATCCAGAAGAAGATAACCACAGCGAATACCAAACTCAAGCAAACGATGCGCTCCTTGGTCTCAGCAGGACTCATCTCCTCTACTTCCTCAGCCTTCTCGCCCTCCTTCTTCTTGTCGGAAGACAATACCTGCTGATAGGTTTTCTTGCCCAAGAAATAGATGAGGATGGAAACGATGACTGATACACAAGCCACGGCGAAGGCGAAGTGATAAGAGTCTGCCTTGGTGTAGCCGAGGTCGTTCTGAGCCCAAGCCATAATGGTAGTGGCAGCAGTAGGTGCAAACAGGGCACCGATGTTAATCGCCATATAGAAGAGCGAGAAACCAGAGTCACGATGCTGCGCATACTTAGGGTCGTTGTAGAGGTCGCCCACCATCACCTGTAGGTTACCCTTGAAGAACCCCGTACCCAAGCTCACCAAGAGCAAGGCGGCTCCCATCGCAGCCACAGCCACGGCACCACCACCCAATGGGATGGAAAGGAAAAAGTAGCCCAGGAACATGATGAGGATACCGATGACAACCATCTTGTTGTAACCCCACTTGTCGGCAGCCATACCACCAAACAAAGGCAAGAAATACACAGCGGTGAGGAACCAGGTATAAATCTCCGATGCCGTTCCCGCATCAAAGCCGAAGTTCTCTCCCAAGAACAATGCGAAGACCGCAAGCATGGTATAATAACCGAATCGCTCGCCCGTATTCGCCAAAGCTAAGGTCCACAGACCTTTAGGTTGATTCTCAAACATAATATTATTTTGTTAATTTGTTTATGATTTTTGCTTGCAAAGGTACGCAAAATATTCCACATATCCAACACTTTGCCTCTAAAACCTTCTTTAGAAGAGCAACTTTCCAATCAAAGAGCCATCGTAATGCTAAAAAAGTTTGAATCCAACGTGATTTTTTTCATTTATAATACACCTTTATTGCGATTTTTTTTGTAACTTTGCAGCCCGAAACCATAATGGTGGATTCTGTATATACAAAAAATCTTCAAAAAAATAGAAAGGTAAAAGGATATTTATGAGACAACTTAAGATTAGTAAGAGTATAACCAATCGTTCCAGCGAAGCACTTGACAAGTATTTGGTGGAGATTGGCCGTGAACCTATGGTCTCTATCGACGAAGAGATCGAGCTTGCACAGAAGATTCGCAAAGGCGGTCGCGAGGGTGAACGTGCCAAGGATAAGTTGGTAAAGGCCAACCTTCGATTCGTTGTATCTGTTGCCAAGCAATATCAGCATCAAGGTCTCTCGCTCACCGATCTTATCGACGAGGGTAACATCGGATTGGTAAAGGCCGCAGAAAAGTTTGACGAGACTCGTGGTTTTAAGTTTATCTCTTACGCCGTATGGTGGATTCGCCAAAGCATCCTTCAGGCTATTGCCGAACAGAGCCGCATTGTTCGCTTGCCTCTCAATCAGGTTGGTGCCTTGAGCAAGATTAGTGCCGAGATAAGCAAGTTTGAGCAGGAGCACCAGCGCAAACCTTCTGTCACAGAACTCGCTCAAATCACCAAGATGGAAGAAAGCAAAATCGACCAAACCATCAAGGCCGACAATCACCACATGAGCATTGATGCGCCATTCGGTAGCGACGATGATGACAATGCCATGGTTGATGTGATGGCTTCTGGTGAAGACAGTCGTACCGACAAGGGAGTGGATTTCGAGTCTATGAGCAACGAGTTGATGCGTGTATTGAATTCTGTTTTGAAGGAACGTGAGCGCAAGATTCTTTGCTATTGCTATGGAATCGGTTGCCATGAGAAGGGTCTTGAGGAAATCGGTAGCGAGTTCAACCTCACCCGTGAGCGCGTGCGACAGATTCGCGAGAAGAGTATCATCAAGCTGCGCGATAGCGGCAAGATTAAGATTCTCATGAAATACTTAGGCTAAAATACGAGAGAAAATTAGATAAAAAAGCATGTTGCAAAGAGGCAACGATGCCAAAAAGGCAATCAAGAAGGAAGCTATTCCTACTCTTGATTGCCTTTTGTTTTTGTGTTCAGATAAAATCTTCTAGCACGAGTGCTGGATGAAATTACCATTCTTGTCGATGAGCCCAGACACTCCATCGCACGTAGCCTCGAAATAAGGATATTCATCACGCAAGCAAATCTCGTCATAGAGGAAATCTGCTACGACGGTGTCATTGCCGTCTGGCAAGACGATGCCCATCTTGCCATCCTTCTCTGCTATTACAGGCACAATGCTCAAATCGTCGTTATAGACGTAGCAGGTACGCAAGAAATCATATACAGGATGGAGCATGATGTTGCCCTGATAGTCCTTCATGCCAAACTTTCCATTCTCCTCGTATACTTCATGATACTGTATGTATTTTGCTTTAAGGCGCTGATAATACAGAATCATCTTGCGCTTGTCGTTGATGAAATCAAGCATATACTGGAATGTATCGCAATAGTTGGCTACAGAGCGAACCAATATCATCTTTAGGTCTAGCCCGTCCAACGCCTTGCGATTCAAGTCGATATACTTGGCTATCGCCTTCTCCTTCTCTGGAACAGAGAGGCTGGCAAGCCTTTCCTCAAACTTCAGCATAGCCTGCTTGGTACCCGACATACCTTTGATATATCGGTGTATCTGCCGCCCCATCTCCGAACATACAAACTTGTCAACTTCTTGCTGCTCTATCGGGTCAGCATAGTCTTTAATCAATGTTTCAGGTGTAGCATTCATGGTTGTGTCCTTTCTTTTAAGTTATGAAAGTTCCCCTCACCGAGGGGAATCTTTCGGTTATTATTAGTTATTTCTTCACATTAGGTTTCTGCAAGCCATAGCCCTTGCGCTTGTCTTCCAACAGGAGGAGGAAGGAGATGACGATGGCGATGACACCGAAGCCTGCGAAGATAGTCATCGTCTCGGTATAGTCGATGATACCGTCGGCTGCAGTGTTCGCCTGGTTCACCTTACCTATCCATACAGGAATCAAAGCCAATCCGATGTTTTGGATGTAGAAGATAAGGGCGTATGCAGTTCCTAATAGTTTCATTGGGATAATCTTTGGTACGGATGGCCACATCGCTGATGGTACCAATCCGAAGGCGATACCGAGGATGAGCATCATCACGATGGCAAGCACCCAGGAGTTGATAGGCAGGGCGAACACCACGTGTACCAAGGTCAGGAGACAACTACCGATAATCATCAGTGTGGCTCCCTTGCCATACTTGTCGTAGATACTACCGAAGAGCGGAGTCAGGAAGATGGTACCAAATGGCAACATCGCTGGAATCAAACCTGCAACATCGGCATCCACACCATACTTAAATATCATCAACTTGGTGGCGAACTTCAAGAATGGGAACACGCCTGCATAGAACATCAGGCAGAGGAATGCCACATACCAGAAGCCTGTGGTCTTGAACAAGCCACCGAGGTCGGAGAACTTGAATCCTTCCTCTGGTTCGCCTGTCACAGCGGCAGCCGAAGCGTCCTCTTTCTTGTCCATCACGCAATATACGAGATATACGAGTACACCAGCACAAAGCAAGGCCGCGCCCAAACCTACAGAGGCAGCCACACCACCCATCGACTTGGCGAAAGGAAGAGAGGCACCCAAGGCTGCGGCTGTACCCAAACGAGCGGTAGCTACCTGCACACCCATCGCTAATGCCAATTCATGACCGGTAAACCATTTTACGATGACTTTGCTCACGGTGATACCACAAATCTCACACCCCACGCCATAGATAGCAAAACCCAGCGAGGCAATCACCACCTGTGTACTATATGTTCCGAAGAATGGCACGGCAACGGTTCCATCAAAGTCGTGGCCTACGGCATACCATTTCACCAAGGCTCCACCAAACATCAAGAAGGTAGAGAGAAGACCCGTGAAGCGGATACCAAACTTATCCAATATCAAACCTCCGAAGAAGAGGAGCAAGAGGAACACATTGAAATATCCGTATGCGCCTGAGAAGAATCCGTATTCATCGGATGTCCATCCCAGTCCTAGTCCATTCTCGCTACCCTTGGCTGCTGTCAAGAGAGGCTCCAGTGGAGACATCACGTCAGTGAAAAAGTAGCCGAACATCATCGTCACACTCACAATGAGGAGGGCTGTCCATCGAGCCGACGCTGAGTCGCTCAATTTCTGTTGAATTTTTTCTGTTGTACTCATTTATTTTCGTTTTACATTTTTTGTTCTTGTGATGTCAAAGAGATAGGCTAGTTTCACCACTATCTGGTTGTAGTTACTCGTACCAAAATAATCTCGTTTCGACGAGCCGTAGATATTGCCGAGACCATAATAATAACGAGCCTCCAACAAGAAATGCCCTACCTTAGGAATACTATATTCCGCTCCAAGACCGACTGCTATACCATAATCAAGCTTGTTCTTCACAGCCATGGTGTCTTGAGCCACAACGTTGTTCACTCGGTCATTGTCTGTACCCGGCATGTGCTTCACATCGAAATTGGTGGTAGCCTTGTCGCCAAGATAGATTCCAAACTGCGGACCGGCATTCACAAAGATGTTCAAACCTCTAACCTCCCTACCCCAGGCCAAGTGTGCCATCACGGGCACCTGCACATAGTTGATGGTACGGGTGTAAGCCATCGGCTGTTGGGTCTCAGAGATGATAACGGGATTGTTGTCGATGTCGAGAATGTCTTCTTTCCATCCCACCTGCGAATAGTTCACCTCGGCATATATCGAGCAGATGGTCTTGAAATATTTCTCGCAAGCATATCTCATCGAGAAACCTCCTGAGAAACCTCCATGTTGTTTCTGTGGCACATCAGGCTGAAATTTCACGTTACTCATCACATAGCCACCATTTCCACCGATGGAAAAGTCATTGCGATGCTCGCCTATCTGAGCTTGAGCCGTCAACGCGCCCCCACATAGGAGAATTCCTATCATCAAAGCCTCTATCTTTTTCTTCATTCTATTTATCTTCATTTACTAGTAGTTTACCGCTTCTATCTGATGGTTGAACGTGTAATGTATCAACTGGAAGCTCTGGTTTTTGTATCCACCTTTCGAAGTCTTCACAAAATGCAATGGTGTTTGCACGGGTTGATAGCTCACCTGTTGGCGCTCACCAGAGAAATTCTTTCCATATTTCTTGATGCCTTGGATAAAGAACATGCCATGGTCGTAACCCGTGATGGCGAATCGAGGCTGAGCCACCATCATCGGCTGATGGAACCATTTTTCATAACGCTGCTCCAGATTTTTGGTCTTTGGGGCGTTGGCATTATAATAGAAGGTGGAAGGGATATAAGTATCATACTTATAGAATCGCTCCAAATTGTATTTTGCATACATCAACCACTCTGTATAGCCAAACAAGGAGATGGATGCTCCCGGGTACTTGGCATCAAACTCATCAAGCTTGTTGAGAACCTGAGTGAGCTGTGGCGAACGCCCCGTATTCAAGACTACGACATTCTGCTTACTTGGCAGGAAAGCCTTGGCAAACTGGTCTATACTAGAGTTTACATTGGTGATGCTATAGTTGATGTTGCGTTTCTCCAATTCCTTTCTGAGCCCAAAGGTAAAGGCACCCTTGCGCGAAGTGGAGTCATTGCAGTCTACGAAGATTGGATGCACATTGGTAAACCGCTTCAAGAACGCCTTGATGGAAGCATCGTTCAAGGTTTCCGGACTTTGATATACCTGAAAAACTTCCTTGTTACGCTCCACATCGTCACCGCTGATGGAGAAAGGAATCACAAGTCGTATGCCATATGTCTTGCAGAACCCTGTGAGCGGAGCCACCTGCTTGGTATAGAGTGGCCCAAAGATGATGTCACACTGGTTGGCGCCCTCCTGTAGCAAGGTGGTGCGGATGTCGGCATCTATTGGCACGTTCCAAGCGTGCACATCGGTAGAAATGCCCTGCTGCTTCAACGTCTCGCAAGCCATCAGCAGTCCACGATAATATTCCACCATACGCTTTCCATCGCCATCCACATTGTGCAAAGGCAACATTACGCCTATCTTCACAGCATTGCTCTGTACGGCTGTAGTACTGGTCACCACTGGTTTACCACCAATAGCTGGCAAGGTAGTGATGTTCTTGTTGCCTGAATTAGTAGCCTTGTTTGGATTCTTCTCTCCTTGTGCATAAGGAATGAAGAGAGTAGCTCCTTTCTGCAACATATATCCCTCGCGTTTCATCTCAGGATTGGCATCCATCAACTCCGGCAAACTGAGCCCATATTTATTGGCGATACCAAAGACTGTATCTTTTTTCTTCACCGTATAGATGTCACGCCACTTATAAGTCTGCGCAAAGACGCTGGCACCGAGCAAGAGCCCGATGAACAGCAAGAAATATCTCATTTTACGTCTCATATCTTCTGTTTTTTAAGTTTTCACCTGCAAAAATACAAAAAATCTTGCATCTAGCCCAAAATCTCTCATCTTTTTATTATCTTTGCACAAATTATTTGGGAAATGAGACTAAAAATAAGTATACTTTTCACTTTGATGGCATTTTTTGCCACCACTGTCATGGCTCAAGATGCACAAGGCGAAGACACTGAGACTGCCCCACAAAGCAGCCTCCTCATGCCGAACGCATTCTCACCCAACGGCGACGGCATCAACGACATCTATCAGCCCAAGGAGGGCTACCAAAACATCAGCGAGTTCCACGCCTATATATTTAATAGGTGGGGACAGAAACTGTTCGAATGGTCTAATCCGGCTGAAGGCTGGGACGGCACCTATAAGGGTAAGCCAGTAAAAGAGGGAGTATACTTCTGCCTGGTCAAGGCAAAGGGAAGCGACGGCAAAATCTACAATATCAAGACGGATGTCAATCTGCTCCGCGGTCTCAACTCATCTATACAATAACAATAATATAATATGAA
This sequence comes from Candidatus Segatella violae, assembly GCA_002440225.1. Classification (GTDB taxonomy): domain Bacteria; phylum Bacteroidota; class Bacteroidia; order Bacteroidales; family Bacteroidaceae; genus Prevotella; species Prevotella violae. The sequence continues at coordinate 63,845 of DJSH01000054.1, forward strand.
CGAAGAAGAGAAGATAAATGTTTGGGGAGCACGTGTACACAACCTCAAGAACATCGACGTTGAGATTCCACGCGACTCCCTCACCGTGATAACCGGTCTTTCGGGATCGGGCAAGAGTTCGCTGGCTTTCGACACCATATTTGCCGAAGGTCAGCGTAGATATATCGAGACGTTCTCGGCTTACGCCCGCAACTTCCTAGGCAACATGGAGCGCCCAGACGTGGACAAGATTACAGGTCTCAGCCCTGTCATCAGCATCGAGCAGAAGACCACCAACAAGAACCCTCGTTCCACCGTGGGCACCACCACCGAGATATACGATTATCTACGCTTGCTCTATGCCCGTGCCGGAACCGCCTACAGCTACCGCAGCGGCGAGGCGATGGTGAAATATACCGAGGAACAGGTCATCGACATGATTCTCAGTCAATATAAGGGAAAAGCTATCTATCTTCTCGCCCCACTCGTCCGCCAACGCAAGGGGCACTACCGTGAACTCTTCGACAGTATGCTCCGAAAGGGCTACCTCTACATCCGTGTGGACGGTGAGATTCTGGAAATCGTGCGTGGCATGAAGGTTGACCGCTATAAAAACCACAACATCGAAGTCGTGGTAGACAAGCTTGTTGTCAAGGAAGAAGACGAGGAGCGCATCCGTAAGAGTGTTGCCACCGCCATGAAACAAGGCGACGGCATGGTGATGGTCATCGAAAAGGGACAGAAGGAAGGCAAAAACTTCTCCAAGCGACTGATGGACCCAGTCACGGGCATCGCCTACCAGGACCCGGCGCCTAACATGTTCTCTTTCAACTCTCCCGAAGGTGCCTGCCCTCACTGCAAGGGTTTGGGAAAGGTGAACCAGATAGACCTCAAGAAAGTGATTCCCGATGACTCTCTCAGCATCCACGAGGGTGGCATCGTGCCACTCGGAAAATACAAGAACCAGATGATTTTCTGGCAGATAGAGTCTTTGCTCGAAAAGTACGACCTCAACCTGAAAACTCCTATTCGGGAAATTCCAGAGGATGCAATGCAGGAGATTCTCTATGGCTCACTCGAAAACGTAAAGATTTCGAAAGACAAGGTGCATACTTCCACCGACTATTTCTGCGCCTACGATGGCATCATCGACTATCTGCAAAAAGTGATGGAGGATGACGAGAGTGCCGCCGGAAAGAAATGGGCAGACCAGTTTATCTCCACCATCGAATGTCCGATGTGCCATGGTCAGCGACTCAAACAGGAATCGCTCTCCTTCAAGATTTGGGACAAGAATATCTCCGAGGTAGCCAATCTCGATATTGATGAATTGCGCGATTGGCTCGACCATGTGGAGGAGCATCTACCAGCGATGAAGGCGAAGGTGGCTCACGAAATCGTGAAGGAGTTACGCTCACGTGTCAACTTCCTGCTTGATGTGGGATTGAACTATCTATCACTCAATCGTCAGTCAGCTTCACTCTCGGGCGGCGAGAGCCAGCGCATCCGCCTCGCCACACAGATTGGCAGCCAACTCGTCAATGTGCTCTACATCCTCGACGAGCCGAGCATCGGACTGCACCAACGTGACAACGAACGGCTCATCAACAGCCTCAAGGAACTTCGTGACCTAGGCAATACCGTCATCGTGGTGGAACATGACGAGGACATGATGCGTGCCGCCGACTGGATTGTCGATATCGGTCCGAAGGCAGGACGCAAGGGAGGCGAGGTAGTTTTCCAAGGTACCCCAGCCGACATGTTGAAGACCCATACCATCACCGCCCAGTATCTCAACGGCGAGATGGCCATAGAGATTCCTTCTACCCGCCGGGAAGGCAACGGCAAGAGCATCACCATCCATGGAGCCAAGGGCAACAACCTGAAAGGCGTGGACGTGGAGTTCCCGCTCGGCAAGCTCATCGTGGTGACGGGTGTGAGCGGTTCGGGCAAATCCACGCTTATCAACGAGACCCTGCAACCCATCCTCTCGCAGCATTTCTATCGCTCGCTGAAGAAACCGATGCCTTACGATAGCATCGAGGGCATCGACAATATTGATAAGGTGGTGAATGTGGACCAGAGTCCTATCGGTCGCACCCCTCGCAGCAACCCAGCCACCTACACGGGAGTGTTCTCCGACATCCGCAACCTCTTCGTTGGTTTACCGGAAGCAAAGATTCGTGGCTACAAGCCAGGTCGCTTCTCCTTCAACGTGAGGGGCGGACGCTGCGAGGAATGCAAGGGCAACGGCTACAAGACCATCGAGATGAATTTCCTGCCTGATGTCTACGTGCCTTGCGAGGTTTGTCACGGCAAGCGATACAACCGTGAGACCCTGGAGGTACGCTATAAGGGTAAGAGTATCGCCGACGTCTTGGATATGACCATCAACCAAGCTGTGGAGTTCTTCGAGAATGTGCCACAGATACTGGGCAAGATCAAGGCTTTGCAGAGCGTGGGTCTCGGATATATTAAGTTGGGACAAAGCTCCACCACCCTCTCCGGCGGCGAGAGTCAGCGAGTAAAGCTCGCCACCGAACTGAGCAAGAAAGATACAGGCAAGACGCTCTACATCCTCGACGAGCCAACCACAGGTCTTCACTTCGAGGACATCCGCATCCTGATGGATGTGCTACAGAAACTGGTAGATAAAGGCAATACGGTCATCATCATCGAGCACAACCTCGACGTTATCAAGCTTGCCGACTGGCTTATCGACATGGGTCCCGAAGGCGGACGTGGTGGCGGTGAGCTCCTCTTCGCAGGAACACCAGAGGATATGGTCAAGGCTAAAAATGGATATACCTACAAGTTTCTTGCCGACATTTTGAAGAAGCAAAAGAAATAAGTTATAATCCACAAACAAAAAAGGCTGTTTTGCTAGTTTTTACTGCAAAACAGCCTTTTCTATTTTTTAGCTTTAAAAAGATTTACACTCCATGCTCTTTTTTGACCTTATACTTCATCTTGTCGAATCCCTCGCCATAAACACCAATCACAGCACTCTGGCTGACAAAGGCATGAGGATCAATCTCACTAATCAGTCGGAATATCGTGGCAGCCTGTCGTTGCTTCGCCAAGACGAACAGCATCTTGACATCCTGTCCCGAATAGAAGCCAGAGGCATTCACCACGGTCACTCCTCTGTCGGCATCGGTATTGATGCGCCGACCTATCTCCTCATATTTCTTGGAGATAATGAAGAACTGCACGCTTCTTCGGCGACTGTTTACCACCTGGTCGATACAGAATGCCTGCACGCAGAGTACCACATAGCCATACAGCACCTTCTCTACATCATGCACCACCAGATAACTGGAGGAGATGATAAAGATGTCGCATATCATGATGACTCGTCCCAAGGATACATCCCTGTACTTATTCACAATGGCAGCCACAATATCGGTACCACCCGTACTACCACCACAAGAGAATCCCAATCCGATGCCGCATCCACAGAAGATGGCACCAAGGATTGCCGCCCAAAGCGGTTGGTCTTGCAGCAAATGGTCTTGTCCCAAAGAGGTAGACGAGAACACGGACGTAAGAATCGTCACCACAATAACGGCATACACAGTCTTGATGCAAAACTTGGCTCCCAAAATCTTGAGAGCCGCCAATAAGAGGCAGGCATTCACAATAAAATAAGGTACCTGCACAGGGCATCCGGTAGCCCAATAGATAATAGAGGAAATACCAGGTAATCCACTAGCCGTAACATTGGTTGGCAAGAGGAACACATTCCAACCGATAGCGTAGGAAATCATTCCGATGGCTATCAGCACATAGTCTTGTACCGACTTCCACAAAGGTCGCTTCATTCTTTCCATTCTACCAGAACTTTTTCTGTTCTTCCGACCACTCAAAACCCTGAGAGGCCATCTTTTCCTCCAACTCTTTTCTATCTACATTGAAGTGGTAGCAAATCTCGTCTAATGTCTCAAACTCGTGGTCACGAAGCAGGAAGTTGATGGCACTTACCAGCATCGGCACGTCATTCATTGGTAACTTATCCATTGATATTATTTAATGTTTAATATTTATTATGTAATGTTTAATTTAACGCTTTATGCTCAATTCGGGTGCAAAGGTACAGCAAATCGAGGACACTACAAAAAAAAATCCCAACAATCATCAAGATTGCTGGGATTTTTATGGAGTTGGGGATTACAAATCCCCTATTTCATTCTTGCCATAGGATGCGGCGGATTGCAAATCCGCCGAAACCAAAAAGGGTTTGCATTCATTGCCATTGAGGCAAACTAGTAAATGTTTACGCATTCGCTGCAACTGAAATCCAGTCGAAGACGAAAGAGCAAACACCGAATGCTACGATGCCTACGGTGCAGATAGCCAAAGCCAACTTGGTTGAGCAAGCGCTCTGGAAGGTTGGCAATGGGTTGTCGTTGTGCTTGATAAACATAGCCTTCACGATGAGCAAGTAGTAGTACAAGCTGATAACCGTGTTGACCAAGGCGATGAATACCACGCCGTATGCCCAAGCGCCAAGTGTGGTATGGATGTCGTGTGTACCCACGGCTGCCATGAACACGAAGAACTTAGAGAACATACCTGCGAATGGAGGAATACCACCCAGAGAGAACAATGCCAAGGTCATCAAGAAAGCCAAACGTGGATTTGTCTTGTAAAGACCATTGTAGCTGTCCATCTGTACAGTACCATTGTTATGCTCCTCTACTGCTGAGATGATGGTGAAGACGCTCATGTTGGCTACCACGTAGATGAGCACGTAGTATGTCAAGGCGGTCACGCTCATCGCAGAGTTGCCAACCACTGCCAACATGATGTAGCCTGCCTGAGAGATAGAAGAGAATGCCATGAAACGCTTCAAGTCGCTCTGACGGATGGCGAAGAGGTTGGCGATGGTGATGGAAAGCACGATGACGATGTAAAGGAGGATGGTCCAGTACTCTACCATTGGGGCAAACACCTTCATCAAGATAGCGCAGAGGGTGAATGCGGCAGCGCCCTTAGATACCACTGAGAGATAACCTGTGACAGTGGTAGGAGCACCCTGATAAGAATCGGCTGTCCAGAAGTGGAATGGAACCAAGGAAATCTTGAAGCCCAAGCCACTGAAGAAGAACACCATACCAGCGATGGTCAATGGAGAAGCTGTAATCACCTTAGCCACGTCGCCGAAGTACAAGGTACCACAAGCGGCATAGAGCAAAGAGATACCATAAATCATCACGCCACTAGAGAATGTAGCGGTAAGGATGAACTTGGCACCAGCCTCTGCTGAGTGATGACGATACTTATCGAATGCCACGAGGCAAGCCATTGGCACGGAAGCCATCTCCAATCCCAAGAAGAACAAGAGGAAGTGGTTAGCACTAACCATCATGTTCATACCGAGCAAAGTAGAGATGGTGAGCAGATAGAACTCACCCTCCTTGAAGGCGGTGTCCTTGCGGCTCAACCACTCCTTCGCCTGAACGAGGACGATGAGGGTACCGAGCGCCAAGACGGTCTTGATGACACCGATGGCAGGACCCGTGGTGTACATGCCGCCGAAAGCCTCTGCCTGTGCGGTAGGGAAAATGTTGATGACGATGTGAGCCACCATCAAGAGGCATACCAGAGGATTGAACCACTTACGGTCTGCACTCTTGGAGCTGCAGAAGTCAGCTATGAAAGTGATAAGCAGGACTGCCATCAAGGTAGCCTCTGGAATCATATTTAAAAATTGACTGTAATCCATTTCTTCTGATATTTATTACATATTAATTACACTAAAGATAGGACCTACGGCATCCATGATGATGTCCTCTGCCCAGAGTGGGAACATACCGAGACCAGCAACACAGAAGATCAAGCCTGCTACGGCGATACGTTCGTCCCATGTAGCATCGTGAAGCTGCTCCAACTTTGGATTTGGAACCTTCTGATACAAGATCTTACCTACGCAACGCAAGATATATACCGCTGTGATAACGATTGAGGTACATGCGATGATAGTACATACACGGTGGAACATATCTGCGTTCTGGAAGGAACCTACGAAGATGGTCATCTCGGCTACGAAACCTGAGAAGCCTGGCAAACCGAGGTTGGCGAGACCTGCCACTGCATAACCTACAGAGAGGAATGGGATAATCTTCATCAATCCACCCAAGTAGCGTACGTCACGGGTACCTGCCTGGTGATAGATCATACCGATAACGGCGAAGAAGAGGGCGGTCATCAAACCGTGAGACAACATCTGGAGGATAGCACCTGTAGCTGCTGTCTGGGTCATCATACAGAGAGCGAAGAGCACCATACCACAGTGAGAAACTGATGAGTAAGCGTTGATGTACTTCAAGTCGGTCTGTACACAAGCTGACAAAGCACCATACACGATAGAGATGGTGGTCAATACCAAGAACACCTTGATCCAGAATCCGTGGGTAGCGGCTGGCAAGAGGAACATGGCGATACGGAAGCAACCGTAACCACCGAGCTTCATCAATACACCGGCGTGCAACATAGACACGGCTGTTGGCGCACTTGCGTGACCATCAGGAGACCATGTGTGGAATGGGAACAAAGCTCCAAGGATACCGAATCCGATGAAGAGCAATGGGAAGAACACGTTCTGTACGCTCTCTGGGATGGCATGAGCACCGTTGGTATGGTGGGCGATGTCCAAGATTTCGAAAGTCTGGGCGCCACTATAGAAGTAGATACCCAAGATACCAATAATCAAGAGGGCGGAACCACCCATCAACATCAAGGTAAGCTTCATGGCTGAATACTCCTTCGCACCACTACCCCATACACCAATCAAGAGGTACATAGGGATGAGGGCTACCTCGTAGAACATGAACATGGTGAACATATCCACTGAGATGAAGAAGCCATACACACCGATGCTCAAGAGGGTGAACCAGAGGAAGTACTCCTTCTTCATAGGCTCCATCTGCCAAGAGGCGAATGTACCTGTGAACACGATGATGGAAGTCAAGAGCAACATCACTACAGAGATACCATCTACGCCGAGGCTGTAGTTGATGTGCAATGGCTCAAACCAAGGCACGCTGTAGGTGAAGAGCATAGGATATTGGTCGGCTGGCATTGTCTCACGAGCGTCGAGAAATGCAAACACCAAATAGACGGAGAGGGCTACCAAGGCGGTGGCACCAACTACCATCACACCACGTACCTGCTTGTCGTTGCGGCTCAACCAGAGACCGAGCAGCATCAGGAGTGGTACTATGACGAATAAACTTAAATTCATTTCTTTTCTATTTACTTAATTGTGAGACTTTGATTAAAGAACAGCGAGCAACACGAGGGTCAATGCCACGGTACCTGTGAGGAACCAGATAGCATAGCTGCGTACGTCGCCGCTCTGCCATGGACGGATAGTCTCGCCTGCCTCCTGTGTGCCCCAAGCCATGAAGTTGAAGGTGCCATCGATGACACGACGGTCGAACCATGCGATTGGCTTTGAGAAGCAACCGAACACAATCTTGTGGGTGAAGAACTGCCATGCGTCGTCGATGTAGAAACGATTCAAGGCTGCCTTATGCAACTTAGGCATCTTCTTAGCCAAAGCGTCGGCAAGAGGTGTCTTCTTAGGAGCGTACATGTAGGTAGCCAAACCGATACCGATGAGAGCCACGATAACTGATGTTGTTGCCACGCTCATGTCGATATGGATGTCGTAGCTCTGACCTGTGGCAGATACGAAGTGTCCGAATGGAATCAAACCGCATACTACTGAGATGGCTGCGAGGAATACCAATGGACCCCACATCACGAACGGAACCTCCTGTGGCTTGCGACGATGCTCAGGATCGAGCTCGTAGTAGCTCTGTCCCCAGAAGATTACGTAGTAGAGACGGAACATATAGAAGGCTGTCATACCAGCAACCACTGTCATGAACCAACCCATGAATGGTGAGAACTGGAAGCAAGCTGAGATAATCTCATCCTTAGACCAGAAGCCTGCGAATGGAGGAATACCTGCAATAGCCAAACAACCGATCAAGAAGCAGATGTTGGTGATAGGCATGTACTTGTGAAGACCGCCCATGTAGTCCTTGAAGTTGCTGCCGATGATGACGATGATGGCACCAGAGCAGAGGAACAACAAAGCCTTGAACATAGCGTGGGTGAACAAATGGAAGATACCTGCCATGTAACCCAAGCCACCCTCGTGGTTATCCACGGCGAAGCAAACGCCGAGGGCTACGAGCATGTAGGCAATCTGAGAGATGGTAGAGAATGCCAAACCACGCTTGATGTCGCGCTGGCAACATGCAACGGCTGCTGCATAGAATGCAGTGAAGGCTGCGATGTAAGCCACGTAGTGAAGGGTGTTAGGTGCATAGTGTACCCAGATTGGGAAGAGGCTAGCCACCTGATAAACACCGGCAACGACCATGGTAGCGGCATGAATCAACGCAGATACTGGAGTTGGACCCTCCATGGCATCTGGCAACCAAATGTGCAATGGGAACATCGCACTCTTACCGGCACCACCGATGAACATGAGGAACAATGCGGTTGGCATCACCCATGCTGCACCAGCCAAGGCGCCGTTCAGCTCAGGCTGCGCATTCAAGTCGTAGTTGAAGGTACCTACATAGAAGCTATAGAAGAGAATACCAATCAAGAAGAAGAGGTCGGCGAAACGAGTCACGATGAACGCCTTCTTGCTGGCATGTACCGCAGCGTGCTTTGGATAGTAGAAACCGATGAGCAAGTAAGAGCAGACACCTACCAACTCCCAGAACAAGTACATCTGGAAGATGTTGGTGGCTACCACCAAGCCCAACATAGACATGGTGAAGAGGCTCAAGTAAGCGTAGAAACGCTGCATACCCTTCTCATATCCCTCTACCTTGTAGTTCTCGTCACGCTCGGCCATATAGCCGAATGAGTAGATGTGGACCATGAAGCTGACGGTGGTGATCACGATGAGCATCAACACGGAGATTGGGCTCAGGCGGAAACCAATGTTGAAGGTCAGCAACTCGGTAAACTTCAACCAAGTAAAATTAAATACGGTAACAGTTGGGTACAAGCCTGTGGAGGCATCACGACCAACGGCAAAGAAGTATTCGTATGCGGTGTAGATACACATAGCGAACACACAGCCCATCAATACGGTACCGATGATAGCTGCTACCTGCTTTTTCATCTTCATACCCGCAAGTCCCAGAACCAGGAAGCTCAGGAATGGGAGAAGAAGTATCAAAAATGCATAACTGTAATTCATTGTCTTACTTTAGAATTTCATGTTTTCAATACTGTTCACCTGGTCACTGTGATAGTTGCGGTAAACGTTAATAATGATAGCCAATGCTACGGCTGTCTCGGCTGCTGCCACTCCGATGGAGAACAAAGTGAAGAAGAAACCTTCCAACTGTCCTGGGAAGAGGATGCGGTTGAACACAGCGAAGTTGAGGTCGGCTGCATTCAATACAAGCTCGATGGAGATGAGCATGGCCACGAGGTTACGACGGGTAACGAAGCCATACACGCCGATGAAGAACAAGAGTGCTGAGAGCACGAAGAAACATTGTACTGGAATCATTTCTTATCCTCCTTTCTTGCAATTAAGATACCACCGATGATACATGCCAACAAGAACACTGAGATAAACTCGAATGGCAATACATAGCCATACTTGTCAGCACCTACGAGTGCAGAACCCACCTGGTCCATTGGCACCTCGGTGTCGGCCACAGAAGCAGCCATATCAATGAAGTGATTCTTCAAGACGATCACTGCCAAGGTTACGAAACCTACGAGGCAAACGAGCGCACGGCCGATGACCTTGCTACCCTTCACATGCTCCAAGAGGCCCTGGAGGGTACGCTTTGACACCAACTGGATGGCGAAAACGTAGAGCATGGTGATACCACCTGCATAGACACTGATCTGAGCGGCACCCAGATAAGTATAGTCGAGCAAGAAGTACATGCCAGCGATGCCGAAGAGCACGAACAACAGGAATGTTGCCGCACGCATGATGCGCTTGGTAGCTACGCACATGATGGCTGAGCCAAGGATGACTACAGCCAAGATGACGAACATGAATAAATTTGCTGTTATCATTGTCTAATGTCCTCCTTACTTAGTCTTGGTGTTAAACTTACCGATTTCGAGCGGTGCGCCACCGTCGATGATGTTAGGAAGGCTTCCGCCCTTATATACCTCCTTGTCGAGGTGCATCACCAACTTGTTGCGGTCGAACACAGCGTTCTCGAAATCGTTGACAAACTTGATTGCACCGAAGTTACATGCGTTGACGCAGAGCTCGCAGAACATGCAGTCGCCGAGGTCGTACTGATAATCGACCAAGCGACGCTTCTTCTTGCCAGTCTCCTCATCGACCACCATCTCGGTCTGAATCTTGATGGTGTCGTTAGGGCATGACTTCTCACACAATGTACAGCCCACACACTTGTAAGCCTCGTTCTCATCGCGAACAAAGACCAAGCGACCACGGAATCGTGGAGAAATGTGGAGTGTAGTCTTGCGGTTCTCAGGGTATTGCTCAGTGCTCTTAGGTGTGAAGTACTCCTTCATGGTAGTCTTCATACCGATGGCGAGGGTCTTCAAGCCCTCGGCAATACCGCCGAAATATGAATTGTTAGACATACTTTCTTATTATTATAATAATGTGTACTGTTTATGATCTGTGGATTAAGCGATGGTCCAACCCATTGATACGCATACGGTCATCAAGATCAAGATAACCAATGACAATGGCATCAGATACTTCCACTCCAACTTCAGAATCTGGTCGATACGGAGACGAGGGAAGGTCCAACGTACCCACATCAAGAGCCATACCACTGCGAAGGTCTTGCCCATGAACCATACGATACCTGGGATGTAGCCCATCACGGTGTCGAAGGCATCCACACCAATCTGGACAGGAGCCCAACCACCGAGGAATACGGCTGTGGCGATACCAGAGATTACGAAGAGGTTGAGGTACTCAGCCAAGTAGTAGAAACCGAAGCCCATACCTGAATACTCGGTGTGGTAACCTGCGGTCAACTCACTCTCAGCCTCCGCCAAGTCGAAAGGACCACGGTTTGCCTCGGCGTTACCTGCTACGAGGAATACCAAGAAAGCCAAGATGGCTGGGACGTGACCCTGAATCAAGAGGCAGCCCCAAGCGTGGTTCTGTGCCTCCACGATACCGCTCATCTGCATGGTACCGGTGAGTACGACAGCAGAAACCAAGCACAAGCCGAGTGACATCTCGTAAGAGATCATCTGTACGGCACCACGCATGGCAGATACCACAGAGTACTTGTTGTTGGAAGCCCAACCAGCGAGGAAGATACCCAGCACGCCGATAGAGCTAACGGCAGTGATGAGGAACACACCCACGTTGAAGTCGAGGATATGCGCACCCTTGTTCCAAGGAAGGAACGAGAAGGTACCCACAGAGGCGATGATGACGAGGAATGGCGCCAGGTAGTAGAGCAACTTGTCGGCTCTATCCACAGCGAAGATTTCCTTGATCAACATCTTGAGCACGTCGGCAAACACCTGGAAGATACCCCAAGGACCTACACGCATAGGGCCCAGACGGCACTGGAAGTAGGCACACACCTTACGCTCCATAAAGATAAGTACGATGGCTATCAAGGCGTAAGCTGTCAAAATGCAGACACCGATGAGCACGCACTCTATCAAAATCGACAGGAAGTCACCCAAGCCCAATGTCTGGCGAAGGAGATTGTCGATGAATGTTGTTACTATACTGAAATCAAACATTTCTTATGTTATTGAGAATGTTTATACCTTATTATATATATTAACGGTCGATGTCTGGGATGACGAAGTCGATAGCCGCACCTGTGGTAATCAAGTCGGCAATCTTCTCACCGCGAAGCATCGGGTCGAGCGCACCTGTCAATGACAAGCCCATCGGACGCATCTTCATACGGTAAGGACTCTTGTCGCCCTTGCTATCGAGATAGACACCAAACTCACCGCTGGCTCCCTCTACGGAGAAGTACCACTGTCCCTCAGGAACCTTGATGATAGGCTTCTGCTTGATGTAGAAGTCACCGGCTGGGATGTTGTCGATGAGCTGCTCGATGATGTCGAGGCTCTGGTACAACTCCTGGATGTGGCAGTAGTAACGATCCATACTGTCGCAACCGGTCATGGTGATTTCCTTCCACTCCACCTTGTCGTACATATCGTATGGATGACGCTTACGAGTATCGTTCTTCCAACCAGACGCACGGCCGGCAGGACCCGTCACGGCGTAGTTGATACAATCCTCCAAGTTCATCGGACCTACGCCTTCCAGACGGTTGTGAGTAATCACGTTGTCGCCGAATACGTCGAGGTACTCCTGAATCATTGGACGGAGATACTTGCAGAGTGTCTTCACGTTCTGTACGAAGTTAGGGTCGATGTCAGCCTGGCAACCACCGATGCGGTAGTAGTTCTGAATCAAGCGACCACCTGTGGTCTCCTCCATCACGTTCAATACGTGCTCACGGTCGCGCATACAGTAGAGGAATGCTGTCAAGGCACCCAAGTCCTGTGCGGTACAACCGAGGTAAAGCAAGTGGGAGTCGATACGCTGAAGCTCGTCCATGATGGTACGGATGTAGTGGATGCGATCGGAAAGTTCGATACCCATACCCTCCTCGATGACGCCTACGAGTGCGTGGCGGTGCATCATGGCTGAGAGGTAGTTCAGACGGTCGGTCAAAGCCAAGGTCTGAGGATAAGTCATACCCTCCCACATCTTCTCGATACCACGGTGAATATAACCGAGGTGTGGATAGATGCGCTTCACGGTCTCGCCGTCGAGAACGGTCTGGAGGCGGAGCACACCGTGGGTAGATGGGTGGTTAGGACCGATGTTGACCACATAGTCATCATCGTCGAAGCGACGCTTCTGGGTTGCTACCAAGTGACCATCCTGGCTCAAGGAGTATTCCACGGTGAAATCATCCTCAGGCTCGTCGGTGCAAGGGAACTTGTTGGCCTCAGGGCTCATATCGAAGTCCTTGCGCAATGGGTAGCCCTGAAAGTCGGTGCGGAGGAAGAGACGGCGCATGTCTGGGTGACCCAAGAACTTGATGCCGACGAAATCGAATACTTCACGCTCCAACAAGTCAGCTACCTTCCAAAGGTTCACTACCGTAGGGATTACATCAGAGCCATCCACTTTCTTGGCGATGGTCTTCACGGACTGGCGCTCATTGTTCTGAGTGTTCTCCAGAATGTAGATACATCCGAGACCTTCCTCACCGAAGTCCTCACCGATGATGGTAACAAGGTAGTCGAAATGCTTCTCGTTCTTCAATTTCGCCATTTCTGAGGCGAAATTGTCAAAACTCAATTCAATATTATTCAGTTTCATGTTCTTATACCTTATTATATTAATCAGTTAGACCTTTCTGAGGGTCGAAATCCTCAGGTACTTCAGTTACGATGATAGGCTCCTTGTGTCCGAGCTTCTCAGCATCAGAGAGGTTCTCATTGCTCAAGCCATGAAGACCACCCTTGCTCATACTCAGCTCCTTCTCCTCGCTGTTCATCTTGTGGTTGGCACCACCGAAGAACTTCTCTACCTTTACCTTACGCTGCAACTGCATCATACCGTAAAGGATAGCCTCTGGGCGTGGAGGACATCCAGGGATATACACATCCACAGGAACCAACTCGCTGATACCACGAACTACGTTGTAGCTCTTCTTGAACGGACCACCCGAGATGGTGCAACCGCCGACAGCCACTACATATTTAGGCTCAGCCATTTCATCATACAAACGCTTGAACACAGGCGCCATCTTGTTGGTGATAGTACCGGCGCACATGATCAAGTCCGCCTGGCGTGGAGAGTTACGTGTTACCTCGAAACCGAAACGTGAGAAGTCGTAGCGGGCACAACCCACGGCCATGAACTCGATACCACAGCAAGAGGTACCGAAGGTCAGAGACCAGAGAGAGTTGCTACGTCCCCAGTTGATAGCGGCGTCGAGCGAACCAACTACCACATTCGCACCACCCTCGTTGAGCTCTTGCGCAATCTTCTCGAGGGTGTCGTTGTCCTTAAACTCGTCGTAAGGAATACTCTTGATAGAGGCTCTTTTGTTTACTTCCATTCCAATGCTCCTTTCCGCCAAGCGTAAGCCAGGCCAAATACCAATACCAACAAGAAGAACCCGATGCTCACGAGAGCCATAGGTCCAAACTGCTTAACTACGACTGCCCATGGGTAAAGCAGCACGGTCTCAATGTCAAACATCAAGAAAAGGATGGCGAAGAGATAGTAGCCGATGTGGGATGGCAACCAGGAGCTGCCACGAGTCGGAATACCACACTCGAAAGGTTCACCCTTAACCGGATTGTATGAACGCGGACCGATAAGCTTAGCGATGACGTAAGCAGCCACCACCAGTGTTACAGCCGTCAGCAAAACGGTGATAAATAGTGTAAAGTTCATAAAAATTGTTATAACGTTATTTGTTTAAATGCTTCTAAGCGACTGCAAAGGTAACAAATAATTCTGAAAGAATGTGTTTTTCAAGTGTTAAATGTTAAATATTGGGGAAAAATAAAGGAAAATAAACCAAAAAAGCTGGAACAACTTTCGTCATTCCAGCTTTTTTCATTATTCTAGCTTTTCTATCCACTTCTGTTAATCTCGTGCATTTGGAGTTGCCTTACCGTAGTGGTTTCCTCTATACCCGACCAATAAGTCACCCTAACCCTGCCTTTTGGCAGCACCACCAAATCCCGATAGATGGCAGGCACCGCCACATGCCCATCTCTCTTGAGAACGCCACGTCTACCTCCCGGTGCCTCAAAAACAGCGTAGTCGCCCACAAAGTCAGAGATATAGTGGTACACAGGCTGCAAGATTACATCCTCGGTGCTTGCCCTCAAGCCATAATAGACAAATCCACCATTACGCCGCTCCCTAAAAGGTGTCACGTTCTTCAGAAATTTCTTCCGCTCCGCTTGTGTCATGTTCTTGTAGTTGGCTGCACGCTTTACGGTCACCATTGCATCATCACCCACCACCTTGACACCAGGCTTCAACGAAGGCGGCAACATTCCCTTTCCGTCACGCAGACCAGAGAACATACCAGCCCAGTTTCTCACCCCATCGGGCAAGCCAAACTTACGATAGTTACCCACGTTGTCGATAATCATGCACACCTTCTTCTTATTCTCTTGGTTGATGCGTAGTCCCCTACCCACCATCTGCAGATATTTGGCAAGCGACAAGGTAGGACGAGCCATCTGAATATACTCTACGTAAGGGCAATCAAACCCCTCGTCGAAGAGATTCACGTTTACCAAGCAGTCCAGCTCCCCTTTTCTGAATGCCTCCACCATTTCCTGCCGCTTCTTGGATGGCGTATTACTGTCCAACGCCACCGCACGGATGCCCATCTGCTCATAATATCGGGCTATCACCTGGGCATGTAGGATGTCGATGGCGAAGACGATGCCCTTGCGTCCCTTGGCATACTGCATCAAGCTCGCATAAAGTCGCTTGATACTCTCAGGCACGTTCAGTTTCTCATCCATCTCCTGCACGGCATAGTCGCCATCCGCGCCACGAGCCTTCAGGCTGTCCACGGTCAACTGCTCGGTGGAATACTTGCCTATCACCACATAGTCATAGGGAGCCAGATAGCCACGGTCGATGAAATCGCTGGTAGGCGGCGACACAAGCAGACGAGAGAAAAGATTGGTAAACGATTGTTTTTTCATACGGCAAGGCGTAGCGGTCATTCCCATTTTCAGGGCAGCGCGATGCATCTCGAATATATTTTGGTAAGAAGGAGCCACGGCATGGTGCGCCTCGTCCACGATAATCAGCCCCACCCTTTCGTCAGCCAATTCCTTGGCATGTCGGGCGAGCCATTGCACGGAAAGCACTTTTATCCTGTCCGCCAGCTTGCCGATACGGAAGTATTGGAAGAATTTATCCACGGTTTGGCGAGCCTGTTCCACTAGCTCCTTCCGATGGGCGATGATCCAGACATCCCCCTCGTGCGTCTCGCAGAACCACTTTACTGCCGCAGCCATCACCACTGTCTTTCCGGTTCCGGTAGGCATCTGCACCATCACAGAGTTGCCCACCCTCACCCGTTGCTTTCTTGCGCCATAGAACACCCCTTGATGTTCGCCCATAAAGACAGCAATGATGTCTGCCAGCATTTTCTGCTGGTAGTCATAAAGCTTGAATTTCTTCATCAAAAATGAAAAAACAAATCATGAAGTTACAACAATTTCACCTTTGGCGGTAAAGGTCGTCAACTTGAGGCGAAAATATTCGTTGTTGTGAAACCATTGTTATACTTTTGCAAGTATGAAACAATTCTTGAGAGCCATCATATCCTATACTGCTGCTATTGTCCTATTGCCAATAGCCATCATTTGCAATCTCTTTCGCAAGAAATAGGCACGCCTACTTCTTACGGAACGGATCTTTATATATCCCCAACAGCTGCTTCCCAAAGTAATAGAAGAACTGCATATCATCCACGAAGTAACGCTTGAGCAATCGTTTCGGCTCCTTCATGCAGCGATACAGCCATTCCATGCCTATCTTCTGCCAAAACTTAGGCGCACGCTTCAACGTACCAGCCTCGAAGTCAATGGTGGCACCGAGAGCCATGAACACCTTTACCCCAGGCATCTTGTCCCGATACTTCATAATCCACTTCTCCTGCTTAGGAGCGCCCACACCAACGAGCAGCACATTCGCACCACTCTCATTCACGATGCGTACCAACTCCTCACATTCCACCTCATGCTTCTCGAAGCCAAAGGAAGGAGAGTGAGCACCAACAACCATCTGTCTGCCCACCTTCTCATTGATACGTTCCATTGCCTTGGCTGCAATACCCTCCTTGGCACCAAGCAGGAATATCTTGCAGTCGGCATCATCCTTGTGATACATATAATAAGAGGTGAAGAAGCTCGACCCAGGGATTGCCTCCTTGATAGGAGTCTTCAGCAACTTGCCGAACAGGTAGAGAATCTTGCTGTCGCACGCCACCCATTCCGACTTCTGATACACATCATAAAACTCCTTGTCCTTCTGTAATTTAATCAGATGGTCAAGGTTAGGAGTCACAAGAACGCCCTCCTTCAAGTTCTCTAAGAGTTCCTTTCGAGTGATATTCTGAATATCTATATTTAGTACTTTCACTATTTTCATAATTGGTCGATATTATTATTCACAAAAAGTCTTATTATTATGCCAAAAATTCCTCAATCATTTCATCTGAAGATTTACACATAAAACCTTTTATCAAATCTTTATGCTCTGATTTTATGAGATAAACATCTTGAAGATTTTCCAACAAATTATATCTCAAATATAATTTTCTTGCTTTAGGATATATCAATGAGTTGTAAAACAATATGCCCATCTCAGACATAGAAAGCCCCGATTGCAAAAATGCAGCATAACGTTTAAAGCGTTTATTTACATCCAACATTTTAGCTATTCGTTCATTACCTTCAAAATTATTACGCACCATTACAAGAATATCAAATTTTACTTGATCCATATATTTTAGGATATTGTACAAGTGCCTACAATAATGACCTATAGTAGAAGAGTAATGAATAAAGTAAAAGAACTAAATCGCCTTACATTTGTTCAGCTCATCAACCCTTCTTTTGACTCTTTCAAAATGAATTTCATTAAATCCTATATTAGCGACAGCGAGATCTTCTGAATAAGTTTTCATAATACGCTTTCTTTCATCATTTGTTGTAGCATATGGCAACTCATTATTAGGCTTTAGATTAATTTTAAAAGACTCTCTTTCACAAAAGAAGTATATTTTTTTTAAAACAACATATGCCTCGTAGAAAAAATTATTCCCTGAAGCATGTATTTTGACTTCATGCAATTTGTGATTATCATCAAGTTTACCATCGCTAAAATCAGCGCAAAGTTCATCTTTTATTCTTTGCTGTGATGCCAATAAAGCAAAGAAAGTGTTTTCGAAGTCCTTTATTGAACCCAATATTGCATCTTCTCTACGAAACATAGATTGGTTCTCTAATTCTTTATTTTGCATTTTAATTGCAGAGAAATACAAAAAGACACCTGCAAGAGCCCATAAAGAGCCTATTACCCCACCAACGAAATCGCCAACTTGCCCTGTTATTGCCATTTCTTCCGACGAGAGATTACCACCAATGCTATAACATGTCGAAAGACACGCTATAAACACTACCATCTCTATCAGTCCTATAGCAGTGATTATGTACGCAATAATTTCCAGCTTTGAATACTTATTTTTCATACATCAATTATTCTTCAAATTTCAACTTCCAACCACTTTTAACATCCTTATCAAACTTGATAGTTACCTTATCATCCGAATCCAATGATAGATAAGAAGCAGTTTCTGCTAGTCTTCCATTTATTTGCATTTCAGTTATTCTCACAAACATATAGTGTGGAATCCCTTTGAACCCCTTAAAACAGAATACATCTTTATTCGTATCAATATAAAAAGTTCCATGGCTTAATTCTGAGACATGCAAATTATCATAGAAATGCTTTACTCTTATCGGATTACATTTTTTCTGAGTCCACAAACAGCTAAAATATCATCATTTAAACATTCCGTAATCGAAGCAGCAAAAGATTTCATAAAATCAATATATTCCCTTATTTCCCCTACACTTAAAAGATTGTGCCCATCAGAACCTCCATGGGCTATCTCATTCCTAAACAAGACGAGATTGTTTAATTTAGAATACAGCGTTTCAACGCTTGCATGCTTAATCGTATCTTCTACTAATCCATGTCGCATATAATATGTTTGCAATGATGGATAATATTTCAATTCGTTGTCTATGGAATTTAGCCCTAACCGTTTCAAGCAATCAGATGTTTCAGAATAATTATAATTACCCCCACTTTGAAAAAAAGCTTCTGGGATATAATCATTTTGCTTTTGACTACGCACTACATACATTGCATTAATCAAGTAAACGTCTGTCAAGTGATTAAATTTTGGGCTATTTCCATTAATTTTACGGAACAATTCAATTATTGATTTCTGATATCTAGACCCTATGGCTTGATTTTTTACATCATTACTTGAATTTAGGCCTTTAAGTTCAATAAGATATTCCTTTATAACGGCCTCAATATATTGTTCCCAATACCCATACAAGCTAATAATATTCGCATTGTAATCAAAGATTTTTTCATCTGTACTTTTTCGTAGTACAGATGCTGCATGCTCTTTAACCTCTTCAGATAAATCACTCTCTAGGATTTCCTCATTAACAGATTCTAAACGCTCTATAATTTGAAGGTGATTAAGTAACTTATCTAATTGATCTTTAAAAATTTGCAGAGACAGATTTACCATTGAATATACTTATTAAACATTGCATCAAAAGCTTCAATTCTCTTAGTTATATCCGATTTCGTACCTTTTCTTCCATTAAAGAGTTCTGGTTGTATCTTCATAAGTTCCAATGTCGCTTCTACAACCTTTTTCTTATTCTTTACAAGACTATCTGCATAATCTAATTTTTGAGAAAGTACAGTCATCACTGGGTCATAAATAGTCTTCTTCGGATTACGAGTAAGATACCATTGCTGTTTACCAGAGACCTGCTTATACAAACAAAACGCTTGTTCATCATAAATGTCATAAACAAGCTTAATAGTTTGCTCAAAGACATGTTGATATTCATCTAATACAGATTGAGGGAGTTTATTAGCAGAATCAGTAAATTTATCAAAAAACACCTTTAGCGATATGCCTTCGTAATATTCTAAATAACGCATTGCAAAGAAACGGACAACCATTTCTACATCAGCCATAGTCTTATACATTGTATTGTTAGCCAATTCATCCGTTTCGCCATTCACACCTTCACCTCCTGTTATCGGAATATCAAATATTCTACAAAAATATTCATTTCTAGACAAGTTAATTGCCAAATTATTAAAAGGTCCTGAATGCAATGCGTTTCTAGACTCTCGACATTCTAGCTTAGCACCACCACTATTGATTCTTTCAAATACCAATTGTTTCATCTCATCAGCTTTTGTTTTAGAATTTGCAGTTTCTTTTAAAAGAATTAGCGAAGATAAATAGCGACGGTCTATACCACTTTTTATTTCAATAGGAAGTTCACTATATTTTCGCCCATTGAGTTCTGTCCAATACTCAAGACCCTCCAAACAATATTTGTCTTCATAAAATTCCTGGATAGCCGTCAATCTTTGTAGACCATCCATAACCTCATACTTAGAATACTCATATTCATATAAGAAAATAGGAGGAATAGGGATATTCATTATAAAGGATTCTATTAAACGTGATTGCTTCGGTCGGTCCCACCTTCTTCTCCGCTGAAAATCTGGTCTAAGCACATATTTACCTGAAGTCAACATATTACAAATAGTATCCAAAGGATAACGAGCTTGCTCTGTTACTATTCTAATTTCACCACTTACATATTTTTCATTGATTTCTTCATCAGAAACCACATGATTGCTAACCTCTTCTGTCTTGAAGATTTCTATATTTTCATTTAAAAACTTTTTTACTTTCATAAACACAACTTTATTTTCCAAACATTTAAAATATCATACTCCCCCCATATAAGTAGACTAGCCCAACTTATCCCCTACAATAAAACCATCGTAACTCGCTTTGTAACTGTTCGGTGAACGCCG
>DJSH01000038.1 GCA_002440225.1 Candidatus Segatella violae
TCACTTGCGAAACTTCAGTTATATAATATTGCATCCGAAGAATTGCGAGACATGGAAATAAGTTTTAAAAATTTCCTGTTAAACTCTGAAGTTGGATGACTGCCTGATTATAATCGTTCACTACATCTGCATGCTTCATCAAGACATCCATCGTCTCTTGGATTGCACTGACATATTCCACATACTTGATTTCGCCATTCTCATACTCCATGGTGCTCAGCTTTTCTATCTTCTCAGCCTGAGCATCGTTGTTACTCTCATAACACTGCAGACGCTTGAACGCTGTATTCAATCGGTTCAAAGCCATCTTGTAGTCGCGTTCCTTCTCTTGTTTATCCTGTTGCATTTCCAGTTCGGCAAGTTCCTTATCCTTTTGTGCGGCCCTCACCTTGGCTTTGGTGGCTCCATAGAAGAGTGGCACGCCCACTCCTACCTCGAAACCGAAGAAATTGCCCTCTTTGAATCGTGAACGGTCTACATTATATGGATTCCAGCCACTGATGACACACTGCGTACGCAAGGACAAAGAGAGAGAAGGTGCATAGCCCGCCTTGGCACATTTGATTTCCTTATCGAGTGCCCAGAGCTTGTCTTGCAGATACTGTGCATCGGCAGTCTGGAGATAGTTGAAACCGTCATTGGCATCAGCAACGATGGCAAATAGATCTTTCTCGGCAGGCACGATGGGCTCGGAAGCATTGAGCAAAGCCATGAGCTCTATCTGCTGGTTCTCCACCTCGCTCTTCACACTCGCCATTTCCAGGTGGTTCTCGTTACGCAGACGCTCGGCGGTGAGAAACTCCAGCTGGCGCGCCTCTCCAGCCTTGTAACGTTTCTCTGCCACGTCACAATAGTGGTCTAGGATGGAATCTTGGCGTTGCAGGATGTGCAAACGATGCGTGTGATAAAGCATGGTATAATAAGCTGTTACGATATCAGCCTTCAACTGTTTGTTTAATAAACCAAGACGGCTTTTTTCCGCTTGGGTCTCAGCTTTTAGCTGACCTTTGCGAGTAGAATAAACCATAGGGAAATCGATACTCTGCGAGAAATTGAAGCCGTTGTCGGTATCGCCGCCAGTTGCAGGGTTTTGCGAGAAGGCTATCTCGGTCTTGTCAACATCCCACGCCGTGCCTTCCATCAGTTTGGCTTTCTCCACAGCTTTTTCTCCAGCCTTAATAGACAGATTCTGTTTGCCAGCCAAGTCGAAACACTGTTGCAAAGACAATGGCTTGCCTGGAATACTGGCATCGAAAAAATGAGCCTCAGCCGAGACAGGCATCAACTGCATCATCAACAATGCCAAGCTAGTTACTTGTTTTTTTGTTCTTTTCATCAAATTTATATTCATAATTGTTTTTGTGTAAATGTCTTGTATATAGCTGGCAAAACCAGCAATGTGAGCAATGTAGAGGTAATGAGACCACCTATTACAACAGTGGCAAGCGGGCGTTGCACCTCTGCTCCGTCGCCTTGCGAGAGAGCCATCGGCAAGAACCCCATCGAAGCTGCTAAAGCATTCATTAGCACAGGGCGCAGTCGTATCATGCAACTCTGTATGATGCGGTTGTGAATGTCTTTCACACCATCACGTTGCATCTGGTTCATCTGGCCGATCAGCACAATGCCGTTTAACACCGCCACACCAAAGAGAGCGATGAAGCCGACACCTGCAGAGATGCTGAAAGGCATGCCCCTCAGCCACAAAGCCCAGACACCACCTATGGCGGCCAAAGGAATGGCAGAGAAGACAAAGAGCGACTCGCGCACATTCTTAACAGTGGCATAGAGCAACAGCAAAATAATGATGAGAGCTACCGGGATAACCAACATCAGACGATGGGTAGCGGACTGAAGGTTTTCAAATTCGCCTCCAAAATTATAGTAATAGCCCTCTGGCATCTTGAGCTTGCCGTCGAGAATCTTTTGTATTTCCTCCACTGTGCTCTGCACGTCACGGCCTTTAACGTTGAAGCCTACATAGATGCGGCGAGCACCATCCTCATGAGAAACCTGAGCTGGAGCTGGCTGATACTCAATGCTGGCTATCTGACTGAGCGGTACGCTCGTGCCGTCAACCAAAGGAATGGACAGTCCCTCAAGCGAAGTAATATTGCGGTCGGCATTGTCCATGCGCAGGATGATGTCAAACTTCTTGTCGCCCTCGTACACAGCACCTGCCACCGAACCGGCAAAGGTAGTTTCGAGCACCTTGTTCTCATCATCTACGCTAATGCCATACTCGACCATTCGCTCGTGATTGTAAATCACCTGAATCTGCGGCAAGCCGGACACTTGCTCCACAAAAATGCCACTCACTCCCCTCGCGTCCTTGATGAGACGTTCAACCTTCTTGCCTTGCTGGGTGAGTACATCGAGATCGTCGCCAAATATCTTGATAGCCACATCCTGCTTGATGCCTGTGAGTAGCTCGTTGTTGCGCATCTGTATAGGCTGGGAAATCTCTGCCTCCAATCCAGGAATGGTCTTGAGTGTTTCCTCCATTTTCCCAATCAGTTCGGGAGTGGTCTTTGCCGAGGTCCATTCTGCCTTAGGCTTGAGTGCTACCATGATGTCGGCACGCTCCATAGGCATTGGGTCGGTAGGTATCTCGGCACTACCAATGCGACTCACCACCTGCTTTATTTCGGGATACTCGGCCTTCAGGAGCTTCTCTGCCTTGGTACAGCTCTCCACCATTTGGGAGAGCGAGGAGCCTTGCGCCATGCTCATTTCCACAGCAAAGTCGCCTTCCTCAAGACTCGGAATGAATTCTCCACCCAAGAACTTGAAACCTACCACGCTGACGCAGAATAAGGCTATAGCCGTCGTGATGACATCCTTGTTGCGAGCCAATACCCAGGTTGAGCACTGAGCGAAACCAGCCCTGCAATCTCTCTATCATCCTATCCGAGAACGTCTTCTTCGTGTGTACCTTGCGACTCAGCATCAGCGAACTTGCCATCGGCACATAGGTGAGCGAGAGAATGACCGCACCCAGTATGGCGAAGAATACAGTGAGTGCCATCGGACGGAACATCTTTCCCTCAATGCCCACAAGCGTCATCAGCGGCACATAAACTATCATTATCATGATTTCGCCGAAAGCCGCACTTTGTCGGATACGTGATGCTAAGAAATGCACCTCCTCATCCATCTCGGCCTGCGACAAACAGAATCCACCACCAGCCCCACTTCGAGCCAAGTAAGCCGCACGCACGGAAGGTTGGGAAAACTCCCCTTTATTAATATGTGTCACAACCGCCTCCACGATGATAACAGCCGAGTCTACTATCATACCAAAGTCGATAGCACCCAAACTCATCAGGTTACCATCAATGCCAAAGGTTTTCATCATGCCAAAGGCAAAGAGCATACAGAGAGGAATGACCGAAGCCACCACCATGCCAGCTCGCCAGTTTCCCAAAAAGAGAATGAGCACGAAAATAACTATCAATCCACCCTCTATCAGGTTATGTGCAATGGTACCCTCCACTCGGTTCACTAGGTTGGTACGATCGATGAATGGTTCGACAACCACGCCCTCGGGCAAAGATTTCTGTATCTGCTGGATGCGCGCCTTCACATTTTTGATAACTTGCTGAAAATCCTCCCCCTTAAGCATAATGGCGATACCTGCAACAACCTCGCCCTCTCCATTGCGAGTGACGGCGCCGAAGCGTGTGGCGTGACCTTGTTGTCCCTTCGCCACATCACCTACTCTAACAGGTGTTCCGTTCACGGTCTTTACTGTGATATCCCATACTCTGGGCGCCAAGCACCAACTGACCTGTAGCAGGAATCAAGGCATCCATCTCCCTTTGAGTAGGTTTTCCCATTTTCAAGTCAACGGCCTTCACCTGCTTCTGTGAAAGCGGAATATTTTCAAAATCCACATCTTCTTCATGATCGTCGTCATGAGCCTCGACCTCAGCCTGCTTGGTGAAGAAGGTGAAGCCTGCCAAAGCTATCGCTGTGACAGCTATTATCAAAAAAATCTTTTCATTGTTTTTATTAATACCTCAATCTATTATTGTTTTCTATTTCCAACGAATCTTATACATAGAAAAACATTATAGAAGGAGGTCCCCTTCGTGACAAGCCCGGGAGAAATTGCTCCGAGAGAGAGGTCCCCTTTTCCTGCCTTCTGATGATGATGGCAGAAGAAAGAAATATAAAGAAATCATTTGATTGAGAGTAGGAAAGCAAGAGAGTCCCGTCAAAGATATGCTTCCGAATGCACTTCACCACCTTGGTATTGGTAAAAAAATGGTGCATCTGATGGACACGGCAACCTTCTTGCTCGTTTTCATGATGATGGGTGTGCTCATCGTTGAAATCACCATCTTCTTGACATTGCTCCAAAAACATACAGATACGCCACATGTGGTGATGATGTGCCATCACTATAAACAGCAACAAACTCATCGTTGCTATCCAAAGGCTAAATATGTATAATTTCTTCTTTTCCATTCGGGTGCAAAATTACACCAAAGTTAGCAAACATGCAAGAAAAAGCTCTATTTTTAGCATTTTTTCTTAAAAAAATTAAAACGCCATTACCCAATGTCAACACTTTATCGTAATTAAATGTAGAAATTAGTAACTTTGCAACAAAATTAGTAACAAATAGAAATGAAAAGGTTTATTTTAGTTTTCCAATTACTCCTTGCAGTAATGTTGGCAAATGCACAGATGATGAACCCAGTGAAGTTCACCAGTTCGTTGAAGACGAACGGTAGTGCAGAAGCCGAAATCGTGTTTAGTGGTAGAATTCAGCCAGGATGGCACGTCTATTCCACTGGTTTGGGTGGTGATGGTCCTATCTCAGCTTCGTTCAACGTCAACAAAATGGACGGTGTAGAACTTGTAGGCAAGTTGCAGCCACGTGGTAATGAGATTGCAAAGTTCGACCAACTCTTCGGCATGAAACTCCGTTATTTTGAGGGGAGCGTAACTTTCGTTCAGAAGATTAAGTTCATCAAACCTAATTATAGTATTGATGCTTATGTAGAATATGGAGCTTGCAACGACCAAAACTGCATGCCACCTAGCGAAGCAAGTTTCAAGAGTAGCGGAAAATCTCCTGCCGTTGATGCGAAAGATGCTGCAGCAGCTGACAAAAACGCCGAGGCTGGACAGAACGTTGCCCCTGCCCTTGCTGCAAAGATGAAGGCCGACTCGTTAGCCAAACTTGCTGCTATGCAACAAGGTGACAGTGCCATGGCTCCAATAGACTCATCAGCTTTGGCCTCTGCTATGAACCAGCTCGACACCAAGGCTCTTTGGAAGCCTGTGGTTAAGGAGCTGCAAGCTTTTGGAGGTGCCAACAACATTGCCAACCACTCACTCTTCTATATTTTCATCATTGGATTTGTAGGTGGTTTGCTCGCTCTTGTGATGCCTTGTATTTGGCCTATCATCCCTATGACAGTAAGCTTCTTCCTCAAGCGTGCTAAGGACGACAAAAAGAAGGGTGTGCGTGATGCCATTACATATGGTCTCTCCATCGTTGTCATCTATTTGGTTTTGGGTCTTGCAGTGACGGCAATCGCCGGACCTAGTACGTTGAATGCGCTCAGCACTAGTGCTGTGTTCAATATCATCCTTTTCTGCTTGTTGACAGTATTTGCCTTCTCTTTCTTCGGTTGGTTCGAAATCAAATTACCTGATAGCTGGGGTAATGCTGTGGACAATAAGGCTTCGAGCACAACAGGTTTGATTAGTATTTTCTTGATGGCATTCACACTCGTGTTGGTAAGCTTCTCGTGTACAGCCCCTATCATCGGCTTGCTTCTGGTGCAGACCGTAACCTCTGGCGATTGGCTGGCTCCAACCATTGGCATGTTTGGTTTTGCATTGGCTCTAGCCTTGCCATTCACACTCTTCGCCATGTTCCCATCTTGGTTGAAATCAGCACCAAAGTCAGGCTCTTGGATGGAAACCATCAAGATTGTTTTGGGTTTCATCGAGTTGGCATTCTCATTGAAATTCCTGTCCGTTGCCGATTTGGCCTACGGCTGGCACATCATGGATCGTGAGGTGTTCCTCTCTCTTTGGATAGTCATTTTCGCGTTGCTCGGTCTCTACCTCATCGGTAAATTAAAGTTTCAAGTAGATGCCATCGGTGGTGACATACAGAAGCCTATGCCTGTGGCATGCATCATGCTTGGTCTTTGTTCTTTGGCATTTTCTGTATATATGATTCCGGGCTTGTGGGGAGCACCTTGCAAGGCTGTCAGTGCCTTCGCTCCTCCAGTGAACACCCAGGATTTCAATCTCAACACCAAGACAGTAGAGCCTGCCTACAAGGACTACGAATTGGGAATGGCAGCCGCAAAGGCATCTGGTAAGCCAGTGTTACTCGATTTTACGGGCTTCGGATGTGTAAACTGCCGTAAGATGGAAGCTTCTGTATGGACAGACCCATCTGTAGCCGACAAGTTGACCAAGGACTATGTGCTTATCTCTCTTTATGTGGATGACAAGACTCCTCTTCCACAACCTATGGAGGTAACCTTCAATGGCGAGAAGCGCACGATTCGCACCGTGGGTGACAAGTGGAGCTACTTGCAGGCAAGTAAGTTTGGTGCCAATGCACAGCCATTCTATGTAGCAATCGACAACGAGGGCAATCCATTGACCTCATCATTCAGCTACAAAGAGGATGTAAGTGCATACCTCGACTTCCTTAACAAGGGTCTTGAAACATATCGCAACAAGTAATTATTTTCATACTGACAAACTCAGCCTGTTTACTTTCTGTAAAGGAGTAGACAGGCTTTTATTTTTCTCAAATATCTATTTCTAGAAGTATTCTGAATTTTTCTCATCCTAAAATCCGCAACAAT
>DJSH01000004.1:0-26255 GCA_002440225.1 Candidatus Segatella violae
CTGAGCCGTAAGAGTCGAAGTCACCAATCTTGGAAACGACTCGCTGACTACCGATATAGATGTGCTTAGTGTAGCGTCCGCCTTGGTTAGCTACAAGATAAGGAGATACATAGAGTGAGAACTTGGCGGTGTTCGTGCGGCCTCCTGCAAACTCAGAGTTCACATAGACTTGGTCACTCTCGCCCGATGTCTTCACCGTGCGTTCTCCGTCTGCGTCATACCAATAGTTGGTCACGAAGCCATTGTCGTCAGAAGCAAGGAGACGGTTCTCCTCGTCCCACTTGAGCTTACGCTCTGCGGCTTTCTCGTCAGCAATACCGTCCTTCTTTGTGCGGCTTGTATTGACATAGACAAGATTACCGTTGGCATCATACTCATAAGCATGATTGTTGTTCACATTCTCGCTTTCTGAAGGTGTATCCTCCGTGCGATAGTTTACATCCTTAACGTTGGCAAGCTGGAATTTCTTTCCAGTGTCAGTTCCATAGGTGTATGACAAATCATAGCCAGCATTCAACGTACCGTTGAACTGCACATTGTTCTGCGTGAGTATCTGACGCTTAGATGTGATACGGTGCATGTTGTCGTAGCCCATCGCAAGAGTGTAGCTTGCCGTCTTGTTGTCTGCACCAGTATAAGTACCTGTTGCACTGACAAGACGATAGAGGGCATCGTAAGTATAGTTATGCGCCATCTGTCCGCCAGCCTTGCCACTCTGAGGCACTGACGCACCGTTTACTACGCTGAGCACATTGCTCACCGCATCGTAAGTGTAAGCGTTATCCATAATGGTGTTGCCACCACTGTTCACGGTGAGGTTCTGCAATCTGCGACGCTGTGGGTCGTAGGTGTAGAAGGTCTCAGCACCGTTGCAATACTTCAAGTATGTGCGCTGCTCAAACTTGTCATAGCCGATCTTGCTCACATAGTCGTAGCCGTAAGACTTGTAGCCATGCACCTTCTCAAGCTGACCACCGAGATTGTAGGAGTATGTGATTTTCTCTCCTCATCAGGATAAATCATCTCCAACAAGCGGTTGTGGCTATCGTAAGTCCATTGCGTCACATAAGTTGCTATCGCTTGATTAGGCACAATCATCGTGCGGCGTGTCTTCGTAACCTCGCCCATCTTGCCATAGAAATACTCAATGGCACGGACAAGGTGCTGTATGCCGTAGGCTTATATAGGAAATATTTCAAAGATATAAGGGAAGCTATCCTCTGATAACCCCTGCGGAATTTTAAGGCGGTTTACAGCCTTGTTTTGTTGATACTTTCATATGTTTCTATTTTTATGTTATAGCTAAAGAACGATAGGCATTTGAATTTATTGTATAGATTGCAGCATTAACCAAGAAAAATGTTTTGAAGGACTATATGTTAGTTAGCAGAATCTAAAAAACAGACATAAATATGTATGAAAATTTTATTTTTTAGCTGATTTTCTACCAAAAAGTTTGTATTATCAATATTTATTTGTATCTTTGCAGCAACAGAACTCGTTTGCATCCCATCAGAACTGCAAGCGAGTCATTTTTTATATATAGACAATGAATCAGAGACCAAGAACAATACAAGAACAATTATTCCGACTTAAAGAAAAGGGTATGGTGTTCAATGACGAGCAAAATGCCATTTCATATTTGTCAAGGATTAGCTATTTCCGCTTGAAATATTATTGGGTGGATATGTTGGATACTTATACTGGGCATTTCATTAATGGCACAAGTTTCAACACTATCATAGACCGATATGAGTTTGATAAAAAGCTGCGTAATATCCTTTTTGGTGCAATTGAAATTTTGGAAGTTGGATTGCGTACAAAATTCATAACAACACTCTCATTGGCAACAAATACAGGATTGTGGTATTTGGACGGTTCTCTTTTCAATAATCAGCAGTTTCATACGAACTTGGTGCTGGATATGAAATATGAGTTTGATAGAAATTCAGACCCTTTTGTGCGCCAATACATTATAGACCATTCCAATTGGGACAAGAACACTTTGGATGGAGATAATCCTGATGCGTGGATGATTTTTGAAACTGCTACATTTGGAACTCTTTCCAAAATGTACAAAAACCTTTTGAATCAATCTCCGTTGAAGTCGAGAATTGCCAATGAATTCGGTTTGTATTCTGCCCGAGAACTTTCAAGTTGGTTGGAAGCAATTTCTGTCTTGAGAAATATCATCGCACACCATTCAAGAATATGGTATAAGATATTTTCCAAGAAACCGACCAACATCAACCGCCATAGGGATGATTGGATGCTTTCAGACTTAACTGAACACCAGCGTAAACGTGCTTTTGGTGTAATCTCCTGTCTTCTATATCTGTGCAATGCGATTTGTCCTGATAACACCGTCAAGCTGGATATAAAGAATCTTTTTGCTTCATACCCAAACATCCCTATATTCATGATTGGCTTCACAAGAGGATGGGAGGAAAATCCGATTTGGAGATAATTTGCTGCTAATATTAAATGCCACTATGGATAAGTTCCGTTAGTGGCAACACTTTTGTTTTCGGGTAGGAGTAAAGTCTTAAGATTTTATAAATTTAGAGCAAAATACATTGTTTCTCAGATTTTAGATTTATCTTTGCATTCGTAATCTAAGCGTTCTTTGTATATTGCAAAGTTGTGAAAGAAAAAAGAATATAGCTCGTTTCTAAATCGTTAGCAGTTACATTCTTTATTATACTTAATTCGGTGATACTCAATCAATAAAAGATTTTGTTGTGACTCGCGCAATGGAAGGTGATGAATCTGGGCATAATATCTGTTCAACAATAACAAAAATTCATACAGATAGGCTACTATCATATGATAACTGTCCGCTATGGGCGAATGTAACTCAGACTTCATTTTTCGAAGAATCGTCAAATACGGTTTCATTTCCTCAGCACTCATATCGAAACACGCAGGATTATCGCTCTGATAACAAAACAACAACCTGTACATGAAGTATTTGTCTGATATGAAATTGTAAATAAACTCATCCTGAAAAACAAGGAAAGTATAATCCAGGTTTTCCACTCGCACATGCCACTCCTGACGCTTAAATGGTGAGATAATCAGCACACTGTTGTCGTGAAGGATTATTTTTTCCCCATCAAGAAATACTACTCCCGATGCCTTTCGGAAAAAATAGAACTCGAAAAAATCGGTCTTATATCTCTCATGCTGATTAAACCAACCTTTCTTCTCGTCACTATCCGCTGTGTTCAACAAGAAATCTACCCCACATGCACTCTTGGTATATTTCAAGAGTGATATGTATTTGGGTACTTTACAAAAAGAGTTTACCATATTATTATCTTCTGAAGTCATAACATTCCGAATTTTATGCTTTCATAAACTTCCATCCCATGATGGCTTGTTCCATCTCCTGACACTTCTGCTTGAACTTCACGCAGAGGAAACTCGACCATTTGGTCATACCGAAAAGTTGCTTTTGCTCCAAGAACTTCTCATCATCCCATTGTGCATAGTTGTACTCCGAGAAATATCACTTGTACTCTCGCAGGGTATCGCCCGAAAAACGCTGTTGAGCAGTGAATGGGAACAACTTGCCCACGGCCACTTCCTCCTTATTCAGATGATGCTCGTTGGCGAGTTTGCGCTGATGGGTAAGGTCGGTATGTTGCAGCGCCAAGTCTTTGTCCGCCATATAGCAGAGACGTGAGGCCTTGGTACAGAGCGAGCGAATGTCGAAGTTCATCTCTTGCGTGCCGTAGTCTTCCCATCCTTGGATGAGGACTTGGCACATCATATAATACGTTTCCATTTGTCGGTCGAAGACTTCGTAGCTGAAAGTGGGTTGTAGTTCGTCTGTTTCAGTCATAATCTATTTTTTGGCGATTTGCATTTGGTTGAGCCAAGCCTTACCATCACGAGTAATTAGGGCGACATTTACCTTGCCGTCCTTAGAGAGCGATAGATGATGATATCATTCTGCCCATTGTCTGCTGGGAATAATTGCTTGTCGTTGTTCATTATTTCTATCTTTATTTATCTATTATATACGCTACCGAGACTATATTGCATCTATACCGACAATTGTTAAAAGTCAATACTCCGTTAGCAGGAGGAGCTATACCTTGCCACCTGGTATTACCTCAAAAACTCTGTGGTTTAAATCTGAGGTAACCTTCCTTCTCAGCACTTTTAAAGTGTTCTATCCAACCTCCATCCAAGTTGTCTGCGAATTCGTCTGTGTAATCATAGATCTCGTTCTGGAATTCAGCTATTTCACCTCCTCGAAGTCCCAGTCCTCCAACGTTCTCGTCTTGGTACTGAAGCTGATGCCTATCTTATATAGTTTTCTGTCATCTGCCTGATATGGAACCATATATCCTTTGTCATCTATCTGAGCAAGAGCCTCACTCGCTGGCTTGTTGATTCTTACCTCGAAGACGAAAATGGCTGTAGGAGCAAACATCACAGCATCAGCCCTACCCCTACAACTCTTCACCTGAGTAAGGTCGCCACATTCATCATCGACAGAAGGACATAGAGAATCGTCTCGTAATAACACTCGCTCTTCTGCAAATCAGCCAACACATCCTTGCCACCATCCGGATAAGGAATCGAAGCGAAATAGGCTTTCAACTTTTCCATCGCCGCATCAATTTCACCATTCATCAAGTCACGATAGAAATGCGCCGCAAAACCAAGTGACTTGCCATCACTCACTCCTGAATAAACAGGCAAGAGGTTCTCCATCAAACCAGCTCTCACCTCCTGATTAGGAATACCCAGATAATACCCCCTTGTCAATGGATCGTAGCTCTTGATGGTAAGATACCCACTCTAGTAAAGAAGCGGGAGAGCATCGCTCATCTCTTCAGTCGGACGGTCAAAAGATGAGGCGAAAGCAAATATATTGTCAAGTTCTGTGACATCCGTCTTGAAATGTTGCATCTGTCGAATCAGATAAGACGATGTACCCGAAGCATACCAATAATTGTCTATCATTCCTGAAGCAAAACAGCGTACCAAACTATATGGATTGAAGATATCCTCGCCATCTCCACAGAAATGATAACCATCATAGTTTTCCCTCAACAACTCCCTCATTCTGTCGAAAGACACATGATTTTTCTCAGCCAGTTTCTCTATATTCTCTTTCAAAACGGTATCCAACTCATTCTTCGAGATTCCACAGATGGCAGAGAACTCTGGATCCATACTGATATTGGTAAGGTTATTGATAGTGCTAAAGATGCTCAGTTGGGAGAACTTCGTGATACCCGTAATAAAGGCAAATCTCCAATATTCACCATATTCTTTGATTGGGGCGTAAAACTCCGGCATATTTGTTTTGTAAACATATCCAGTCTCAGTCGGCATACAGCTTCATCGTGTCCTGACGGGTGAATGCTAACTCCTTATAGAAGTCACGGAGATAAGCAGAAATCTCAGCCTTGTCGTCGGAAGAGACAAAGAGGTTGTCTCCCAACTGACGCTCCAAGGAAGTCAAGCCATCGGACAGCGACTCGATTTCGCCCTCATAGTCCCTGCCATCGTCAGGGTTTTTGCGAATGCGATGATACTTGATGTCCTCGGCGAGGGCATTCTTCATCTCCACGAGTTTGTCGGCAAAGGGAGCGAACAAGGCTCTTATCACGATATTGCGGATGGCATCCCTTTCCTCAGGCTCCTGCCAAAGACAATGATAGATAGGCAGGAGGTCGCATATCGCCACTTCCGCTCTATCTTGAATAAAGGCAGAGGTACGAAGCAAGCGAACGATGTTCTTCCATCGTCTATCACTCACGTAGATGTTCCTGCGCTCGGCAGCCTCGTCCACATTCACGGCTCTTAAGCTCTTGCGGATTGAAGAAATGGCATCGAGCACAGCCTCGCTCACTCCTATCCCACTGATTTGATTTGTCCATTCAGCATATTCCTCAGCAGATATTCTCAAATCTCCCACAGATTTCACAGACAACACAGATTTATCCTTTCCATTTTGAGAGAACATATTCAATTCCACAGACTCTGTATCTTTTTTGAGATTTGCATGATGCGCTTTCTGTTCTTGCACAATACCTTTTCTAACATGATCTGTGAAATCTGTGTTATTTGTGGGAGAACTTTCCAGCAGCATCGCCCGGAAGTTCTTCTCTTGTTTGATCGGTCTGCTCTCGATGCGAATCACGAATCGGTCCCAAAGAGCCTCCAAACCCTCGCCCTTGGCAGGCAACTCATTGCTTGCCGCCACGAGGAGCTTCAAGGGAAGGTGCATCTCTCGATTGCCATTGCGGAAAATCTTTTCATTGATAACGGTGAGGAGGGTGTTCTGGATGGCTGGTCCTGCCTTCCAAATCTCATCGAGGAAGACGACATCTGCCGTGGGTAGATAACCATCAACCGCACGCTCGTAAGTATCCGAAGTCTTCAACTTCTGAATGCTCACTGGTCCGAATATCTCATCGGGGGTGGAGAAACGAGACATCAGATACTCAAAACTGTGAGCATCCTTGAAGGCGGTCTTCAACTGACGAGCCACCATACTCTTCGCCACTCCCGGAGGTCCTAAAAGAATAACGCTCTCGCCTGCCAAAGCGGCAAGGAGCGAGAGCGATATTTCTGTTTCTTTCTCAAAAATGCCTCGGTTCATTTCCCAAAGCAATTGTTCGATTCTTTCTTTCATGCAATTACTTTACATTACCAACCTTGATAAGGTACTCTGCTATCTGAACAGCGTTCAAGGCAGCACCCTTGCGAATCTGGTCGCCAGTGAGCCACAATGTATTGCCGTTGTCATCGGCCAAGTCCTTGCGGATACGACCTACATAGACATCGTCCTTGCCTGCGCTCTCCAATGGCATTGGATAAACGTAGTTCTGGGCATCGTCCTTTACAGTTACGCCAGGAGCAGCCTCCAAAGCCTTACGGATTTCCTCTACGGTCAATGGCTTCTCTGTCTCGAACCATACACTCTCAGAATGAGAACGAAGAGAAGATACACGTACACAAGTAGCACTAGTGCGAACATCAGAGTGCATAATCTTGCGAGTCTCGTTGTACATCTTCATCTCCTCCTTAGTATAGTCGTTAGGAGTCATCTTGTCAATCTGAGGGATGACATTGTAAGCCAACTGATGAGGGAACTTATTGATATGGTCTGTCTTGCCAGTCTCCACGAGGTCCTTGTACTGCTGCTGAAGTTCAGCCATGGCAGCGGCACCAGCGCCTGATGCACTCTGGTAAGAAGCGATGTGAATCTTCTTGATATGGCTCAAGTCATCGATAGGCTTCAACACGACTACCATCATGATAGTAGTACAGTTAGGGTTGGCGATGATGTTGCGAGGGCGGTTGAGTGCATCCTCTGCATTCACCTCAGGCACAACCAAAGGCACGTCGTCGCACATACGGAATGCGCTAGAGTTATCTATCATCACGGCACCATACTTAGTGATGGTCTCGGCAAACTCCTCGGAGGTGCCACCACCAGCAGATGTGAAGGCGATATCGACATCTTTAAAGTCATCGTTATGCTGCAAAAGTTTGACCTCATAGTCCTTTCCCTTGAAGTTGTATTTTCGTCCGGCAGAACGCTCAGAACCAAACAACACCAAATCATCCATAGGGAAGTTTCTCTCAGCAAGGATGCGCAAGAATTCCTGTCCTACTGCGCCACTTGCACCAACAATTGCTACTTTCATAATCGAATCTTTTAATTTATAAAGTTGTTATAAGTGAATTACGACTGCAAAGATAAGGCTTTTTCTATTAAATCTAGCATAAAACCAGAAGAAATATTGCTTTTTGCTGCATTTTTCTCATTTTTGCTTACTTTTCTGCAAGAATATGCAAGAAATAACAAAAAGAATAGAGCTAAGAACAAAGGCATCATTGTCTTTATTGCCATATTTATTGCTGCCATTTTAATATTTGGGGCAAAGTTACAAAAAATAACGAGACCAACAAAGAAAATGCATGAAAAAGGAACTCACTTCCCATATTTTTACTAACTTTGCAACAAGTTACAAAACATCAAACATTGACGAATATGAAAAAGATAAGTTATTATACATTTTTGCTATTGGCTTCCTGCTTGCAGATTGCATTGGGGAGCTGTAAATCTGCCACTACCAAGGCAGCTGCCGAGGAATTGCAAACAGATAGCGTGGACTCCACATCGACAACAGAGAAGCTGTTTGCCACCGACAGCATCCAGTTTGCGAAAGCATCCAAGGATTCCACCATCACTAGCCATATCGTGATAGACTATCCTTCGGGCGACGACGACCTCGACATCGCCGTAAGAAAGTATATCGCTCAAGAACTGAGCGACCTACACTTGCCTGGAATCAGCGATGAACCTACCACCCAGAAGACCCCTAAATTCAAGGGAAGCCTTGATAAGCAAGGCGACAAAGAAGGAATCATTGAAAAAGGAAAGGAATTGGTCGATTTCTTCGGCAACAGCAATTACCTGTTCTTAGAGAAAGAACTGAAGGACATCAAACAGTATAGTGCCGATGCCGAGATATACATGAGCTACGAGGCTAACGTCCGTAAGACTGGCGAGACCGCCCACTATCTTACCTACAATAGCAACACCTACACTTTCGAGGGAGGAGCGCATGGTTCGGCAACCGACTACTCCGTCAACATCGACAAAGCGACAGGCAAGGTGCTGAAGGAGACCGTTGACACCACTCAGGTGAAAGCCCTGCAACCCATCTTGCGCAAGGGAGTGTTGCGATATTTCAAGGCACAAGGCGACAAGGACATCACCGAGAAGAATCTGGGCGATTATCTCTTCATCGAGAAGGGAATCATCCCGCTTCCCAAGTATGCCCCATACTTGGCAAAAGATGGTGTACACTTCATCTACCAGCAATACGAGATAGGTCCATACGCCATGGGGATGGTATCATTCGTGGTTCCTTATAGCGACATCAAGGCTTTCCTGACAGCCGATGCTCTTCGACTGATAAAATAAAGAAACTCAACGATAGATAAAACAAAGAAGCTCTTCGCAGAGATAGAATAAAGCGACAAAAGCTTTGCACTTTTAAGAATTATTCGTACCTTTGCAGGCAAAAACGAAAGCCAATGATTAATATCGCCCTATATTTTCCGATAACCGACCCTACGTTGATATTCTTCGTAGTGATGCTCATCATCCTCTTTGCCCCCATCATCATGGGCAAACTTCGCATTCCCCACATCATCGGCATGGTGCTGGCGGGCGTGCTTGTCGGCAAGTATGGGCTGAACATCCTGGAGCGTGACTCCTCCTTCGAGCTTTTCGGCAAGGTGGGACTCTACTACATCATGTTCCTAGCCGCACTGGAGATGGACATGGAGGGCATGAAGAAAAACAAGTCCAGACTGTTTGTCTTCGGATTGCTCACCTTCAGCATCCCCTTCATTCTCACTTACTTGATGGGCATTTACCTGCTCGACTATCTCCCGAAGGCGGCATTGCTGTTGGGCTGCATCATGGCTTCCAACACGCTGATAGCCTACCCTATCGTGGCGAGATACGGCTTGCAACAGAAGCCGAGCGTCACGCTGAGCGTGGGGTCCAGCATGCTGTCGCTGTTGATGGCGTTGGTGGTATTGGCGGGTTTGGTAGCCTCGTTCAGCGACCACGACGGCATCTTGTTCTGGCTTTTGTTTGCCTTGAAGTTCGGAGCTTACTGCGCAGGCATGATTCTCTTGATACCCCGACTCACCCGATGGTTCTTGCGAAGATACAGCGATGCGGTGATGCAGTTCATCTTCGTGATGGCGATGCTTTTCATGAGCGCAGCCTTCTCGCAGTTGGTGGGCATCGAGGGTGTATTTGGAGCCTTCTTCGCCGGTCTTATATTAAATAGGTATATCCCACATGTATCCCCACTGATGAATCGCATCGAATTCATCGGCAATGCTCTCTTCATCCCTTACTTCCTGATAGGTGTGGGCATGCTCATCAATCTCGGCTTGCTCTTCCAGGGCACTCATATCTTGTGGGTAGTGTTCTGCATCGTATTCTTCGGCACCTTGGGTAAGGCGATTGCCGCCTACGCCGCTTGCCTGGGATTCAAGTTGCCCATCTCTTCTGGACACATGATGTTTGGACTGACCTCCGCCCATGCCGCCGGAGGTATCGCCATGGTGATGGTGGGTATGCGATTGCTAGTGGGGCCGAACACTTATCTCGTAAACGACGACATGCTCAACGGCGTGGTCATCATGATACTATGCACCTGCGTCATCTCCTCCATCATCACCGATAGTTCCGCTCGTAAGATTGTGCTTCGGGACAAGGAATTGCCTGATGCCGAGGGAGAGGGCAAGCGAAAGGCTTACGATGAGAAGATTCTCATACCAGTGAAATACCCTGAGTATGCCGACAACTTGATGAACCTGGCGCTCTTGGTGAGAAACCAGAAGCTGAACCGAGGACTCATTTGCCTCAACGTGGTCTATGAGGACAAGGACATGCGATACAACCAAGAACAGGGGCGCCAACTCCTGGACCATTGCAGCCAGTTGGCTGCCGCCACCGACGTGATGACCCAAACGCAGGTGCGCATCGCCGCCAACATCGCCAACGGCATCAAGCATGCCTTCAACGAGTTCCAATGCTCCGAGATTATCATCGGCATGCACATGCACCCGGAGGTTTCGCCTAAGTTCTGGGGAGAGTTCCACCAGAGCCTCTTCAACGGACTGAGCCGTCAAATCATCATGGCACGTATCAAGCAACCGCTCAATACACTTCGCCGAATTCAAGTGGCAGTGCCATCGAGAGCCGAGTTTGAGCCAGGCTTCTATCGCTGGCTCGAAAGATTAGCACGACTCGCCGGTAACCTCGACTGCCGCATCCAGTTCCATGGCAGACAGGAGACCTTGGCGCTCATCAACGAATATATCCGCAATCGCCACAACGAGGTGCGAGCCGACTATACCCAGATGGATCACTGGAATGAGTTGCCACAGTTGGCTGCACAGATTTCATCCGACCACCTGTTTGTCGTGGTCACCGCCCGCAAGGGAACGGTATCTTACAAGACCGCCCTGGAGCGTCTGCCAGAGGAAATCACCAAGTTCTTCTCAGGCACCAACCTAATGATCATCTTCCCCGACCAGTTTGGCGATGCCTACGGCGAGAGCCTTACCTTTGCCGAGCCTCAGCACCAGGAGGAAATCAGTGCCTACGTGGCATTCAACCAGTGGCTGATGAAGAACAGTATGTGGCTTAAAAAGAAATTCAAGAAATAAATCCCCAAAAAATTAGATACAATGATAGATATAAAAGGTATAACCAAGAGCTTCGGCTCGCTGCAGGTACTCAAGGGCATCGACCTGCACATCGACAAAGGCGAGGTGGTGAGTATCGTCGGACCTAGTGGTGCCGGCAAGACCACCTTGCTCCAGATTATCGGTACCCTCGACAAGCCAGACAGTGGCAGCATCGTGGTAGACGGTGTGGATGTGCGCAGCCTCAGCACCAAGAAGTTGAGCGACTTCCGCAACCAGCACCTGGGCTTCGTGTTCCAGTTTCACCAGCTCCTGCCCGAGTTCACAGCATTGGAGAACATCATGATTCCTGCCTTCATCGCCGGTAAGAGCAGAAAGGAAGCCAAGGAGCGTGCCGAGGAACTCTTGGCATTCATGGGCTTGAGCGACAGGGCGGGCCACAAGCCAGCCGAACTATCAGGAGGCGAGAAGCAGCGTGTAGCCGTGGCGAGAGCCTTGGTCAACAATCCAGCAGTCATCCTAGCCGACGAGCCATCGGGCAGTCTCGACACCAAGAACAAGGCAGAGCTTCATCAGCTTTTCTTCGACCTGAGAGACAAGTTCGGCCAGACCTTCGTCATCGTTACCCACGATGAGGGCTTGGCAGCCATCACCGACCGCACCATCCACCTCAAGGACGGAATGATAGAGAAAACAGTAGAGGTCAAGAATCAAGAGAACGAGACGGAGACAGAAGATAATATCGTATAATTTATCAAGAATTAGAGAATTAGAGAATCTCTTTCCTCCCATTGATTTGAAAAAATAAAATTAGAGAATTGGCTTCGCCAAGTCCTCTTCCTAAAATTCTCATGAATTCATTGACAGTTTAAGGTTAGAATGATTCTTAAATTCTCTAATTCTTGACAAAAAATAATAGACTAATGAGCAAACAGATAAAACTCGGCGATTACAATCGCCTTCGCATAGTAAAGAAAGTAGATTTCGGATTGTATCTCGACGGAGGTGACGAAGGAGAGATACTCCTCCCTTCCCGCTACGTACCCGATGGCGTAAGCATCGGCGACGAACTGGACGTCTTCCTCTATCTCGACCAAGACGAGCGCATGATTGCCACCACAGAGAAGCCTTTGGCAAAGGTGGGCGACTTCGCCTACCTCGAAGTGAAATGGGTCAACGAATACGGTGCCTTCCTGGGCTGGGGCCTGATGAAAGACATCTTCTGCCCATTCCGTGAGCAGAAGAAGCGCATGGTCATCGGCAACTCCTACATCGTGCATGTCCACATCGACGAGGAGAGCTACCGCATCGTAGCCTCTGCCAAGGTGGAGCGATACATGAGCGAGGAGCATCCTCACTACCGCCATGGCGACGAGGTGGACTTGCTGATTTGGCAGAAGACCGACCTCGGCTTCAAGGTCATCATCGACAACAAATATCCGGGCTTGCTCTATCAAGACCAGATATTTCAGTATATCCATGCTGGCGACAAGATGAAGGGCTACATCGGCAGAGTACGTCCAGACGGAAAGATAGACGTCACCCTACAGAAGACGGGCATCCAGCAGACCGCCGACTTTGCCGAAACCCTCTACCAGTATCTCCTGGACAACGACGGCGAGTGCGACCTCGGCGACAAGAGCGAGGCAGACGACATCTACGAGCGATTCCACGTGAGCAAGAAGGTATATAAGCGTGCCGTGGGCGACCTCTACAAGAAACGCCTCATCACCGTGAGTCCGATGAGCATCCGACTGGCGGAATAATATTTATTTTCTAGAAGACCTCACCCATACTTTATGGCTATGCTGCCCCGTGGAACGTAGAGGACTATTCTCTTCGGCACATATCTCCTTGAGTTCCAGCGAGGCAGCGGTGCGGCTGAGGTTATTGATAGCGGCATAGTCGGTGAGGCCGATGAACCCTCGGTCGTCTATCACCTGCAAGGCTCGGGCGATGCGCTCCTCACGAGTGTAAAGCTCCTTGCGAATAACCTTTACGCCGCCCATATCTCGTTCCAAATCACGGTCGGTCTCTCTTTTGAGGTCTTTCAGCAACTCGGGCGAAGCCTTGAAGTTGACGTTCTTCACTCCCACCTTACGATAAGTCATCTTGTCAGTGTCGCTCTGCATCTCCTGGGGCTTTTCATCCTCAAAACCAAGCGACAAGGAAAAGGTGCCCAACTCACCGAGGGTTATATTATACCCCATGGAAAGCAACCGCACCAACGTATCGTGAATGTCCATCATCACCGCCTCTGCCACGCTCTTGGACAAGGCATGATTGTATGAATGCATATAGTCAACAAACTCAGAGGTTGACAATGTGCGATTACTCACTAACTTTGGATAAACTTTGCGCTTGCCTGTATTGCGCAAATCAGTCATTTCTACTAGCTTATACTTCGGCATGATTGAATCCTTTCTTTGTTATTAAATTTATAGTTCTCCTAGCTTTAGT
Source organism: Candidatus Segatella violae (assembly GCA_002440225.1). Lineage (GTDB taxonomy): Bacteria > Bacteroidota > Bacteroidia > Bacteroidales > Bacteroidaceae > Prevotella > Prevotella violae. The sequence continues at coordinate 13,678 of DJSH01000004.1, forward strand.
TGTTATTATAACTAGGTTCTTTTGTTATTTTCTATAGAAGTATTCTATGTTCAGCGTCGTTGAACTTATGTTCAGCAACGTTGAATACAAGTTCAACAACGTTGAATTTAAGTTCAACGACGTTGAACATAAAATTTCCCTATGCAAAGATACAATTTTATCTAATAGAATGCAAGACTTTTCCTAGATTTAACACAAAAAAATAGGCACGCCATCTGCTGACGTGCCTATATCTATCTTTTGACGCTATTCTTTGAGTCTGAAAAAGCACCTATATTCTTTTATTACCTCAAGGCATCATCTATAAACTTGATGATGTTCTCATCCGATGGACGAGGGGCATCGAGCGAGATGATCTTTCCCTCCTTGTCGAAGAACAAGAAGCGAGGTATCGCATCGATGTCATAATTCTTACAGAGCTGAGACTGAAAATTGTCGGGACAGATGAACTGACGCCACTGAGGTTTGTCTGCCTTCAACTTGGCAAGCCATTTCGTCTTGTTGGTATCCAGGGAGATACTGATCAGCTCTATGTCTTTGTTGTCCTTGTAATGCTGATAGAGTTTTTCCATGTAAGGAATCTCCATGCAACAAGGACCGCACCAAGTAGCCCAGCAGTCGATGTACACGGCCTTGCCTCGCAAGTCGGCGAGCGAGAGCTGCTTGCCATTCTTGTCTGTCATCGTGAAGTCGGCAGCTTGGCTTCCCTTCTTCAGTTTTACATAATGAGCGTAAACCTTCTCAGCCTCAGCCCATCCCTGCTTGTTGGTGGACACCTTCTTGTAAGCCGCCATCATCTCGTCCATATCCTCAGGTGCCTGGCGCAGGAACTGCACGATCTGGCTGTCAGCAAAACGATTGATGATTTCCTGGTTTGTAAAAGCCTTGGCAAGGATACTGAAGCCGCCATCTTTCTCCGCAGAAGGATAGGCCATGGAGTACCAGCGAAGATAGTTGTTGCAGAAGTCCATGTTCCTCACATCGTTGTGGTCGGTAGATTCCACCCAGTTCACGAAGTCCTTGTCCAAGAGGTGTTTCTTATTGTCCGACCACACCCAACGGAACAGTTCGCTTGAGGCGAAATCATCCAACTGCCCATTCATCATCCGACGGAACGCAAGGCTCTTCACCTGATTGGCAGCCACCATGTAAGTTTCCACCTCCGATGTCCACTGCTGGCGATAGGCATTGAAACCGATAGTGTCTAATCGCTCAAATGGCCAGGCATCGCACAAGTCATAGGGCGCATGACTACCCAAGTACTCATAACAATCCTTGTTGTCACCCTGATACTCGAAGGTGGCAGGTTTCACTTCTTCAGTATTTTTCTTGCCGCCCTTATTCTCGGTCACGTTCACCTGAAAACGAATGCCATCTTCCAAGAACACCTGGCAGAACGCCTTCTTATCCTCCAATCCAAAATAAGCGACATTAGGTCCCAACACTTTGACATCCTTAGAGAAAGTACCATCCTTGGCTATCTGCATGGTGTCAGTCTGCTGCACGCTGTCGCCCATCTGGATGAGGAGTACGTTGCCACCAGAATAGTTGGTTATCTTGCCCGTAAGATGGGCTGTGGCTGCTGCTCCGAGAGAGAAGCCCGAAAGCAGAGCCAATGCTAACATTTTAATTTTCATGACTATTTATTGATTAACAATTTTCTTGAAATACTCGGCAAAAGCCTTCTCTGATGGGCGCATGGCATCGGCAGTAATAAAGCGCCCTTGCTTGTCGATGATGAAGAACCGAGGAATGCCCTCGCAGAAATACACCTCGTCGAGCACCTTGTTGCCCTCCCCCGTGATGAGATACTGATCCCAAGAAGCAGGATGCTTGTCGAGATAAGTCTTCCACCTCTCTGCTTTCTTATCGCAAGCGATGCTCATGATGCGCACATCCTTGCGACCAGCATATTCCTTTTGCAGGGCGGCGATATAAGGGATTTCTTCCTTGCAAGGACCACACCATGTGCCCCAGATGTCAACCAAGAGGGTCTGTCCACGGAAGGACGCAAGACTCAACCGCTTACCTTTCAAATCGGTGAAAGTGAAATCGGGAGCAGGCTTGCCTGGAAAGAGATGCCCATACTTACCCAACATCGCTTCGTAATGCGTCTTTACCTTCTCCTTCAAGCTGTCAGCTGCATTGCCCGATTCCTGCAGATAGAAGTCATAAAGCCACTTCTCGTCATCAGTCGTGAAGCCGTCAAACATCTGTGCTATCATATCCGCCTTCATGCGGTCTGCCCATTCATGAGGGGTCACCACCTTGTCGATGGTCTCGAAAAATGTCTTGAAGACGGTCTTCTCATTGTAATCATTCATGTGAGGCATCAAACTATCCACCAAGGTTTCGAGCGAGTCAAGTCGATAAGTGTTCACCTCGGCAGCACTCGCCTTGAATGATGATGCTGGCATGGCGACACACATCATCGCCATGCACAAACACCATCCGAGAGAGATTATTCTTATTTTTCTCATCTTATAACCATTCATAACCATCTTATTCTTCATACTCATTGTCATCGCCATCTTCCGAAGGACTTTCCAAAGGGGTGACCACCACACTGTTGTCATCGTATGTATTCTGCTCTATCTGTCCATCGCTTCGGGTGATTTCCAAGTTGATGATAGGCTGTGCATAACGCTTGGAGCCTACTGGCAACACGTAATGGTCAACCTCGGAATCATCCACGGCATTGTCGCTCACACGATAGAAGGTGCGCTCCAAGGTGACATCGTCGTAGCTCACCTCATTGCAAGACAGACGGCGCACATCCCACCAACGCATCACGAACGGCATTTCGCGATGGCGCTCCTCCAAGATGACCTTGACAGCCTCTTCTTGATTGGTAGCGGAAAGGTCGATGGCATCAGCGTCATGGGAGATACGAGCCTTGCGCAGTTGATTGACTAAAGGCATTGCCTCCTGCCACTTCCCCTGACGAGCCAAGGCCTCCGCCTCGGTCAAGAGCATCTCCGGAACGGTAGGACCTGCCTGTATCATGTCTCTGAACTTGTGATAGAGGATGTCGTCGCCAAAACCTCCGATGCCTTGCTCCCAAAGGGCATACTTATTAAAGAACTGCTTGAAGCGCAAGTCATGGTCTTGGTCATAGATGGAGAGCAATTCCTCGGAAGGAATGAGCGCATACTCGCCCTTGAAGTATTCCGAGAGATAGTTTTCCTTATAATTGGCCACCTGATTGTCGCCATAGCGGTAAAGCTCCGAGTAGTTGACATCCTTCACCTCACCATCGAGCGAGACCTGAGCCACACGATAACCCAACTGGTTGTAATCATCGAGTTGCGCATCGCTACATTTCAAAGCCTCGGCGGCATGTGTGGCAGCCTTGTCATAGTCTTGCATGAAGAGGTAGACACGTGCCTTCATCGCCTCTACGGCAGGGCGACTCACCCACCAGCGCTTATTCTTGGCGATGGTTGTGTTGGCGGTGTTAGCAGCTTCATCCAGATCGGCGAGGATGAAATCGTAGGTCTGCTGAAGGGTGGCTCTCGTCATGTTTTCCTCATAACTGGTGGTTTGCTTCAATGGTAGTCCCAACGAGGAAGCGTTCTCGACAGAATAAGGCAAGCAATAGGTGTTCACCAAGCTCCACATCGCCATTGCTCGGAGCATGTGAGCCTGAGCAGCATACTCGTTCTTCTCATCGTCGTTAACATCGGTAAGCTCGTCAAGGTTGTTGAGCACAAGGTTGGCGTTGAATATCTTCTGGTACTCCCCACTCCATGCCTCGTCACCATATGCATTGTTCACAAAGTCGTCGACGTTCCACGCCATGGCATTGACGATGTTCTCATCGACATAGCCCAAGGCATCGTAGATGTCGGTGGTGAGTCCGTAATCGTCGGAAGCAAAGACATTGCCTATCGTCTTGGTGTTGAACATTCCGCTGTTGGCAAAGAGTGCCTCCACTTGCTTGCCCGATGTGAGCACCTCGTCATTGCCTTTGCTCTGCACGGTGTCGAGATAGTCGTTGCACGAGGTGAGCATAGTACCTCCCAGCACGAGGGCTGTCATGAAATATATGATTTTCTTCATTGTCATTTTCTCCTTATTATATATGTCTATCCTACATGTTTTAGAACTTCACGTTTGCACCGATGGTGAAGGTGAGCTGTGGCTCCCAGCTACCAGGCAAGTATTCTGGGTTGTAATGCTTGGAGTTGGCACTCCAAAGGAGTCCCACGTTCTCCAACTTGCCATACACATCTACGCTCTTCACCCAGCCATTGCCTTTGAAGAGGCTCTTCGGCAAACTATAGTTGAGGTCTATCTCGCTCAGATAGATATAGTCGGAACTCTCCACCGAGGTATTGAGCGAGTTGTAATAGAACGACCAATACATATAGTCGTATACCCCCAATGGGTTTCCGTCGCCATCCACTGTAGGCAGAGGCATGCAGCGAGATGGTTGCTCTATCACGTTGCCCGCATCATCCATCACATCGCCTACCTGAGCACTGAGATTCTGACGCATGCCGTAATAGTCGAGATTACTATAATTGAACTTAGGCATTCGCATCTTGCCACCAAAGCGCCCGTTGAGGAACGCAGAGAGCGAGAGGTCTTTCCAACTCACATTCAGGTTGAGCGAAACGGTATGAGGCGCAATGGTCGTTCCCTGATAATGCATCCATTTCTCTGGTGCGTCAGAGTACACCGACATGTCGCTGATAGGTGTCTTGTTACCATCATTATCCACTATGGTAGGCATTCCGTTCTCCATCCCACCATACTCATAGGTGAAGATGCTGCTGATAGGATAGCCCGGGATATAAGTATTGTTCATGAAGTCGCTCACATTGTTTGCCTCGATATAGAGCTTGGTCACCTTATTCTTATTATATGCCCAGCTCAAGTTGGCTCCCCAGCCGAAATCTCCGGCACTTCCCTGTGTACCAAGACTTACCTCGATACCATTGTTGCGGATAGCGGCATTGTTGAATGTGGCATTGCTGGTACCATTCACGCTGGCAATACTTACGTCGCCAAGCACATCGGTAGACTTTTTGTTGTAGTAATCGAACGAACCGAAGAGATGGTTGTTGAAAAGCGAGAAGTCAAGACCGAGGTTCACGATGGCTGTCTTCTCCCATCGCAAGGTAGGGTTGCCATAGTCCGATACAGAACCAGGGTAAAGCCCTGTGAAATCATCCAACTGTCCATCCTGCGTATTGATGGTGGTACGTGCAGAAGAATACGTCGGCGCATTACCGTTCTTACCGTATGTGGCACGAAGCGTCAGACGATTGACAGTCTTGTTGCCCTTGAGCCAAGCCTCATTGTTGACATTCCACATGGCACCCACCGACCACAATGGGCTCCAGCGATACTTAGCCTCAGAGGTTACCATGTTGCTGGCGTCGCTTCGAGCACTCACGCTCAAGCCATATCGCTCATCATACATATAAGAGGCATTGCCATAGAACGACACATAGCGGTTGTGGTTCCATGTATCGGTAATGTGATACTTGCCCTCGGCAGGCACGCCATCAATAGTGCTCTGGTCTTGGTCGTAGGTATCGAAATAGCCAGCCTGCCCCTGTACACCAGCGGATGTTGCGGTAATGCCATAGAGCGTTGGCTGCGTCCATGCTTGATAGTAATAGTTGCTTATCTCATTACCGAGCACGGCAGAGATGGCATGTTTCTCGCCAAACACTTTGTCGAGAGAGAAATCGTTGCGGAAGAGCGCACTATGGTTCTTGCCCTTGCTGGTAGACGAGATGGCTCCCATAGGAATGGCAGAAGAGCCTGTTGGTTGCAGGTCATCGTCAACAGGAGTATAATAGTTCACCTTGTTGCGCACATAGAACGACTGCTCGCTGTTAAAGTCGGTGTTGGTGTAGCGGCTCGTCTCATATTGGAACTTGCTGTTGAACTGCAATCCGTCGATGATGTTCACCTGCAACCCTACCTGTGTACGCATCTGCGTATTGTTGATTCGGTTGCGGCGATTACGAGCCTCCTGCAAGAGATTGTAACTCATGTCATGATAACCGAATCCACTCCAATCGTAGAGAGTGCTGAGCACATGCGAGTTGTAGCTGGCAGACCAGTTGGTGGCGTATGAGCCTTCCTCGTTGAGCAACATCTCGTAAGGAGCGATGTTGGCGAGGTCGCTATAGGAAATTTGTGACGAATGGCGATTGCTATTGACAAGGTTCAGTCCCAGGTTGAGGGTGAACATCTTGTTGAACTTATAGCTATTTTGCCAGTCGGCCTTCCAGGTGTTGTCGTGGCGACCGACGAAATCACCCTCCTCATGCTCATACTGCAAGGAAGCACGTGTGTCCCATCCCCCTATGTTGGCAGACACCGAAGCATGAGTTTTGCTGATGACTGGAGTCTTGAGCATGTACTTGGAGATTTGCTTGCGATTGTCGAGCTGCGCCAACTTGTCGAGCTGTGCATTCATCTGCTCCTCGCTCATGGTGCCCCATTTCAGCCCCTGATAGAGCAATACCTCGGAAGGAGAAAGGCAATTGTTGATGTTATCGATGATAGGCGTGTATTCGTCACCCAGAAAGTCGTTTTTGAATACCCACTTCTGATAGTTGATAGTTTGCCGACTAGTTGCGAGGTTGGTGAGATGCTGCACGTTCTGCTTGGCACCGATGGTAAACTGAGTGCCAGCCTCCACTTCCACGGCATTTTTCTTCTTACCTTTCTTCGTGGTGATTACAATGACACCATTGGCTGAACGCGCACCCCAGATGCTGGCAGCCGCCGCATCCTTCAACACGGTGATGCTCTCCACATCATCGGGATTGATGCGCTCCAAGGCTGTGAGGTTGGGATTGGAAGAGAGCTTATAGTCCACATCATTGTTGTCCATGATAGGGAAGCCATCGACCACCACCAACGGAGTCTTGTTGGCATTCATCGTACTTGTACCACGGATGGTAAACTTCTTGCCGCCTCTCTCGTCGTTTTGGCTCTGCATACCCGGCACAAGTCCATCAAGTGCATCGGCGAGATTGGTGGAATGACGCTTCTCCAAGTCATCCTTGCTGATGATGGAATAAGAACCCGTGGCACGTTCGCGTGATATGGTTTGGTATCCTGTCACCATCACGTCCTTCAGCTCGTTGCTAGAGGTCATCACCACATGATGGGTGGCATTGCCCTCGCCTGCAGCCAAATGAAAAGAAGAGGTGTCCATGCCTAGATAGCCATAGGTCACCTGGCATCTGTCGGCAGGCACTCTCACCTGATAGTATCCATTGGCATCGGTCACTGTCTGGATGTTGGTGCCAGCCACTTTTACAAAGGCACCGATTACAGGCTCTCCCTCCTCATCCTTTACCATTCCCTTGAGGAGTCGGTTGCCAGTTACTTTCTTTATCTTCTGGGTCACCATTACGATGTCGCCCTTGCGAGTCCACTGACAATTTTGGCTACTCAACACATCACTGAGCACCTGGTTCATGTCTGCATTCTTCACATTCAAGGTGATGGGACGCAAGTGCTTCGCCAAGTCGGCGGAGCACATGAAGTCGAGCCCCGTCTGACGCTTCATCTCGCTGAAGAATGTCTTGATGCTGGCATTCTTCAGATTGAGTGTCACCTTGTTTTTCACTACGTTTTGTTGCTGGGTTTGCGCCCTCAGCAGTGAGGACGAAAAACAGCAAGGTGCGACACTCAGGGCGAGTGCCATACCCATGGTAGAAATGTACGTTCTTTTCATACTCTCTTATATTTTAGAAATGACTATTCTTGAATCTTGTTGCTCCACCTTTACGTTGGCGATGGCACCGATGACCTCCAGCGTGTTCCCGATGCTCTCGTATCGACTCAGGCTACCCGTGAAACGTACCATTCGCAGTTGGTCGGATGTGAAGACGACATGCAATCCATACCATCTTCCCACCACCAGCATCAGGTCGTCGAGCCGACAGTCCTCAAAGCTGAAGTGGCCCGTGTTCCACGCCACATATGGTGCCACGTCCACTCTACTCATCTTCACACCTTGCATGGCCAGCTCTGCCTTGTCGCCAGGAGCCATCATCTGTTCTTTGCCGTCCTTGGGGCGCACACTGATACTACCCTTTACAAGCACAACACAAGTCATGTCGCCCTGTGTGTTGACATTAAACTCAGTTCCATACTCCTTGATATCGCCCTTGGCAGTATGAACGATGAAAGGATGTTCCTTATCCTTAGCCACAATGAAATAAGCCTCGCCCACAAGAGCCACCTCACGCTTGTCGCCATTGAAAGCCAAAGGATAGGAAAGGCGTGAGTTGCCATTAAGATGTACACGAGTACCATCGGGCAAGCTCATCCAGAATTCCTTGTCATGACGGGTGGTGAGGGTGCCTTGCAGATTTTCGTCAACATCTTGTTCCGCCATCTTCTTGAGCAGAGCACTGAGCGACCTTACCTGTTGCGGTTTCTCGCCAGCCACTTGCAACGTTGCCTCGTTGGAGGAACTTTGCTCCGCCTTTCGCATGGCTGCCACCAACTCTTGGCTTACAGGCACAGGTGTTTTCTGCACAGGCTGACCATGATAGAACCAATAGCCACCCGCCACAAGCAGTACGCCCACGATGGCTGCTGCCACCCGTCCCATATATCGCCTAGGAATATGATAGAAACCATGATGGCGACGTGCAGTATCCTCTTCCGGCTGTCCGATGCTCGAAGCCAACCTTTGCCAAGTTTTCTCCCCGTCCAGACTCATATAGGTGTGATATTGCTCGGCAAGGTCGTCCTTGTCCAAGAGCACCCGATAAAGCCGCTGGTGCTCCTCGCTCTCGGCTAGCCATTGGTCGAGCTGTCGTTGTTCCTCTGCATTCAAATCGTGCATCAAGGAACGGCTGATGATGTCAAATATATCCATACGTTTATCTTTGTCTTGATAATATAAGTACGAAGACTGAGGACAAACGTTTACAAGAAAACATAAAAAAAGTGCTTTTTATTAGGAAAAAGCACTAAAAACGATGAAACCGTCAGCAGAACAGGAGCCAAAGCAGTAACAAGTCACTCCTATCGCCCATCTTCTTACGAAGGGTCTTGAGGGCTCGCTTCTTCTGCACTCTGATGGTTTCCTCGGTGATATTCATCGCCTGGGCTATCTCTGCATTTTTCTTTCCCTGCATATAGAGCAGGAAAAGTTCGCGCTGTCTAGGGGGCAATTCATTGATGGCATCGAAGAGACGATGGTACACCTCGTTGGTGAAAATTTCATCATCTTCCTCTGCCATCAACATGTCGCCCGCACCTTTCAATACATAGCTTTTATATTTGCCCTCAACCTTGGCGTGCCTCGCCTGATCGATGACCCTGCGACGAATGGTGAGATAGAGGTAGGAGCGCACAGATGCCTCCTCGTGGAAGGTCTCTCGATTTTCCCAAAGAGTGAGGAAAACATTCTGCACCAAATCTTCTGCGGCATCCTGATCGTCCGTCATTTTGAGAGCATAGAGCATCATCACCTTATAGTATCTACCATAAAGTTGCTGAAACTGTTCGGGTGTATTGATGCTAAACTCTTTCATATAATGGGGTTATTACACCTCTTCTATTATCTTCATGCCTTCTTCCACCGCCTGCATGTTGAGCGGAATCAGGTTGTGGTGACGCTCTGGCAAAGACTTATAGAGTGCCTTGTTCAATCCCTCGGTACTTACCACAGGACAAACCTTCAGCAGTCCGCCAAGCACTATCATGTTGAATACCTTGGCGTTCTTCATCTCGGCAGCCTTGTCCATCGCATCGATGCGATATACGGTGATGTCCTCGCGCTGAGGAGGATTCATGATGCCATATCCATCATAAATCAAGATGCCCCCCGACTTAATCTTTGGCAAGAACTTGTCGAGCGAAGGTTGATTGAGCACGATGGCTACATCATATTGACTCAGGATAGGCGAAGAGATGCGCTTGTCGCTCACGATGACCGTCACATTGGCTGTACCGCCACGCTGCTCCGGTCCATAGGCAGGCATCCAGGTTACCTCCTTATCCTCCATCAGTCCTGAGTAGGCAAGGATTTTTCCCATCGAGAGGACTCCCTGTCCACCAAAACCTGATATAATGATTTCTTTCTTCATAATCTTATAAATTTGTTGTGTCCTTGAGGTCTCCCTTCACATACTCCTTGAACATGTGTTCCTCCATCCATTTGTTGGCCTCGACTGGTGAGAGTTTCCAACCGCTGTTGCAGGTAGACACGATCTCCACCAAACTGGAGCCCAAGCCTTTCATGCTTGCCTCGAAAGCCTTGCGGATAGCTTTCTTCGCCTTGCGAATACTTGCCACGCTCTCTACACTCTGACGGGTAACATAGCAAGTGCCCGTGAGATGAGAGGCGAGCTCAGTGATGTTGAGAGGATAACCATGAAGGTCTGGCTCACGACCGTATGGACAGGTGGAAGTTTTCTGTCCCAACAAGGTGGTTGGTGCCATCTGTCCTCCCGTCATACCATAGATGGCATTGTTGATAAAGATGGTAGCCACATGCTCGCCACGATTCAAGGCATGGATGGTTTCGCAGGCACCGATACAAGCCAAGTCGCCATCACCCTGATAGGTGAACACCAAGCGGTCGGGCCACAAGCGCTTCACGGCAGAGGCGCAAGCCAAGGCACGACCATGGGCAGCCTCCTGCCAGTCGATGTCTACATAGCGGTAGGCAAACACGGCACATCCCACAGGACAGATACCGATAGCCTTATCCTCCATGCCCATCTCCTCGATGACCTCGGCTACCAATTTATGTACTACGCCATGCGAACAACCCGGACAGTAGTGCATCGGGGTGTCGTTCATCAGCGTAGGCTTCTTATATACCAGATTTTCTGGTGAAATTATATCATTCATTTTACCAATTTCTTTAAAGCTTCAACGATTTCCTCTGGCTCTGGCACAATGCCACCCAAACGCCCGAAATGCTCTACAGGAATCTGACCGTTCACGGCGAGACGAACATCCTGTATCATCTGTCCGGCATTGATTTCTGCCACCAACATCCCTTTCTTGGTCTTTGCCAACTCATGGAGTTCCTTCATTGGGAAAGGCCAGAGGGTGATAGGACGGAACAAGCCCACCTTGATGCCTTGCTCACGAGCACTCTCGATGCTCTTCTCGGCGATGCGGGCAGCACTACCGAAAGCTACAATCACGTAGTCGGCATCCTCCAACTGTTCGGTAGCATAACGAACCTCGGTCTCACGAATCTTCTGGTATTTCTCCTGAAGATGGATGTTGCGCTGCTCCATCACCTCGGGTTTTAATTCCAAGGAAGTGAGGATGTTAGGCTTGCGAGTCTTAGGGCGGCCGATGGTAGCCCAAGGACATTCACGGGCAATCTCCTCCTCGGTGCGACGAGGTTTGATTGGAGGCAACACCACCTTCTCCATCATCTGACCGATGACACCATCGCTCAGAATCATCGCTGGGTTGCGATACTTAAAGGCAAGCTCAAATGCCAAGTCCACGAAGTCGGCCATTTCCTGCACGGAGTTTGGAGCCAACACGATGACATTGTAGTCGCCATTGCCACCGCCACGGGTAGCCTGGAAATAGTCGCTCTGCGATGGCTGGATGGTACCCAAGCCAGGGCCACCACGCTGCACATTGACCACAACGCCCGGAATCTCGGCACCCGCCATATAAGAGATGCCTTCCTGCATCAAAGCCACGCCAGGACTAGACGAAGTGGTAAGCACACGCTTGCCCGCGCCAGCACCAGCATACACCATGTTGATGGCAGCCACCTCGCTCTCAGCCTGAAGCACCACCATACCGGTAGTTTCCCAAGGCTTGAGCAGCGACAGGGTCTCGATAATCTCAGTTTGAGGTGTGATAGGATAGCCGAAGAAGCCATCCACACCACATCTTATACAGGCATGGGCTATCGCCTCATTGCCTTTCATCAAAGTTACTTCTTGATTAGCCATTGTTGTTTATTCCTCCTTTTTACGATAAACGGTGATGCAGCCATCCGGGCATACGATACCGCATGAGCTGCAACCCACGCAAGCATCGGCATTTGCCGCCTCCACATATCTATAGCCATGTACATTCACCTTCTTGGCGAGCGCAATGACATCGTGAGGACATGCCACCACGCAGAGCGCACATCCCTTGCATCGCTCTGTGTCGACCACAATAGCCCCTTTAATCTTGCTCATATTCTATTTCTTTCTTTTATTTTACGGATTGTAATAGTCCTTGCAGTAGAAGCTCATGATATTATCGAGCATCTCCTTGGCTGCCACGGCAGGGCTCTCTGGGTCGAGGGCGATTGCCTCCATATAGCAGTCGAGGGCACGCTTGAAATCACCTTGCTTGCGCCAGGCGTTTCCTTCCTGATAATACTGTTCTGCTGTCATTTTACTCTGTATAATTTCTTGTTTTGCTGTGCGAAATTACGAAAATAAAGCTAAGAAAAAGAATAAAAGCGTCAGTTTTAAACTATATTAATGTAGTTTTCATTAAAAATGCGCACACTACTTTTGACTGTGCAATAATTCGAGAAAGATGTGCGTTATTTCTAGTAATTTGTTCGATATAAGATTATGCAAAAGATTCGATAAAAGATT
>DJSH01000004.1:26315-43557 GCA_002440225.1 Candidatus Segatella violae
GATAAATGACAAACAATACGATACCTCTCAATATGAGGTAGAGCACAAAGGCGAGCCACAAGGCGTGGTTACCCATCAAGGGATGCAATGCGAAGAAGAGGGCAAAGAACGTAGCCGAGGCGATGGCGGTGGAACAGAGCATCGACTTCGACTGGGTGATGCCCACAAAGATGCCATCGAAGACGAACGCCGACATTCCTGCCAAAGGTATCAGTATCGCCCATCCAAAGTATTCACCCGATGCCGAGATTACCCGCTCATCGCTCGTCAGCAAGCCGAGAAAGTTCTCGCCACCTATTATATATAATAAGGTGAAAGCCACAGCCACTCCTACCCCGAACATCATCGTTCGCCTCACCACCTCATGAAAGGCCGTCATATTCTTGGCTCCATAATACTTACCCGCCAAAGCCTCAGCAGCGTAGGCAAAACCATCCATAAAATAGGAGAAGATGGTAAAGAGTGTCATCAGCAAGGTGTTGACAGCCAACACGATGGTACTTTCCCTGGAACCTGCCGCCGTAAAGAAGAGGTTTACTGCTACGAGGCATACCGTACGGAGGAAAATGTCCTTGTTCAAGGAAAAGAATCGCTTCAAGGGTTCCGCAGCAAAGAGGTTCTTGCGATAATCATACTTGTCGAGGCGGCGGTAATAAATGCGGTAGAGCAGACAAGCCATCAGGAATCCCCACCATTGGGCGATGACCGTACCAAGCGCCACGCCTTCCACCGTCATATCGCAAGCGAAAACCAAGGTGAGCGAGGCGATGATGTTGACCACATTCTGAGTCAACGACACCACCATAGGAATGCGTGTGTTCTGCATACCGATGTACCAGCCTGTGAATCCATAGAGTCCGAGCACGGCAGGCGCTCCCCAAATACAGACATAGCAGTATCTGCAAGCCAGCTCCACGACATCCTCCTCCGGTGCCATCGCCCACAAGCCACACGCAATGATGACTTTCTGAAGGATGAAGAACAGTAGTCCTATCCCCACTCCTATCGAAAGGGAACGCACCAAGAGCCTCAGCACCTCGGCAAGGTCTCTTCTGCCGAGCGCCTGCGAAGTCATTCCGCTCGTTCCCATCCTGAGGAATCCGAAGAGCCAATAGATGACATTGAAGAGCATCGAGCCTACAGCTATCGCCCCGATGTAACTGGCGTCGCCGATATGTCCGACGATAGCGACATCCACCAAACCTAAAAGCGGTACCGTGATATTGCTGATGATCGACGGTACCGCTAATTGTAATATTCGTTTATTCACGTTTTCAACTTACTTTTCTTACATTCATTTTGCAATCACCATCTGCTTATCAGCAAAAGCACTACAAGCATCAACCAAAGCTAACAGTTTACTCCAATTAGAGACAGGTTCCACTCTATGAGCAAAACATTTGCGCACATACACTTTTACACATTCATTTCCTGCGCTAGCCTTAACCGTGAACTCACCGCACTCATTAACGACCGAAGTCTCTATTTTCTTCAATGCTTCTGCAGAGACCCTATATCCCTGTGGCAACGGAATCTCAATATTCCATTCATCCACAAACGCTATCTTGCGCCAGACATCATCGGCACGCACTCGGTCCTTTCCTTCCAGTTTCAAAGAAGTACCTATCAATTTTCCAACTGATAGCAAGAAATTGTTTCCTGCTTTTTTCACCAATCCATCCATCACATAATCTATATGATAAACAAAGTTGGCACTATCGCTTCTGATACCCAAGCAATCTATACCATATCCATTGACTTGTACGGGGTCACTCTCATGATAGCCACTGACTTCTGCCTTAAACTGATCTATGTCGTTTTTCTTAAACTCATTGAAAATTCCCTTTAATTCAGCAGCTTCCTTCTTTGCATAACAAGAGTACGGATCTTTGTCGTCGTATTTCAAATAACGCCAATAAGCTTCAAGTTGACTTGGACCAAAAAGCGTATTATTAGGACTCACCAACGACTGACCATACATTTTCTGCTCACCAGAATAAGTTACCTTCCGATTGATATCAAGTTTTGTACCATCAAGTTTAACCACTATATCATTCACCGACTTATTGTCATCGGCTTGGCTCACAGGAATCGTTATTTGTTCCTCGGAATCTTGCATATACGCCTTTCTACCTTGATATATGTAAGGTATCTCGGAAGCAACCTTAGGATAAGTACCCGGAAAATAGTACTTATTAGTACCCTTTAGACGGAAGAACCAGGAGGTAGAATTATAATTGATCAGTTTATCCACTGGCAATGCACCAAACGGAGTGGTAATACCCATCTCCAATTCTACACCCAATTTACGCAAGTAGTTAGGCACCGTATTAAAAGTTCGCTGTGAGGCTCCCTCACTAACATATTCAAAAGAATAAATACGATCAGCTTTCTCCTCGGCAGACATCCCTTCATTTTTTGCAGACTTGAAAACACTCTTCTGCGTACTAGGAAGACCTGCAGGAGAATATCCACCCTTAGATACATAAGTTTTCTGCAATTTCCAATCGTCTTGCAAGAAAGGAGTTGCATCGGGATTACCTCGAACACCTTTTTGGCGCATAGCCTTCTCTACTACAGCACTCTTGGTCTTGGTTGGTGTAATATACATCTCTATGAAAGGCGACTGCTCCAAAGGATTATACCAATTGGATGGCTCTGCATCCATCGGCTTGTCTAGAACCATATCTAGGACTGCATTTTTGTCTTTGTCTATGGTCTGGGTAAATTCTGGGGCACCATTCATCGTTCGATAAACAGTGGCTAGACTTTGGTCTAGCACACAGTGAACCTTGGTATAAAGGACTGGCTCGTCTTGACGAAGAACAAAAAAGAAAGGATCCAGTTGCTGTTCTTGTGTATCAATCTGATCTAAAGAAAAGACATCAATGCAGTCGCCCACTTCCAAACCAGGCACTGCAATCTTCTGACTCAAGTCCTTGTCTTTTTTGCCTTCCTTTATATCAACATAGTCATCCAGACTCACTTCCTGCACTGTACCATTCTTCTTAATGACACGAATGCCAAGCACTGTATTCGTCTTGTGATGATACCCCCATGTCCACTTTCTGCTTTTCGTCTTGAAAGTAAACTCAGAATAATCCTTCAACGCCTTCTTGTCATTGATTTGGATTAACATACGCTCCATATCTGTACAGTCTATCTGGCGAGTGAGACGGAGATTGATAAATAATTCCGTCGTAGCCTTACGATAATAATCGGTGCTCAATTCTCGATAATAAGAGAGAATGACGGCCGAAGCATTCTTGTACTTGTCTGGAACCGTGCGCTTCTGAAAGTCAGCAGGCGTACTGCTCCAAACTTCTTGCCGCACCTTTTGCGCCAACTTTAAATAATCGGCTTTCTCATCTGCATTCACAGACAATACCAAGAGCTGCAACAATAGAATACTAAAGACAACTCGGATTACTTTTACCTTTCCCATAATTCTTCTTTTTTAATTATGAATAATACATTCAACTCATTTCACCTTTAACACTACTTGCTCATTACAAGCTGTTCCCCAATCGCTGAGTATCTTGTTCCAAGTACTGATTTCGCTTCGAGGAACACGTCTATGGTGTATTACACACTCCTTATGCATCACAAGTTGATTACCCTCATGAGAATAAGTGCGACTAAAATCAACCCATGCTGTATGAATCTGATAAGGTGCAGGGAGACTGCCAACCTCCAGTTTTTCGGGAATCAAAATCTTCACATCACGTACCTCCTTAGAGCGCAAGTCTATCATGTAATCGGAAACACGCTTGGTCGTATCCACAGGAGCCAGAAAAAGGTTCTCGTCGAGATTGATATCCAAATAAACACTGCCATCAACCAGCTGTCCAGCTCCCTTTTTCTTAAAAGAAGCTGTGATATTCAAAGCCTTATCCTGAGGACGTTTTCCCATCATCTCAATATCCGCAATCTCATCCAATCGTTCCTTCACTCCCATCGCTGCCGCCATGGCTTTCTCTTTTTCATCTTGTGCTGTAGCGTCATTCCCCACTAGCACCCAAGACTTCATATCGCCCTTCCATTTAGAGCACAAATTGCCTTTTATATCGAAAATTCCATCTTCTCTAGATTCCAAAGTCGCCTGATATGTTATCGAAGAAGAGCACGCATCAGCAGTCATCTCAGGCAACTTATTCATACGAAAGCTATCTCCGTCTTCCACCAAAGCCATCTTTCCTTGTATATTGTCCGGTACATAGCCTAGAGGAATATATGGATTCGTAGCATCTAGATAATAGGGCTTTCCTTGATAGAAAACCGTACATATCGCATGATCGATAGATGCAATGGAAGGGGTTTCCTGCAAAGAATAAGGTACATCCCATGTCCCAATATCCGTTTGGCGGGCATCAAAGCCTTGCGCCTTGAGCAAGGTCTTGAGCAAAAGTGCCATAGCCTTGCAGTCTCCATAACGCTTACGAATAGTTTCAGCAGGCGTTGCTGGTTGATGGGCGGAGATTCCTGCCTCAAAAGCCAAATATCTGATATTTCGCTGCACCCAGGCATAAGTATTAGCAATCTTATCCACATCGTTTTTCGCTCCCTTTTGTATCTCGCTAAGTATTTCTGCTTGCTGAGGAATAGAGCAATCCACATTAGCCAACTGATGAGACCATGCAAACATATCTTGCAGGCTTTGGAAAGCTCCCAAAACCAAGAGATGAGGAGCTCTATATCCCCAAGAGGACGAATTAGGTTCAATCGACTGAGCTGGCAGAGCATGAACTACATAAGTAAAAACAGAATCTCCATCCGCATTACACATAGCACTTTTCTCTACACTAGCAGGAAGATTATATTCTTTTATCCGAAACTGCTGGAAGGCTTTTGGCTTGATTATCTCTATCTTCTTATGCTCTACATAATCTGCTTCACACAAAGGAATGGTTGTGAAATAAATAGGATCGAGATAGGTTCGAGCAAAAGAAGCTTTCAGAGTCTTACCAACCTTTGGAATCTGATAGCTAAAGTAGCAAATCTTGGTATCATCATAAAAGACATTACGAGGAATGGCAGACTTGTATTGTGCATATCCCTTACACTGTGCTTTGTCCAAACGAATAAATTCTCCGTAATAAACACATGGTTGAACTAAAGCAGCATATTGGGTTACGCCATATTCATAATCCGTTGTGTTAACGACAATAGTTTTACCTGCGTCATCAGTTTTGAAGACGTATCTATCATTACATTGCAATATATGTACATTGTCATCAGCCTTTTGAGCCGATATGGGTTGTAAAAAGGCTAAGAGCAATATCATCATACTGCACAAATCTGCAAGTCCGTATTGGGTTTTTTTTCTCATTTTCATCATACCCTACCATTTATTAGTTATTCTTTTTGCAAAAATAAGAAAAAAAACGAGAACAAAGGTAATGAAAAGAGATTATTTTGTATTTTATACGTAAAAATGCATCATAGTATAATTAAAAGAGACAAAAGCTACCAACTGATGATAACTTTTGCCTCTTCATTTATAGTTCAATCTTTCTATCTCATTATCAAATCTTGAACTTCGCTGCCTGCTCCTCGATATAGGCTGCATCAGCAAAGTAGTCGATGCGCATAGCCTTGCGGACCTCATCCATAGTCTGGGCTGCAAACTCACGAGCACTCTCGCTACCCTTCTTCAAGATATTGAATACCTCTGGAATGTCCTGCTCAAACTCATGACGACGTGCACGGATAGGGTCGAGCATCTTATTGATGACGCTGTTCAAGAACTTCTTGGTCATACCATCACCGATGCCACCCTTCACATACTGCTCCTTCAACTCGTCCAAGTTCTTGAACTCAGGCCAGAACTCAGCGAAGTCCTCTGGAGTAGAGAATGCCTCCATGTAAGTGAACACGGCATTGCCCTCCAAGTGTCCAGGCTCCTCCATGCTCATACGAGGCTCACCGTTAGACATCTTCTTCACCTTCTTCCAAACGGTCTTCGCATCATCGCTCAGATAGATGCAGTTGCCGAGGCTCTTGCTCATCTTCTCCTTGCCATCGGTTCCAGGAAGGCGACGGCAAACGGCATTCTCTGGAAGCAAGATGTTTGGCTCGACCAATACTGGAGCATAAATCTGATTGAAACGACGTACCAACTCGCGGGTTACCTCCAACATAGGCTCCTGATCCTCGCCTGCAGGCACGGTAGTAGCCTTGAAAGCGGTGATGTCGGCAGCCTGACTCACAGGATAGCAGAAGAAACCGAGCGGAATGTTTGCCTCGAAGTTGCGCATCTTGATCTCGGTCTTCACGGTTGGGTTGCGCTGAACACGAGATACACTGATGAGGTTCATCAAATAAACAGTCAACTCAGCCAACTCAGGAATCATACTCTGGATATAGAGCGTACACTTCTCTGGGTCGAGACCTGCAGAGAGATAATCGAGAGCCACCTCGATGATGTTCTGGCGAATCTTCTCAGGGTTGTCGGCATTGTCGGTCAAAGCCTGAACATCTGCCATGAATACGAACATACGGTCGAAGTCGCCAGCATTCTGAAGTTGCACACGGCGCTGGAGAGAACCGATGTAGTGACCTAAGTGAAGTTTACCAGTTGGACGGTCGCCCGTCAATATGATTTTTCCCATTATATTTTACAATTTATTGTTATTTTGGTGCAAAGGTACAACAAAATATCGAGAAACTATAATAAATGGGTGTAAAAATAAGCTAATGCCGTTCTTGCTGTATGATTTTTGCCGCCCGTGGCAACACGGTCACCACCAAAGCAATCGCCGTATCGCCCTTGCCGTCTATATAATCTACAATCACCGAATCGGCTGGCACCATGATGCCCTCGTTATAGCGAGCCGAGTCGAGATTGAATATCATCGAGTCTTCACCACACACTACCGTTAGGGAGCGAATCGTGTCGTTGTCAATCTGCACACTCTTCACGAGTCCTCTCACATTCTTGAGCTCTTTCTTTCCGCAACTTCCCAACGAGAGGAGCACGCAAACGGAAACCACCAAAAATAAAAACACCTTTCTCATATAGCTGAATAATAATATGTAAAAAAGGGGACGTTCGGAAACCGAGCGTCCCCCCGATGTTTAACTTTTAAATCATCTCAGCGTATCGCTGTACCGCCTTTCTTATTATTTTTTAGCCGGCTTCAAAATTGTAACATCAAATTTCTGAAGAACTTCATGTCCATAAGCATCCGTTACCTTGAACTCCAAAGTCTCGACATGGTCTGCTGTAGGAGCGTTCTCTGTCTGAGAAGGAGTGAAAGTAAGCTTACCATCAGCTGCAACATCTACCGTGAAGTAAGGATCTACCTGACCATTGACGGTGAGATGAGCAGAACCTGCTACTGGAGTGAAGTACTTCTTGGTGAACAAGTTTGCGAATGTGCCACTGAAGCGAACAGCATCGTAGTTGTTTACCACATTTACATGAGCCAAGTCATAGTCTGCACCTTGTACAACTGTACCCTCAGCATTCCACATCACCTTAGGTTGCTTGTCCTTAGCCCAACTATAAGTGTTGGCTCTCACCCAGCAAGCGAAGATTACCTGCATCGTCTTGCCATAAGCTACGGTATGTTTCTTTGCCTTCAACTGCTTGGTATCCTTGTCTATGTCACAACTAATATCACCATAATCGTAAACAGCTGTTACAGCATGTTCCGTTTCGCTATTGATGAAAGCACTTGCGATGTTCACAACATGATGCCCTGCGCCTGTCTTGGCAGCAGTTACATCAATATCCTCATTCTTTGCATTCTTCGCAGCCTTGGCAATAGTGAAGGTCACATTATCGTCGAGGTCGTAGAAGATGTTGTTCAAGTCTACAGAACCCTTATCGCTAGTTGTGGTAATAGTCCATCCATTCTCAGGAACCAAGTATGCCTTGAACTTACCAGAGCCATCTGTGATTTCCTGTTTTGGAAGGAAGGTTATCTCTGCAGGGAAGGTCTTAGGAAGTACCTTGGTAATGGTGGCTGTCACCTTGCCTACCTCTACGCCATCCTTCTTCAATACTGATGTCAAGGTAATGGTTGCATCATCCTTAACCTTGGCAGGGTCGATAGGGAACTGAACCTGTGTAATCTTAGATACATCTGTTGTCTCATTTCCCTTCTCATCCAAATATTTCACATCAGCATCCGAGATGGTAAGCGTACCACTGCCTGCGATATTATCCTTATCAGTAACGGTCCACTCGCCATAGGTTACACCAGCCTGCTTGGTGAAAGGCTTAGCCTCTGTCAATTTCTTGACGCAATCCAAGTTAGCAATCACCTCGCCCGTGATGAAGTTGCCTACCTGCACATAGAAAGCCTTGCCATCTGGGTCGAGCAACTTACCGTCCTTGTTCACAGCGTAAACACGGAAACCAATGATGTCACCATTGGCACTTTCGCTCTTGACGATGAGATCCAAGTCCTTACTTGCAGGAGTCACTGTATTGAGACCCTCAATCGTATAGCTCTTCCAAGCATTAATCTCGGAAACACCCGATTCTACAGCGTTTTGCTTATCCAAGACTACATAGTAGTAGTCGGCAGCGACAGCATTGTCATTGAGCAATCCTGCTATCTTAGCAACTGTGAATTTTGTGCCTACCTCTACTTGAATAAGGTTGTTGCCAGAACGATCATCGTCGGTAGCAGTAGTCACATTCTTATGGATGTCACCATTATCCTCCATGATAGGTTCAGCAGCTGGACCATAGCCATTCCATTTCAACTCTTCGTAATTTGCAACATTATAGCGGTTCTTCAGGGCACTCACCTGTTTGCCGTCGACCTCGAAAGTAAAGTCGTTGCCTGGTTCAAACTCCTTATAGTTAGGTTGAACATCATAAGAAGAAACCACATAGCGGTCGGCAGCAGCATCAGCCTTGGAATCGGCAGTGTTATTGATTGCCACTGCGTAAAGCACATGCTTTACATTTCCAGCCTCATCCTTTACCTGAGTAGCCTCATCAAACGCCTCCTGAGAAACACCGTCAGCTACAGAAAGAGGAAGCTGCCAAAGACCAGTCTTCTCACCAGCACGAGTCGTGATAAGTTTGTTAAATCGCTTAGGCTCTCCCACCTTAACAAAATTCTCCAAGCTTTCGCCCTGGGAATTCATCAAGACAATCTTTGTACCTTTGGTCAAGTCGGCATTCACCGGATTTACACGCACGATGATAGATGCTTCATCCTTAGAAGACACATCCGTGCCCTTCTTATATTCTTTCTTGCCGTCTACATCTGCAACCTCATCACCAAACCAAGAGTCTTCTGTAATAAGACCGTGAATCATGTTGACAGTGAGAGGATTTGCCCAATAACCCAAGTTAGAGCCTTGAGAACTATTGCCACCCCAAGAATTTGTAATTCCACTAAATCCTGCATAGCTCTCTACCAGTTCCACACTAGTAACAGCCGAATACAACTCGTTTACGGCACCTTTATAAGCATCAACCTTGGCAGTAAGAGTAGCGATAGATTCATTCTCGCCACCTTCGCCGAGGAGAGAATTCTTCAATTCCTGAAGCTTTGTAGTAAGCTGGTCTGCTGTAACGGAGTTCTGCTCCAAAGTACCGATGCGACGCAATGCGTCAGCGGCATCGGAAGCCGCCTGGTCGGCAGTGCCCTGTGCATCAATAGCTTTCGAAGCAGCATCGGCAGCATCAGAGATAGCCTGCTCTGCCTTCTGCTGTGCAGTAGAAGCGACGCCAGCGGCATCCTCTGCTTTCGACTGAGCATCAGCAGCGTTGGCAATGGCGGTTGCCACATCGGCAGCAGCCTTGTCGGCAGTAGTCTTCACGGCAGCCACAGCATCAGCCGTACCTGCTGCCTCAGCTTTCGCCAAGGCACTCTCAGCCGCTGTTTTTGCCGCAGTAGCAGCAGAAGAAGCATTCTGGAGCTGGGCCTGCAATGCCTCAATGTCACTCTTCAAGCCTGCCTTGTCTATCTGACTCTGCAAACTGGAAATGTCATCGTCGTAGTCTTTACAAGACGTCAACGTACCTGTTGTAGGAACAACCAACGCACCTATCAAGAGGGCGTACATAAATTGTTTTTTCATACGGTAAAATTTAAAAGTAATACTTAGGTCTCTTCCCGTAGGAGGAAACTGATAACATTCTCATATTTCTTGTGGAGTTCCTTTTTAGGGTAAAAAGAGTTTGGTCTCTTTCACATAGAGAGAGTTCTTTCTCTCGTCATTCAAAGGTACTCTTAGAAAAGTTCTTTATTCAATCGTTCTTAATCGTAATTTCTTGGGCTACCGTACGCCCATTTTTCGTCCTTAGTTCTTGTGATATCTCCCGCGGGGAGATATTTCATGTTGCAAATGTAAGCATTATTATTGAGACGTGCAAGTTTTTTCGGCTTTTTTTTCAAAAAAAGGCTAAATTTCTTATGTTTTTGATAAATTTAGCCTCTTTTTGCGGTCATTTTCTCTTTTTCCCTGCCATTTATGCCTTTATATTCGCCACTTTGCCTACACCTTATTATATATAAGGAGGGAAAAGAAGGGAAAATGTTTTACAAATGTTTGATTTGTTCCTGTGTCAAACCTGTAGCTTGCATTATCTGGGGGATGAACATACCTAGAGCTTGAAGATTGCGAGCAATTTGCGGAATACTGGGTATTTCTCACGAAATGGCATCTGTTCAAACATATTCATATTCTTAATTATTATGTGAGTGTCGCACTATTGCGATTCGGTGGCAAATTTACGGTTTTTATTCGAAAACACCAAATGTTTTGGAAAAAATCTCCCAAAGTCTTGGCTGATTCACATAATAGCTGTACCTTTGTCCGCAGATTAATCGATAAAATTTTAGCACTCATGAAAATAGCATTTGATATTCCTAACAACCTCTTTGCAAGATGCAAGAGCATCACCATTAAGATTAACTCTAATTCGGCCATAATCGTAGAATACACATTGGCTGATGGCTCAGAACCAGACGGTAAGGATGATGGCGATGAGCCAACCAGCATCCCTACCCTTGGCGAGTATGTTTCCATCCTGGAAAACAGACTCAACAAGCAGGGTAAGCTGCGACTGGCCGAGACCTACGGCAACACTTATCGCAGCTTTATGCTATGCAGAAATGGGCAAGACCTGCCCCTCGACCAACTGAACCATCTCGTAGTAGACGATTATGAAAGCTACCTGCGAAGAAATGACTTAAAGCTAAACACCATCTCATACTACCTGAAGCGTTTGCGTGCCATCTACAACAAAGCTATAAAAGAGTATGGCTTTATAGACAGCAAGCCCTTCGCCAACTCTTTCACCAAGACCGTGACTACAGCCAAGAGAGCCATCAGCGTGAAAGACATCAAGAAGATAACCTCAGCAGAGACTATGTCGGAGGAGGAATCGCTGGCTAGAGATCTCTTCCTCTTCAGCTACTATACACGAGGAATGTCGTTTATCGACATCGCCTATCTCAAGAAAAGCGACATACGTGACGGATACCTTATATATAAGAGGAAGAAGACTGGGCAGGAACTGAGGGTGGCATGGTGCACCTGTATGCAAAGGATAGTGGATAGACACCCTTCGCTAGACGGAGAGCATCTGCTGGGCATCATCGACAACAAGCTCTCGGCAAGTCTCCGCCAACAATATCATTACCGCCAATGCCGAGTGAACCAGAAACTGCAACGATTTGCCAAGCGCATCGGGCTGCCCATGAAGGTGACGATGTATTGCGCTCGCCACTCCTGGGCCACCATCGCCAAGGAGAAGGGCATCCCCGTGAGCGTGATTAGCCAGAGCATGGGGCACCACTCGGAGAAAACCACGCAAATCTACCTGAAATCGATAAGTGCCAAAGAGATAGACCGATACAACAACATACTCATCAAGGCTGTCGCCTGAGAAGGATTTTAACACAAGAGTTTATACGTACCCGATAGCCTTAGGTACTTCACACTACACCAAACACAATATAACATACTGAAATACAGATACATATAAGGGTGCAATGTGAAACTTCACACTACACCACTACTACACCACACTACACCCTTTTTCTATTCTTCGGGTGTAGTGTGGTGTAGTGTGGGTGTAGTGTGCGCCCTAGTATTACACCATATTTAACATCCTAATACACAGCGTTTTATTACACATTCGGTGTAGTGTGTAATAGAAAAGCGAAGCTAGCTTTCTACGTGGCGTCAAAATTTTCATTGCATAGCCTTGGCATAAAACTGCCCCAACTTAGGCAGTTTTGTGCCTCAATGGGGCAGAAATCCGAACAAAGCCTTGCGGAATCTGAAAAGAGCCCTTGCGGCACGGAAAGTATCTCCCCGCGGGAGGTATGACTGTACATAAAAGGAATTTGAAGTTTAATATTAAATAATTTTTTAAATCAATTTATCACGTATGAAAAGAAAGTATTTAAGCGCGCTGCTTATGGGTGCATTGACAATTGCAGCCACAAGCACCTTTACTTCTTGTAAGGACTACGATGATGACATTTCTAGTTTGCAGAGTCAGATTGATGCCTTGCAGAAGGTTATCGACCAGATTAATGCTCAGATTACTGCTGGTAGTGTTATCACTGGAGTTGACAAAACAGACAATGGTATCACTGTTAAGTTGAGCAACGGTCAATCTTACGACATCAGCAATGGTAAGGATGGCAAGCCTGGCTCTGTTGTTACAATCAAGGACGGAGTATGGTACATCGACGGAGAGTCTACAGGCTTGAACGCTCAGGGGCCTAAGGGCGAGAATGGTGCTGACGGTACAAATGGTACTAACGGTACAGATGGTACTAACGGTACAAACGGAACCAATGGTGTAGACGGTAAGGATGGAGCATACTACCTTCCTAAGGAAGATGGTTATTTCTACAAGGTTGAAGGCAACACCGAGACCAAGACCGACATCATGTGGAAGACTTCTTCTAACGATGCCATCACAGCCGTTATGGATTCAGAGGACTTGAAGTTGACACACGTTCTCAAGGCCGATGGCTCATATGGCGAGTACACTATCTCGTTGAGCAACAACCTCCGTGGCTTTGTATTCGAGAAAGATGGTGACACACGTGCATACGTTGATGGAGTTCCAGCCATTCGCATCTCATCATTCAGCTACAAAGCTTTGAGCGCAGGTGCTACAAAGGATAGCAAAGATGAAAAATGGACCGGTGCTGACGAAGCAACAGTCATCAACCCAGAAACATACGCTTACTATCATGTTAATCCAGCCAATGCTTCTGAGGCGCAGCTGAAGAACTTGATGTTTGCTCTTGAGGCTAATGGCGACTACATCCAGAGTCGTGCTGCCGCATCAAAGGATTTCGGAGCTAAGCCAGAGTTTGTTGAGTTCAAGGATGGAATCTTGAAGGTTAAGGTGAACGTTACTGGTACACCTGCAACTGACGAGAAGATTTCAACCGTAGCTTTGCAGGCTAACAGAAAGAATGGTGAGGTCGTAACTTCTGACTACACCACTATCTACAAGAACGACATGGATCCATTGTTCCTCGCAGATACAGTAAAGATTAACAAGAATGTAGATTATCATTTCCGCCGTGGTACTGTTGGTATTTCTAATAAGGATTCCGAGGCTGGTGTTAAGGTGAAAGCTTCTGCCGTTTGGACAGAAGATGCGCAGAAGAAGGAAGTAGTTGATACAGTAGTAGCTTACAATGGTAAGCTCGACTTGTCTACTTTCGTTGGTGTTCACCAGAGAAGTACCGCCAAGGACGGCAAGAAGTCTTGCTCTGTAGTTAAGGATCTTTCTCCTCTTGGCATGAGCATCAAGTATGAGGTAGTTAAGAATTATATTCTTGGTACAAACAAGACCGACCAGAAGGATTTCGTTTCAGTATCAGAGGATGGTATTGTAACTCCTAAAGTGTTTAGCACATCTGGTGAGGCTGCTATCGACCGTACACCTATCGTACGTGTAAGCTTGATGAACGGCACAAAGGTTGTTGAGGTTGCTTACGTTAAGATTAAGATTGTTAGACCAGAGGAGATTATTCCTGCTAAGGATCCTATTCCATTGACAGTAGACAACTTTAAATTCGAATGTGAAAAGGCCGGAACATCAAAAACAACAGTAGAGCAAATCAACGTACAGTTGTACAACAAGCTTGGCATGAGCAAGAACGAGTTCCACAAGGCTTATCCAAAATTTGCAGATTGCACACATGTAAAGAATGACGTTGGTACTGTTAAGGAACTTCCTGAAACTGATTCTGAAGGTGGCAAGACATTCCTTTATGAGTGGACTATCTCTAACGATGATTTGTGGAAGCATGCTGGCGAAGAGGTTTCTAACGAAATCGTATTCAAGAACGAAGCAGGCAATGACTCTGTTGTTGTAGTTTTGAAGTCTAAGATTGACGGTGTTAAGAAGACATACAACGTTTGGAAGACAAAGGCCGAGGCTACTACAGCCAAGGAGAATGCACACTACTACGCTGAGTACTGGAATGATGCTAAGGAGTATGCAAAACTGAACGTTCAGACTCCTAACGACAAGGAAACAGACGATGCGAAATGCTTGTTCGTATGCGATTTGAACGCTCCATTCTACAATGAGAACGGACAGTTGTATCTCGACAAGAGCATCACTAACCTTCAGTATTTCTTCTGTGCAGACAAGGATGGCGTAGCAACTATCAAGGACATCGACGGTACAAAGGTTACATTCACTGTTGAGAACAATGGTCTTGAGTTACATGCATCAGCTAAGGTTGGCGACAAGACTTATACTGACGAGAAAATTGCAACTATCAACAATGCAGTGACTACAGGTGTATATGACGTTAAGCGTAAGAACTCTATCGAATTGAACAAGAAAAGCGACCTCGCTAAGTACTTGTTGAACACCAATAAGTTGTACACATTCATCGGTGCCAAGGCTAACGTTTGTGGCGACGAGACTAAGGAAGTAGCAATTACATTCGATGGCAAGAACCATTTCCAGGCTAATTTCATCCGCCCTATCAACATTGCAACAAACGCAAATGATAACTTCATTGATGGTGTTGACTTTGGCGAGAAGGGTTCATTCATCACAATCGAGGATTTGATTTCTCCATCAGACTGGCGTCTTGATGCTAAGACTGGCAAGAACCGCCTCTTCTCAGACTATACTACCTACTGGGATTTCTACGGTCCATTCTCTGTTGAGGCTCTCATCGACAAGGCACAGTGCGACTTGAACGGTGAACTTCAGGCTGTTCCTGCTACAATCGTTCTTGAGCAGAGCAATGTAGAAACAATGGGCGACGTTACGTCTAAGTTCGGTTTCATCACATACCGCAACAACGGTGCAGGTGTTCAGAACGCATTCAACGTTTACATCCCTGTTAAGGTTAAGTATGGTTGGGGTGAGATCGTTACCGCTCCTATCAAGGTTAATGTATCTACTACTATTCAGGCTAACGCTAGAAAGAAGTAATCATATCGCAAGATAATATAATATTAAGGGTGTCTTCCTCAAAGAGGGCACCCTTTTTAAAATTTAAAAACAGAAAAAGATGAAAAGATTTTTATTTTTTTTGTGTCTAGCAGTTGCTTTCATCTTCACTTCATGCGGTGGAGGCAGCAAACAAGAGAACCATGGCTTTGCAGGCTCATTCACCGATGAATTTGAGAACAAGTTCGTTTTGAACGAAGATTACACTGGCACAATCCAGTTTGCAGGGAACGACAAAAAAGAACAAATCACTTGGAGCGATGGCGAAGACCACAAGCGCCCATTCGCAACCATCAAGTGGAATGGCGACCCAGCTTATTACTATCTCAGAGATGGCGCCTTGTATAGACAAGAAAAAGACATGAACGAAGGCAGAGCTGCCATCAAGATAACTTATGATGAGTAAAGCAACGCTTATCATCTGTTTTGGCTGTGCCTTATCATTATTGAGTTGCACCAATAAAGCGAAAGGCCTAACTCCAGGAGAAAGACTTCAAGCAGAATATAAATACGATAATCTGCCAGAATCTCAGAAATCGCAAATCAAGTTCATGCAACATGAACATAATTTCGGAAAATTCAACAAGGACATTCTCCAAAAAGTTAGGTTTTGCTTTCAAAACACAGGTAAATCACCTTTAATTCTCCATGACGTACATAGCTATTGCGGTTGCATAGAGGCTAGTTTCAGCAAAGCTCCCATCATGCCGGGTAAGAAAGGCTTTATCACCATAACATATAATGGAAAAGGAACAGAAGGTGGAAGTTTCAATAAAGAGATTGTCGTCAATACGAACGCCTCCAACAAATACGTTAGCTTGTTTGTCAAAGGAGAAAATCAATAACATAATAATCAAGAAATTATGAAAGCAGTTAAATATCTATTCACAGCATCTTTGCTCGCCCTCGGCACTTCTGCCATGGCGCAAGCCACTTATACAGATAAGGACGGCAATGAGTACAAATTCAAGCACCACTGGTTCTTAGACTTACAAGCAGGTGGTCAGTATACAGTAGGCGAGGCTAAGTTCAAGGACTTGCTCTCCCCTAACTTTCAAGGTGCCATCGGCTACCAGTTCTCCCCAGTCTTCGGACTCCGCGCTCAGATGAACGGACTCTGGAGTAAGGGCGGTTGGAACGGTTATAAAGCAACTAAGGACGGCACTCCTTACACGGCTAGTTACAAGTGGAAATATGTGGCTCCAGGCTTGGACTTCATGTTCAACCTCAGCAACCTCTTCTGTGGCTGGACCCCTAACCGTGTGCTCAACGTAACAGCCTTCGCCGGCGGTGGCATCAACTGGGCGGGCGGCAACCAAGAGGTGAACAATCTGGCAGCCCATATCAAGGATCAAAGCAACTATCTGCTGGAGTATCTCTGGCAGGGCAAGAAGGTTCGCCCATTCGGCAGAGCCGGTGTTGACGTAGAATTCAAGGTGAGCAAGGCTGTAAGCATCATGCTCGAAGGCAACGCCAACATCATCAGCGACAAGTACAATTCTAAGAAGGCAGGAAACCCAGACTGGTACTTCAATGCCCTCGCCGGCTTGCGCATCAACCTCGGAAAGAGCTACACCAAGACCACCAAGCCTGTAGAGGAGCCTGCTCCAGCACCAGCCTCTGTACAGGAGTATGTGGAGCCTAAGCAAGAGCCTGCTCCAGCACCTGTGGAAAAGAAGGCTGAGGAGATTCGCCGCGACATCTTCTTCACTATCAACTCCAACAAGATTACGGAGAGCGAGAACAAGAAGATTCTGGAGGTCATCGACTTCTTGGTAGCCAACCCAGAGAGCAAGGTGGTTGTGACAGGCT
>DJSH01000078.1:0-25969 GCA_002440225.1 Candidatus Segatella violae
TCGATTCCCCTATCGACTACAAGTGTTTTTCATGTATTAATTGAGATTGTTTAAGCTTGCATTTAGTCCTTGTGACTACTGCAAGTTATTTTTTTGCCCTTTTATTTGGTCATCTCCCCTATTTACAGTATCTTTGCAAGTATGAAAAGACGTATTCTCCTCCTCTCAGCATGGTTTCTTCTGGCCTTGCCAGTTATGGCACAGCGCCACGAGACCTACAATCAGCGCATAGCTACCCTGCAAGTGGTGGCAGGCACCGATTGGCTCAGCATGCCCATCACCCAGCTTGACGGCAATCCCATCAACATCGACTTCGATGATCTCACCCACGAGTATCATCGCTATACCTACAAGATAGAGCATTGCGATGCCGACTGGAACGTTTCGCAAGGACTCTTCGAAAGCGATTATCTTCAGGGATTCAACGGAGATCTCGTCATAGACAACGTAGAGTCATCCGTCAACACCAATCATCTCTACACCCATTATCACCTCGCCATTCCCAATGAAAACTGTCACATCACCATGAGTGGCAACTACAAGCTCACCGTTTATGACGATAACGCAGAGGCAGGGAAGGGAAAAATGCTCACCGCCTGTTTCATGGTAGCAAAACCCTTGGTGAACGTAGGGATAGAAGCCACCACGTCAACCGACATCGACACGCAGCAGGAGCACCAACAAGTAAGGATGACACTGAACCATCACAACCTGCGGCTCACCCATCCGAATCAGATAAAGACCGTGGTTCTACAGAACGGCAGGTGGGACAATTGCGTAACCAATGCTCGTCCCGACTACACGAGCGATACACAGATGGCTTGGCAACATGTGAGACAGTTCATCTTTCAGGGGGGCAATGAATATAGAAAATTTGAGTTCTTGGATGTCGACCATCCAACGATGGGCATCGACGACATCCGCTGGGACGGCAAAGACTATCACGTCTACCTGCAACCAGACATGCCTCGCCCCAACTATACACACGACGAGGTGGCGCAAGGAGCCTTCTATGTGCGCAATAGCGACAACGAAGAAAACAACACGGCGAGCGACTACGCCCTTGTACACTTCACGTTGCAAGCACCACGCCAACAAGGAGAAGTCTATGTCAATGCCAACTGGACTAACGACAGTTTTCTCCCAAAATACAAGATGAGCTACGAGGCAAGTGACCACAGCTATCATCTCACACTCCCATTGAAACAGGGATATTACAGCTATCAATATCTCGTGCTCAAGCCAGATGGCAAGACTGCGCCCGTAAGCAGCGAGGGAAATTTCTATCAGACTCACAACACCTATCAGGCGCTCGTCTACTATCGTGGAACCAGCGACCGAGCCGACCGCCTCGTGGGATTCGCCACGACAAAATAAAAATGCGCCCTGTAAGGGCAAAAGCATTACCTTTCAAGAGATAAACGCTTTTGCCCTTACAGGGCGCAAATTTGCATACCCATCACCTAAGGCGTTGCCCTTAGGCTAGGTGCTTCTGCCCTTTCAGGACGTAGAGACTATTCCAACCCAAACAGAGCTTTCAATCCACCGTCCACTCCAGAGAATCCCATGAAGGCAAGGCTCAAGAGCGAAGCTGTAACCAAGACAATGGCCATACCTTGCATGCCTTTTGGAATGCGAACCAATGCCTGTTGCTCACGAATGCCAGCGAAGACGATAAGCGCCAACGCAAAACCAAGAGCGGTAGAGAATGCATAAACCACACTCTCCAACAGATTGAAATCTTTCTGGATTACCAAGATGGCAACACCCAGCACGGCACAGTTGGTTGTGATAAGAGGCAAGAAGATACCAAGCGCCTGATAGAGCGCTGGCGACACTTTCTTCAAGATAATCTCCACCATCTGCACCAATGCAGCAATCACAAGGATGAACGCCAAGGTCTGTAAATATTGCAAGCCAAATGGGTCGAGCACATATTTCTGTACGAGCCATGTGATGATGGTAGCCAAGGTCAAGACAAAGGCAATGGCACCACCCATACCGATGGCAGTATCAATCTTCTTCGATACGCCCAGGAACGGACAGATACCGAGGAACTGCGACAATACGATGTTGTTGACGAATATCGCTGAGATAAATATCAATAAATATTCCATATCTTATTCCTCCTTATTTCTTTACCTTATTAAATATTGCAATGAGATAACCCAATGTGAGGAATGCTCCTGGAGGCAAGATGAACACCAAGATGTTGGTGGTCTCAGGCAAAAGAGCCACACCGAAGAGGCTGCCCGCTCCCAGAATCTCACGCACACAACCCAGCAAAGTCAATGCAAGGGTGAATCCCAAGCCACAGCCCAAGCCGTCGAAGAGACTTGCCACAGGAGAGTTCTTTGCGGCAAAACTCTCAGCACGTCCCAGAATGATACAGTTCACCACAATCAGAGGGATATAGATGCCCAATGCCTGGTTGATGCTGTCGGGAGCGTATGCGCTCATAAACATCTGCAGGATGGTTACGAAGGCAGCTATCACAACGATGAACACTGGGATGCGCACCATATCCGGCGTTATCTTCTTGATACAAGAAATCACAAAGTTGGTACAAATCAGCACCGCCATTGTAGCCAATCCCATGGAGAGACCATTGATGGCACTGGTGGTGGTGGCCAAGGTAGGACACATACCGAGGAGCAACACGAAGGTAGGGTTCTCCTTGATGAGTCCGTTCATCAAAATCTTAATATTACTCATATCGGCTTATCCTTTCTTTACTTTAGTGGCACCGCTCTCGCCATCCACGCCCTTGTGGGTATAGGCAGCGTATGCCTGGTTAATAGCCTTGAGGAAAGCACGGCTGGTGATGGTAGATGCGGTGATGGCATCCACGGCATTCCCACTCTTGTCGTCTTTGCTCACGTGCAGGTCGCCCTCCTTCGGATTCTTGCCTATCACGCAGCCCTTTCCATCTTTCTGAAACCATGTGGCAGCCTTCGCACCGAGACCAGGAGTCTCCGATGTCTGAAGGATGGTGTAACCCAAGATGTTACCCTCGCTGTCGAAACCTACGAGCACCTTGAGGTCGCCGCCAAATCCGCCCGTCACACTTTCCACGGCAGCACCGAGTTCCTTGCCGCTCTTGTCAGAGCATTTGTGGATGGTAAACTTCACCTGCTTGCCGTCGATGGTCTGCTCCACCTCCTCTGGCTCAGCCACCTGTAGTTCTTCTGTTCCCATCACACTCTTGATACCGGCAGCGAGCGATTTCTCGGCCTTCTCGGCGATAGGTCCAGATGTGATATGGTTGACATATGCAAGAATGGCACCTACGATGAGAGCCACGCCCACGAGCACGACAACCATGTTCTTCAATGATGATTCTAATTTCTGCATGTCTTTTCCTCCTTATTTCTTGACAGGCTTCTCACCGAAGCGCTTTGGTTTGACGTATGTATTAATAAGAGGTGTGAACGCATTCATGATGAGAATGGCGAACGACATACCTTCTGGATAGCTACCCCAGTTGCGGATGACGATGGTAAGCAAACCGATGCACACACCATAGATGAGCTGGCCCTTGTGAGTCATTGGCGATGTGACATAATCGGTTGCCATGAAGATGGCGCCGAGCATCAATCCACCACTCAGGATGACGGTGAATGGGTTGGCATAGATAGGGTTGGCCAAGTGCATCAATCCGCTCAACACGAAGACGGTGGCGATGATGCTCACTGGGATGTGCCAGGTAATCACCTTCTTCCAGAGCATGTAAGCCAAACCTAGCAAGAGGGCAATGGCGCAAACCTCGCCCGTAGTTCCTGCGCCGAATCCGTCGCCAGTAGCCCCAAAGAGCAAGCTGAGCGAATCAGGCAACTTATCCAAGAGTGAACTGTCGCCCGTCTTGATGGCAGTCTTCATGATGGCAAGCGGAGTGGCAGCCGTAGTGGCATCGGTGTAACTCATCATCTGTCCAGCAACAGGCCAAGAGGTCATCTGGGCAGGAAAACTGACGAGCAAGAAGCAACGTCCCACCAATGCGGGATTGAAAGGATTGTTGCCCAGACCACCGAAAGTCATCTTGCCCACACCGATGGCAAACAAGGCACCAATGATGATGATCCAGAGCGGAAGGTTGCTAGGCAAGTTCATGCCGAGCAAGAGACCTGTGATGATGGCGGAACCATCGGTCAGGCTTGTCTCCGTCTTGAGGAGATATTTAGTTATTGCCCACTCAAAGAACAAGCAGGCAGCCACAGAGGTGAGCAGAACGACTGCAGAACCAATGCCGAAGAAATAGAGCGATGCGAGGATGGCTGGCACGAGGGCAATGATTACCCCGTACATATTCTTCTCCACGCTCTCATTGCCATGGGCATGTGGCGATAATGAAACGATTAATTTTCCCATTTTCTTTATTCAATGTGTATTTCGTAAGATGAATTACTTCTTGGCATTACGAGCCTTGATGATGCCCATCACCGCACCCTTGCCGGCAAGGATGTTGTCGAGGATAGGACGATGAGAAGGACAGGTAAACTGGCACGAGCCACAAGAGATACATGAGGTGACGTCCTCTGCCTCCAGTCGCTCATAATCCTTCATCACGCTCAGTGTGGCGAGCAAGTAAGGCTCCAATCCCATCGGGCAAGCCTCCACGCACTTGGCACAGCGAATACATGGCTGCACCTTCTTGCGATGAGCCTCGGCATCGGTGAGGATGGTGATGGAGTTGGTACCCTTGGTCACTGGCACGTCGAGGCTAATCACAGCCTTGCCCATCATAGGTCCACCAGCCAGCACCTTGTTGTCGCCCTCAGGCAGACCGCCACATGCCTCTATCATCTGAGAGAACGGCGTACCCATGCGAACGAGGAAGTTGCCAGGATTCTTCACTTGCTTACCAGTCACGGTAGTATAACGCTCAAAGAGAGGCTTATGCTTCATCACCGCCTGATAGACAGCGAAGGCAGTACCCACATTCTGAACGATTGCGCCCACGTTTACCGGAATGGCAGGAGGCGCAGGAACCTGACGGCGAATCACGGCATCTACCAACTGCTTCTCACCTCCCTGCGGATATTTCTTGGCAAGCGGAACAATCTCGATGCGACTGTCGCCAGCAGTTTTCTCCTCGAAAAGCTTGATGGCAGCAGGCTTGTTGTCCTCGATTCCGATGTATCCCTTCTCCACCTTGGCTGCCTTCATCAAGAGGTTCAATCCCACGAGAATCTCGTCGGCATGTTCCATCATGAGTCGGTAGTCGGCAGTGATATAAGGCTCACATTCCACGCCATTGATGATGACGCACTCTGCCTTGGCACCTGGAGGAGGACAAAGCTTGATAAAGGTAGGGAAACCAGCGCCACCCATACCGGTGACACCAGCCACCTTGATGCGCTCCACGATTTCCTCAGGGGTAAGCTCAGGATGAGCCTCCAAGGTTTCCAACTTATCGGAGCGGTCGATGCTCTCCTCCCACTCGTCGCCATCCACGTTGATGATGATGCAAGGCTTGCGATAACCTGTTGCGTCGATGGAAGTGTCAACCTTAAAAACAGTTCCTGATACGGAACTATAAATAGGAGCACTTACGAAGCCACCAGCCTCAGCTATCAAAGTACCCACCTTCACCTTGTCGCCCTTGGCAACCACAGGCTTGGCTGGCGCACCGATGTGCTGACCGAGCGGGAAGATGGCCTGCTTAGGGAGCGCAGCCACCTGGGTAGCCATCTCGGCTGTTATCTTATTCTCTTCTGGGTGTACACCACCTATTCTAAATGTTCTCAAATTCATGCTTGTTCCTCCTTCTTTTCTTCGGCAGGAGCAGCCTCTACAGCTGGCTTTGCCTTCTTTACAGGAAAGTTTACTTTTACCATGGCACCTGTTGGGCACTCCTCGACACACTTGGTACACATGCGGCACTTGTTGAAATCAACATAAGCCACATTGTTCTCGATGGTGATAGCCTCAAACTTGCAGGCTTTCTGGCACTTACCACATCCAATGCAAGCAACGCTACAAGCCTTCTTGGCAACGGCGCCCTTGTCCTTGTTCACACACTGCACATACACACGGCGACCCTTAGGACCCTTCTTTCTGAGTTCGATGATGTGTCGAGGGCAAGCTCTGGAGCAAGCGCCACATCCGCCACACATCTCTTCGTCCACCTCAGGCAATCCCGTCTCAGGATTGATGCTGATGGCTCCAAACTGGCAGGCAGCCACACAGTCGCCACAGCCCAGGCATCCAAATCCGCAGCCAGTTTCGCCAGCACCACAAGAGTTCATGGCAGCACAAGTGTGCAAGCCATCATACTCAGCGATGCGAGGACGATGCTCGCAAGAACCATTACAACGAACCACTGCCACCTTAGGCTCCGTATTGGCGACGGCGATGCCGAGCAAGTCGGCTACCTTTCCCATCACATCGGCTCCACCCACTGGGCACATCAAGCCTTCGATACTGCCATTGTCGGCACCCTTTACCAAGGCGGCAGCCATGCCCGAACATCCGGCAAAGCCACAGCCGCCACAGTTGGCACCAGGCAGAATCTCACTCACCTGTCCCAGTCGAGGATCCTCTTCGACGGCAAATTTCTTGGACACTCCGAAGAGCACCAGCGCAGCAATAAGTGCAATGGCGCCGAGTACCAAGATTGCAATCAAAATGAAATTCATAATTGTTTTTATTGTTTTGTTTATATTCTTGTTCTATTCTTATTCACGCTCTCGCTCAATGGCGAAGCTCAGGCGGTTCTTGATTTTTCCTCTCAGCAGATAGAGCCCTATATAATAAGGTATAAGCACCCCAAGAGCCGACACCGCAGCCAAGCCCTCCGAAAGGGTGGTCTTCAGCACCACCACCAAAGCCACCACCATCAGCGCCAAAGGCAACAGATAGCCATAAAGGCTGGCACGGAATCCGACGGCAGCGTCAGCCACCACCACTACCCTGTCGCCCACCCGATAGCCATCGGCATGCTCTGTATTCACCTCGACGATTTTCTCTTTCGTCTCCGAGGCGTTGCAGTGAGCTGCCACTTTGCAGGCACTACAAGCCGAAGCCTGCATGATGCGTACGCACACGCAGCCATTTCCAATACTTTCAATAACGCCCGAATGTTTTATCTTGTTGCTCATTTGTAATGTCGAGTTTACAATTCATAATCGAATGCAAAGGTAATATTTTATTTAGAAATGGCAAACAAAATCAGCAAGAAAATGAGTAAAAAGCTCCGTAAACGTTTTCTAATCCCCTCTCCACAGCCCGTTAATCAAAGATATTTGCACTATTCCTGCATTTTTTCTTTCAACTTCTTTGGCAGTAATAAAAATTTATGTATCTTTGCAATACGAATCAAGCCGAAGGCAAAGCTAGAGGCGAAACTAAAAACGAAAATATGGAAATGACAGAACAAACCATCCAGCAAGTAGAGCGATTCCTGAGAAAGGTAGCTCAGAAGTTCCCAGCGCCAACCACCGACGATGAGACCTCCATGTTGACCGACATCCACGTGAGAGTGACGCAAGACAGCGGAGAGCTCCTCGCCTTCGATGACGATGACAACGAGATTACCCGTTGTGTCGTGGAACAATGGATAGACAACAAGGATGAGAATTTCTATGATGAGATAGCCAAGCAGTTGCGCGACCTTCTCCGCAAGAATGCCGCCCTAGTAGACAATCTCGGCATCCTGAAACCCTACAGTTTTGTGCTGGAAGACGATGACAAGGAGAATCTGGGCGAGCTCTATCTTGCCGACGACGACACCATCATCGTAGGGGGCGACTTGATGGAAGGTCTGGACAACGACCTCGACGATTTCCTCGACAATCTGCTCAAGGAGCAATAAGCGAAGCTATCGCAAGGACATATAAACAGAAATCCCGGCTCAGAGATTTTCCAATCGGAATCTCCAAGCCGGGATTTCATCGTTTCAAAGCCCTATTGGTCTACATTATCCAATCTGCCATTTCAGACTGTTCACCTCGTCTTTCGTTTCGAAGTTCAAGCCAACCTTCACCACCCTCTTGTCCTTCATTTTGAAGGCATCGGCATAGTGGCGAGCCTCTATCTGGCCGAGAGCCTCCTGGGTAGTCTTGTTGAATTTCAGTTCCATCACATAGATGATGTTCTTTGTCTCTAGCACCATGTCTATCCTGCCTTTCGCCGTACGCTGCTCCACCAGAATACCATAGTTCGTGAGCAGGGCGAAGATAATGTAGAGCGTCTGCTGCCAATGCCCCTCATAGTTGGTGTTGTCGCAGTAAGGCACAGTCTCCAAGAAATTGGCCAAGAGTTGCATGGCATCATCCACTTCTCCGTTTTTCAACAATGCCGACATATCTGCTATCACCACTCTTCCCTCGTCTATATTCTGATCAAGATAACCAGGCAACAAGCTGTCGAACAATCCTACTTTAATTTCCTTGTTAGGAATGTCGAGCGTATAGACTTTTATGCTTTCATCATAGCCCTTTATGGTCAGGTAACCACTCTGGTATAGCAAAGGGGTTAGCGAGGTCATCCTCTCCGTCGCAGCATCAAAGGAAGCTTTTGTGGCTCTCACCCTCCCCAACTGAGATGGCAGCACATTAAATTCTCTCATCTTGAGGATAAGATAGGTAGGCGTACCTGAGCCAAACCAGAAATCATCCAGTTCCTGCTTGGCAAAACAGTTGAGCAAGCTATAAGGATTAAACACATCAGGCGAAGGCCAGCAGAAATGGTAGCCATCGTAATGGTCTTTCAGTTTCTGTATGGTATCCTCCTTGGAGAGTTTCAGCTTCTTGGCAAGTTCTTCGATATCCTCGTCCATATCCGTCAGCAGCTCCTCCTTGGTGATACCACAGATGCCAGCGTATGGTTCGTCCATACTTATATTTGTGATATTGTTGAGTTCGCTGAAGATGCTAAGTTGCGAGAATTTGGTGATGCCAGTGAGGAAGACAAAGCGGAGCATCGACTCGCAATCCTTCAGTGGGCTGTAGAAATTACGCATCGTATCGCGAAGCACATCGAGATTTTCCTTATTATGAGCCACATCTAGCAATGGCGCATCATACTCGTCGATGAGCACCACAGCTTGCTTGCCAGTCTTCTCATATACATCTTTTATCAGATTGAGCAGTCGCACATTAGGGTCAGGCAAATCACAGCATATTCCAAACCTTTCCTCATTATCCTTGAGGATAAAGAGGAGATAGCGTTCCAGCTGCTCCTTCTCCATGTGCTTTCCTCCTGCCAAGCTGAAATGTAGCACTGGATATTTGGTCCACTCCTTCTCCAGCTTCTCGATGGCAAGCCCTTCGAAGAGGTCTTTCCTACCCTCGAAATAACTTTGGAAAGTAGATACAAGAAGAGACTTTCCGAAACGGCGTGGTCGGCTCAAGAAGAAATACGTGCCATCCGTATGCGTCATACGATACACATATTCCGTCTTGTCGATGTAGAACTTATCCTCCTTGCGGATACGCTCGAATGTCTGTATTCCTATAGGATATAATTTTCTTGCCATAACTCGCAGTTTTTTAGATTGACATTGCAAAGATAAGGCATTTTTCCGGATTCACCAAGCTTTTTATGATTTTAACATATTTTCCTTTGCTTTCTTATGTATGATGACATCGAGGATGGCATGGAACAAAAGCCACACCACGATATCCACCAACAAGATGTAAGTGATATTGATGCTCCCTATCAAGCAAACATTGATGAGGATAAACATCAGCGACAGCAAGCAGATGACCACCATCACCTGCCTTACCCTCAGTCCACACCTCAACAACTTATGATGGATATGGTTCTTGTCGGGCAAGAAAGGGTTCTTTCCGTTTCTCAATCTGTGTCCCACCACTCTCACCACATCAAGCAAAGGCACCAGCATGGTGGTAAACGCCAGCACCATGTTATAGTCGGCAGGGATTCGAGGGTTCACATCCACCGTGCTAAGGTGAATCATCAGGAAACTGAGGATATATCCCAACGATAGACTACCTGAGTCACCCATGAACAGTTTCCTTCCCCTCATGGCATTTCCAAAAACATTGTAAAACCAAAAAGGAATGATGACGCCAAGCGTCGTCACAGCCAACAAGGCATAGATATTCAGTCCAAGCACAAGATGCAACACGGCTAGCGACACGAGCGAGATGGCACAGAGTCCGGAAGCCAATCCATCGATACCATCTATCAGGTTGATGGCGTTGGTCACATACACCATGATGAGCATAGTGAAAGGCATTCCAAACCATGCCGGCACATTGTAGATGCCAAACAATCCGTCGAGCGACTTAATCCAAACACCAGAAATCACCAACATCGCTGCCGCCATGATTTGCACCAAGAACTTACGCTTATACCCCACACCTATCAGGTCGTCAGCCAGTCCTACCAAGAAAAGCATCATGCTGCCCACTGTAAGTGCCAGTAGCTCATAAGACACATTCCCCTTCAACCCACCGCTAGGATAGCCCATAAGGTGGTAAACCAGCAAGAGCATTCCCATGGTGATGAGTATCACAGGGAAAAACGACAGTCCACCCAGACGAGGCACTGGTGCATGATGCACCTTGCGCTTGTCGGGCATGTCGAAGAGTCTCTTCTTATGAGAGATGAGAAGGATGTTGGGCAGCACCGTCATGGCTATTAAAATGGCCACGACAAACGATACCAACAGAAAAACATGTACTGTTAGCATATCAAAAAGAAAGAATAAAATAAGTGTGAATTTTAAATATGATAAACCTTGTCCAAAGGACAGATATTGAAACAATCCAATATCACCTTACCTTTCAGTTTATCCCAGTTTTGCTTGATATGGTCGTGTTTCACCATGATAACAACCATATCCAAATCCTTCAAGAATTCATCAAAGTCAGCATACTGATTCTCCGCAATCTTGTGGTTTTCCAAGAACGGATCATAGCATTTCAAGGGGCGTGCCAAGTGGCGTTCTTGCGCCTCAAGCAATTGCAAGGTAGGCGACTCCCTGAAATCATCCACATTTTCCTTGTAAGTCAAGCCATACAATCCCACCCTGCGATTGTCTGTGATGCCGTTTTCCTTCATGATCTCATAGATACGGTTGAGCACAAAGGTAGGTTGGGAGTCATTGGTCTTCATCGATTCATCTATCACCTTCGCCAGTTGCGGGTAATCACCCACCAAGAACCAAGGGTCTACTGAGATGCAATGACCACCTACACCAGGGCCAGGCTGTAAGATATTCACGCGAGGATGCATGTTGCATATCTTGATGATTTCATATACATCCATGTTGTCATGGCGACAAATGCGAGAAAGTTCGTTGGCAAAGGCGATGTTCACGGCACGGAAGGTATTCTCCACCACCTTGGACATCTCTGCGGAGCGGATGTCAGTCACCAC
Organism: Candidatus Segatella violae; assembly: GCA_002440225.1. Lineage (GTDB taxonomy): Bacteria > Bacteroidota > Bacteroidia > Bacteroidales > Bacteroidaceae > Prevotella > Prevotella violae. Next base: position 11,350 of record DJSH01000078.1, read on the forward strand.
GATTTCTCCTTGGCAGAACGACTGATAATATTTCTTCACCTTCTCTCCAATTTCTTTCGAATCTGCCCCGATGGTACGGTTGTTGTGCAGCAACTCATACACCATGTTTCCTGGTATGATGCGTTCTGGTGCATGTACGAGATTGATATCTTCGCCTATCTTGAATCCGTTCTCTTCTACCACTGGGCGTATGAACTTATCGATGGTTCCCGGGCTCACAGTCGATTCGATGACCACGGTAGCTCCCTTGGGGCACACTCTCATCACGTCCTTCACCGCTTCCACCACATAGCAAGCATCCACTTTCTTGGAAAACTTGTCATAGGGAGTTGGAACCGAGACGATATACATATCCGTCTTCTGATATTCCGTTGTAAACTTAATGCCAGCTTTCAGTGCATTTTGGAAAAGTTCATCCAGTCCCTTCTCCTTGAAAGTAGTGTGTCCTTCGTTCAAGGTTTCCACCAGTTTAGCATTATAATCCGTGCCAATCACCTCTACTCCATGAGCAGCCATCATCAGTGCCGTAGGCAAACCGATGTATCCGAGTCCAATTACGTTTATCATACTTATCTATATTTTAGAGTTTATGCTTATTTACTTTCTATTTCAATATCTCTACGATTCTCTGGCAGGCCTTCCCATCTCCGTATGGATTCACGGCCTTCGACATTTTCTCGTATGCAGCTTCGTCGTCGAGCAAGGTGCTCACCTCGTCCATAATCTTCTGATAGTTTGTGCCCACGAGATGCACCGTACCGCTAGCCAACGCCTCTGGTCGCTCGGTAGTGTCACGCATCACGAGCACCGGCTTACCCAGACCGGGAGCCTCTTCCTGGATACCGCCAGAATCTGTCAGCACCACGCTAGCCTTTTCCATCAGATACACAAACTCCAGATATTGCAAAGGTTCGATAAAGAACATGTTACCAAGATTGCTCAAATCCTCTCCGAATACCTCATGGATAGGTTTTCTCACGTTCGGATTCAAGTGCATAGGATATACGAAATCCACTTCGGGATATTTGTTTTTCAAGTCTTTGATTGCGGTTACCATGTGAATAAATCCCTCGCCAAAGTTTTCGCGGCGGTGTCCTGTTATCAGCACCAGTTTCTTTCCATCACCCAAGCGATTGATGTCATACCCAGCCTTTCGCAGGATTTGTTCTTGCTCGGCAGCGAGAGAAGCATCATTTTTCAATTTCTCCACCACCATGTGGAGTGCATCTATCACGGTGTTGCCAGTAACATAAATCTTTCCTTGAGCCTTCTCCTCTTTTAGATTACACTCCGACAAAGGGGTTGGCGAGAAATTATAGGTAGCGATTCTGCCCGTTATCTGTCGGTTCATTTCCTCCGGCCACGGCGAGTAGATGTTGTGTGTTCTGAGCCCTGCCTCCACATGCCCCACTGGTATCTGTTGGTAGAAAGCCGCCAGTGCCGCAGCCGTCGAGGTCGTCGTGTCACCATGTACCAGCACCACGTCCGGTTTACATTGCTTGAAGACATCCCTCATGCCCGTAAGCACCCTAGCCGTTACATCATAGAGGTCTTGTCCCTGTTTCATGATGTTCAGGTCGAAGTCAGGCTTCACCTCAAATATGTTCAACACTTGGTCCAGCATTTCCCGATGCTGCCCCGTCACACAGACGATGGTTTCAAACACATCGTCCTGCTTCTGAAACTCCTTCACCAGCGGGCACATCTTGATGGCCTCAGGTCGAGTTCCGAAGACAAGCATTACCTTCTTCTTCATTATATTATAGTTTATCAGTAAGCAACCAATAGAGGTATTTCACAAGATGGATTTGTCGCTTAATTCTCTTAGGTTCTTTTATCAAGCGATAGGCAAATTCTAGATTATGATCAACCCACCATTTCGGTGCTCTTAGCACATGCCCGGTATATACATCAAAGCTTCCACCCAGTCCCTGAAAGATGGCTTGGTGCCGCTTCTGTATTTTCTCCATCAAGAGTTCCTGCTTGGGAGAGCCCATGGCAACGAATACCACGTTTGGTTTCTTTTCAGTGATGTCGTCTATCAAGTTTTTCTCAGCATTCTCTTCCTTCAAGTATCCATTGCGATACCCCACGATATTGATACCAGGAAACTCCTGCCTCAGTTTAGCAACAGTTTCATCGATAACCTCCTGTTTGCCACCTACAAGATAGAATGTCTTAACTTGATAGAAACATTTCACAATCTTCAGCCAAAGCTCGCACCCTGGAATTTTGCAAGCGTATTTCACACCCTTATCTTTCAAGGCAAGCATAGCTCCAGCCCCATCACAATAACCGATATTACGGTTGATAATACTTCTGGTCTCATCCGTGGCATGAAGAATTTTCTCCGCATTGATCGCTACGAGAATACCCTTATGTTCGTCGATATAAGACAACAGTTGTTCTTCCGAAGTGAAAGGATACACTTCCACCCCGTTCAATGAAATTGTTTTCATCAGTAAATGATTTGAAAATATACTATAATAGGATTAACAATTGAGGGAAAATCACAACTTTTCCTCTAATAGTAAGCACGTCATGGCATGAAACATAAAGGCATTGCTCCAACGCATATATGAGATTTTTGAGCTGATGCCTGGCTTCAGTTGATAATAGAAATAACCCTTTTTATCCTGCATTCTCTCCAAAGTCCATTCTATTACCTTATCTACTAAATCTTTATAATTGTCATATTGATGAAGCCGATGTAAAGTAACAAGCAATTGTCCTGGGCAATGAATGTCGATCGGATAAGTTTTTGTATCATAATACTTTGGAGTACCATCATTCTCAAAGAAATGACTTATATAATATGCAAAACCTTTTTCAAGGAATTTATGATACTTAGTGTCCCCTGTGTTCTCTTCGTAAGCTATAAGTGCATCAAGGTTATACCCGGTATGGAAACTATCGATCCAACATTGAACAGGCAACATTCCGTAAATCCATGCACCGTCTTCCCGTTGCCCCTCACAACATGCCTTGATAGAAAGTTCTGCCAATTGTTTATACTCTTCTTTCTTTGTATACCGATAACAATAGCTCAAAAGTCGAGAACCCAATAAAGAGGCATTAAAGACTGTATCATTACCCTTTAGAGGGCTATATGAGAACAAGAAGCCATCTTTATAAGACGAACGATGCAAGTCATTGATGATGAAATTAGCCGCCGACAACGCCACATCTAGATATTCTTTGATACCTGTTACTTCATAAGCTTCCATCAAAGCTGTTGCACAAAAATTCGTAGCAACTATTGTTGGAGTAAACTTTGGAAACAAGAAAAGTCTTCTCGCCTGCCAATCAAAGTTATAGCCCCAGCAAGCTCCACTATACCCTTTAGATTGTAAGGAAATTAGTAAGTCTGCCAAATATAAAATTTTCGTTCTTATTTGTGACTCAGTTCCTAATCGAGATTCCATTTTTTTATTTTTCCGAACAATCCTATAGAGATTACAATATCCACTCAAAAAAAGCCCGATACCCTTGGCATTATATTCTTTTGGTACCATTGCCAAACGTCTCAAATTGAAGGGGAATCTTTTGAATCCTTGGATCATTACTAATCGGCAAATGGCAGAATGCTTCAACAGGGGCATTGCCTGAAATATCTTCGAGTTTAAGCCATCATAAGGATCCCATCCTTTATATCTTTCCTTTTCGCAATAATCTTTCAGTTTGGCGAAAGAGCCTAACATATCCGTTTTCATTTTGAAATTCTATGCTAAGAAATTAAGTTAAGTGCTTTATTTCCTTTTTCTTATAAATCTAGCAGGGTTACCCGCCCATACTTCATTATCAGGAATGTCCTTTGTTACAATACTGCCAGCCCCGACAATAGCATTTTTTCCGATTGTTACTGGTTTTACAACTAAAGTATTCATCCCTAAATAAGCATTTTCTTTGAGAACAACTTTTCCTCTTATATACTTACCCGATAGAGAATCCATGAAATGAGTAACAATCGCACAACCAACAGTAAGGCGCACTCCTTTTTCAATCGTTATATCATAGGGATAGTTTGTATCAAAAGTTACATTTTCCCCGATAAAAGTATTCTTATAATCTACAATATTTACCCCCCCACATCTGCACAAAAATGGTCGCCATTTCCGTGAAGGCATAGGTAAATGCTGAAGATGTAAAAATAACAAATGTCTTAATCTTAATAATTTCATACATATTGTTTTAATTGTTCTTCAATGCTATGAGCGACTACCGAAGCTAAAAAATGTTTATGAGCATAAGAAGCATTAAATTGAGAGACCTTTTTGCATAAAGTAGGATTCTCAATATATGGAATAATAGCATTAACAAAGTCTTTATAGTCCAAAGAATCTGTGATAAATCCCATTTTATCTGAATCAAAGAAATCATTTAGACCACCCACTTTTCTAGTAAACACTGGCAACCCAAATGCCATTGCTTCCAATACAGACGTAGGCATTCCTTCTGCATGATATGTTGGCAAAATATACAAATCTGCCTCTTTATAAGCCTTTTCAATATTCTTACCAGACAACATTCCTGTTAGTGTTATATCCAATATAGCATTTTTCGTAATAAAACGTTTAATTGGTTCCATCATACTTCCATCCCCAACTATCGTCATCCTTAACTTCGGATATATTTCTTTTAATTTTTCATAGCATTTAACAGCGATTTCAACGCCCTTATTTTTCTCCAGTCTTGCTAGAAATAAAATGTTTTTCACATCTCCTAAACGACTTTCTTTAACATCAAAATCTTCCAATAATTTGTCATCTACCTTTGTTGAAGAAAGAACCATAGGCACATTTACGCCTAAAGTCGTCAATATGTGCTTAAATGATTTTGCCAAAACAAAAACCAAAGAGCTCTTATTGAAATTTTTACTTAACCATTTGGCGTTACACGATTTCACGAATTTAACATCAAAGCCATGTATAAATATTGCAGTACTTATGTTAAACGCATTCACTATATCTAAAAATATAAAATCCCGCATCAAAGCATTCTTTCCCATTGAAGGATTAAGAACAACAATATCAGGGCGAAAAATCATAAGCTTGTATACAAACTTAACGATGTCAAAGGGTAACCAAAAGACACCACTTCCCTTGATGTTATTTCTTTTACCAACAACATTATACTCAACTCTATTAGACCAATAATTTTTCAAGCCTAGATAATGATTTGCAACACCTCCAAGCAATTTCAAAGAAGGTACATTTATCAATATTTTCATTTTACCGTAAATTATAGAGTAGAACCAACAAAATGATCATACACGTATGAAGATTTATTAAAGATAACCGCAAACTAATTTGCTCAAACACATATGCAAAGATTATCACAAATGGAGCAAAAAATGTAATATGATAACGTATATCCAATGACACTCCAGAAATAATAATCATAAAATACCCCATCAGTAAGAAAAACACCAATGGATAAAGCCTCCATTCAAGATTTTTTACAATACTAAATAAGCCAACATTTACAAACAAACTTATTATTGATTTAAACAATAAGCCAGAGCTATAATAAAACCCGTATTGCCCCATTCTTGTAAAGTTCGGAAAAGGCCCATAAAAAGCAGCAAACAACTGTGTCAACCACCCAAAGAAACCAGAACCTACAGAGCGATTCATTCTACTAGCTGTGGTTGCAGAAACGACATCCATAGAATATCCTGTGAATTTCAAGACTATTACATTAATAAATATAATGCCAATAATTGCCCCAATACTAGATAACAATATAATTGTTTTTTTGTTTTTTTCATTACAATACATGTATAAAACAAATATTATAAATAAAAACAAACAAATTATTGATCGGAAAAAGTATGTAAAACTGATAAAAATAAAAGCCGTCAAAAAATCTCGTACTCTGTTAGTTTCTTTGAAGAGATAAATATTATATAGGGCCGAAACAATAAGAAAACAAAATAAATTCTCCTTTAACCCCATAGACGATGAAACAAACCAAAAAGGAAAAATTCCATAGAGTATAGAGGCATAATTCGAAATTTCCTTATCTATAGAAAGCAAATTACATATTTTTAAAATTTTAAAAGATGAGACAGTAATTAAAGTTGCATTGATAACAAGAAATAAGATTCTAACAAAAGAAATATCAGCAAAAGTTTTATAAAACAAAACCATAACTGAAATAAAGCCTAAGTCATCAATCTTTATAGATATACCTTGTGATGTCAACAAACTTCCCATGTAGTCAAAAAAGTTTTTATCTAACCCCTTTAATGCTAATCTCTCATAAGTATAGATATCACAAGATGCTGTGCCTTCATAAGGGTCATTAGTATAGTCAAGGAAAAGACACCTCAACACCAATGAAAACAATAAATTATATAAGAAAATTCCACCATATTTTGATGCGTCATTATTTATCTTTGGCAATACATACAACGCACTTACGAAAGTATATCCTATAAAAATATGCATAAACAACTTGTAAGCCGGTATCGTTTCTTTATATCCTATTACAAATGACACAAATAGTAATACGGTAAAAACTAATAGTATAAGAGACAACAAATAATTTCTCATACAAAAAATAATATATATATTGGCCGCACTCAAGATTCCAGGGCTACCAACGAGCCCGGAAGTTGAGATTATCTATATCTTTCCAACGAACGCATAATAGCTTTGTAAACAGTCTTTGGTGACTGCCTATAGTGCATCACAGCAGCAATTATAATGACATCATCCTTAACCACATAATAAATCAAATTGGGAAATACTTGAAGATGACGAACATGAAATTGAGAATCAGACAAGTCTTCATCCAATACACCTCTTGTCTGATTCTTTAATAAATTGCTGACACTAGCATCTATTTTATCCATAACTTTCTTTGCCGTGAAAGCTCCATATTCATTTTCTACATAATCCAAAACAGCATTAAGTTGCTTTGAAGCAAACAAAGACCATTCTATTACCATCCTCTTTGCTTTTTTATACTTTCCATTAAGGAGGCATGTGGTATACAGTTACCATATTCATGATCTTTCAAAGCCATCTCTACACAAGCAGACAAGGCTTCTCTTGGCAATGCATTTACCAAAACACTAATTGAATCGTGGCGCAAAGACGCAATATCCACAGTAGAAGGTGTTCTCAAGGCAATGGGTTCCTCTACCATTTTAACTTCATCTTCCGTATCTGGCAAACGATAATGATTATTATTGCTCATAACTATAATGTATTTAAAACATTGCAAAAATACGTCATTTTTCTGGAACGCCCAAACTTTTCCTTGATTTTAACACATTTACAGGTTCCAGAAGAACTCCCTCAGCTCTTCTGTTGGATGATTTTACATTTGCCAAGCTGCCAAGACCCAAGGCTTGGTATTACTAGCAATACATGTTATTTTACGAACAGAAAGAGAGGAATGAATCATACTTCCATCCCTACCATTATATAAATAGAAATTTGACACTAACAAAATCTCACGCAAAAATTCAACGTACATTTGACTAAGCTCATACTCAGTATAGCAAGATAAAGCTTTATCTATCATGGCTGCGCCTTGGATTCCAGGGCTACCAACAACCTCTTTAATTGTAATGCTTAGTGTTATCCTTTTGTTTGAATCTGAAAATTCAACATCAATATTATATTTTCTAGTATCTAAGAATGTTGCGCTATTCTGAGGCATTCCTTTTGATAACTCTAAAATATACTTTTTAAGAGCTATAAAATGGGCATTCATACAACTTATCAAAGTAGGATCAAAACTTAATTTGACACTCCATTTATAAAACTCCAGCAACGACATGACAGGTAGATGTTTTATCAAATTAAATTGATTGACATAGACTTGCATATTTCTTCCTTTAAACGTAAGGCAATTATACCGCAACATGAGCATCTCCTCATCACAAAGTTGCCCTCGAAGGCACTTTGCATAAGAGACTCTATCTTGGTTGCTTAAAATGGTATTCCCATCTGCGTCAGTATATTCTGTCTCTCCTAATAATCTAGCAAGATGATACAGCATACGCAGATGCACAGACATCTCTCGACTATTTGCAGCATAAACCTGCTCAAATTCTTTTACCCCAGCATTAGTGCGGTTGAGATAAGTGCTGTTATTAGTAAAAGGAATTCTACAAAACTTATCCATAATTAATATAAAAGCCTCTTTACCATCTTTACCATCAATTGCATACGAAGATACTGCTTTATGGTACAAAGCAAGAAATGAAGAAAATTTATCATTGAAGAGGCTTAGATAAGTTTGACTTATCATTATACGATTTGTGCTAATCACGGCATTATTGGTGGAAACAACACTTTGATTAGTTTCTATGACGCTTCTATTTACCTCTTTTGTTTCTTCATTCTGTCTTATCTGGTCTTGCAAAGTTCTATAAAGAAGATATGCTGAATAAAGAGCTACACCTGTGCCAACAAAACCACCTATGAAATCACCATAAGTCCCAAATAAAGAATTGTCGAGTGATCGATCAAAAAAAAATAGGGATATTTCTTGACCAAAAAGAAACAAGAACAAGAATGCCAATGAGAAAGAGACTGTCAAAGTCATTACGATAGAGTAATTCTTCTCTTCGCTTGAATTTTGTGATTGGGACTGTGATAAACTATCTATGGCCATTTTATTTTCATTTAGGTGCAAAACTTTTCCTATAAGACAATATGCACACACCTCTAAACACTAAACTAATGACATTAGTCAGTATCAAGAGATAAATCATATTCGGTATATTTATGTTCTTAAAAAGAATCATCAATAAAACACCTATTAAGTAAAAAGATGAAGCTAAAACAGTTGACTGCTTAACTTCCTTTATTTTTCCGAAAACGCCCAAATAAGGGAATCCAATAAGTTCATTCGCCATACTAAATAACAATAATAATAGGAATAAATTAAAATAGTTCAAGATATGAACGGTTTCCGTCTTTATAAACAATGGCACCAGAATTGGAGATACCAGATAGATAACCACTAATATAAGTGCATTAAGCCCTATCAGACTAAATACCATTTTATTCATCCTTACAAAATTTCTTACTCTAGAAAAATATGGATAGAAAATATGATTTATCAATGGTGCAACAAGGGAAGCATAAGCATTGTGTAGTTTTTCCGCTGCAGAATAAATACCAGTTACAGTTTCACCACAGAACAATCCTAATATAAATGTATTTGAAGTCTGATAAACTCGTGTCAGAAAAACAGAGGTAAAAAACGGAAGGCTATCTTCAAAGAAAAATTTTATATCAGTGAATTTAACCGAATAATAATGCAACCCATATCTTACTTTTGCTATCCATACCGCAAACATTCCTGAAACCAGTGCCTCCAAGGCAAAAAAGAACATGACCCATTCAAAATCTGCCTTTGTCTTGACTATCAAAAATATGGGTATAATACATAAGCATTTTACAACCAATGATATTCTGGTCACAAATTTCATATCTTCCATTGAGCGAAACAACCAATAAGGTGTTATAATCACTCCTATCAACCTAACGAAAGCCAAGATATATAACAATTCATATTGTCTGAATTTTGGTATCATTATTATTATAGAGGAATATACGACCAACGAGCAACACAACAGAAATGTCTTACAAGCTAAAATGCTCATAAAGATTCGGCTCAATTCATCAGGATTATCTCTATTTTTAACTACATGCCTTACATTCGAAAGATCAAAGCCCCACTCATTTAGAACTTGAAAGTAAAAAGAAAAAGCAATAGCAAAATTAATCAAACCATATTTAGCAATCCCTATCGTTGCTAGCAAATAAGGCATTAATAGGAATGGAAGAATATGACTAAAGCCATAGAGTAAAAACTGGTTGAGAATATTGCTAAATAATCTAGATCGTAATACCTTAGATAAACTATTAGCCATTATAATACTAGAACTTTAAAGATTTATAAATTCTTTAACATCAGGTCCATATGCCTCATACTTCTTAACTGCGTTCCATACCTCATCAAAATGCTCTTTAGGAGTATTTTTGAAATATGAATCTAAACCTACAATCATTTTATCGATATCCATAGTCCTATAATTTTTATAAACCACGAAGCAATATTTCCGAAACTCGCAAGCTTTTGCTCCTTTTTAACACAACAACATCTTTGTTTACCCCTCTCCTATCGCTCCCCTATACTTGATCACATAGTCGTCGAGCACTTCTCGCAAGGGCTTGCTGAAGAGGGGCTTGCCATTGTGGAGATTCGTACGAGGATCGCTATAGAAGATAGACTCGATGTCCAGGAGCACATACAGACGCTCGATGTCGGTGTCATACTCGCTCAATATCATGTCATTAAACTTCACCGCTTCGTCTAGACGCAGGCGGGCTTCAGGTTTCAAGCCATCGTCCACACTGTGGGTATTGATGTCAAACTCTTGCTCCAGCGACTGGCGAGTCTTGCACGCACCGTGATGACGAATGTACTTAAAGAAATTCCACACCACCAGATGATACAAACGCTCACCCGACATTACCATCGTCTGCCCAAATAGCCCAAATTCAGACTTTCGAGCATCTTAATCATGCTTTTCTTCATTTTTTATGTTAAAATATTATTATTTTCCCCGATATGGGGATTTTCAATACATTCTATTCCTTTTATTCTTACCTTTGCAATATCTGCTGAATATCAGACAATAACAACTAATTATTAATTTAAAAATCCAATCAATGGACAATCTTAACGTTTTCAAAGATTTCTTTAGCACAGCTCCGAGCCTTGCTTCGCTCCCAGACATTGTGCATGACATCCAGACGAGTGCCTTGCTCAAGTCGCTCACAGAAGCCTATCGTGCCTCTCACGACAAACACATCAAGGAAAGAACCCGCACCTTTGCTGTTGCCGTCTCGTTCGAAGGCGGCAAGGGGGTAAGTTGCATCAAGGGCTATACGGGGTTGTCGCTAGCCGACCTCGACCACGTGCCACGTGAGAAACTGGCAAAGATCAAAGAGCTCATCTGCCAAGACAGCCATACCCTGTTGTGTTACACCACTATCAGCGGTGAGGGCTTACGCATCATCTTTCGTTACGAGAAGCTTTCCGATGCCTCTCTCGACAAGCAAGCCAAATATTACATCCATCCATTCCTGGCGGGCAACTGTTACTACCAAAAGCTCACGGGACATCCATTCGACCCTCTCTGCAAGAACGGCACCCGACTCTCGGGTATGGCATACGACCCTGAGGCATATTTCAACCCCGAAGCCATCGCCTTCAGCAGCGAGGAAATAGAGCAGATGAGCAGCTATGCCTACAAGCTGAGCAAGGAGGAGAAGGCGATGCAGCGCATCCAGAACTTCTACGACAATACGGTGAAACCGCGACTCTACGCAGACGGCATCAAGTATGAGTGCGGCAATCACAACAACTATGTGATGCGAGTGGGCTACATGCTTGCCGACAAGGGATACCAACGCAAAGCTGCCATCAAATGGGCCTTGAGCAAGTTCAAGGAGTATGACGGCACGGAGCAGGTCTTCAACTCATGCTTCAATACCTCTTCGCACGCCCATAATTCTTCGGCCGACAGCAAGACTGCCACGGTCAAGCAGATAGAAGACTTTCTCACTGCCCATGTGCAACTGCGCTACAACGTGGTGCTTTCTCGTGTGGAGATGCTCAAGCCCACTGGGTGGGCACTGGTGGAAGACCGAGAACTGAACGATTTCTGGCGCTCCATCTGCAAGGAGATGCGTGCCAACGCCAACGATGTGACGAGAGTCATCGAGTCGAGCTACGTCAAGGCTTACAACCCTTTCCTCTCCTATTTGGAGGACGTAGAGAAGGATGCCGACGATGGCACCAATTATATCCACCTACTAGCCCGTACGGTAAGGGTGAAAGGCGACGAGAAGGAGCAACAGCTGTGGGAAGAATACCTACAGAAGTGGCTTGTCGCTATGGTGGCAGGATGGGTGAGCACCAATCAAGCCAACCATGTGGTTTTGATACTCATCGGTCCGCAAGGCACCAACAAGAGCACTTGGGAACGAAACCTGCTGCCACCCGAACTGAGTCAATATTTTTCAGTAAAGTCAAATTCTTCTCGCATGACCAAGGACGATCGCATCAGCCTCTCCATCAAGGGACTGATATGCTGCGAAGAGCTTGACGAGATGACGCCCTCCGAGCTCAACCAGTTTAAGTCGATAGTCACGATGACCTACATCGACGAACGAGGAGCCTACAAGCATTTCGAGGAGCACAAGAAACGTTACGCCTCCTTTTGCGGTAACGGAAACAGCACTGATTTCCTGACCGACAACACGGGCAACCGACGTTGGCTTCCTTTTGAGATAGAGGCCATCCAGTCGCCCCTGGAGCACCCTTTTCCTTATCGTGGAATCTATGCCCAAGCCTATCGACTCTACAAGTCGGGCTACAACTACTGGTTCACACAAAGCGAGATAGAGAAGCTCAACGAGCACAATTTCAAGTTCGAGGCACCTAATGCGGAACGAGAGCTTGTGTCAATATATTTCAGAAAGCCATTGAACAATGAGCACGGCGAATTCATCACCGCAGCCAGGGCGATGCAAATCATCGGTGGCAATGTGACACAGAAGATGAGTCTCAAGAAGATAGCACAGGCTTTCATCGACCTTGGTTTTGAACGCACCCGATTGAAGAACGTGCGGGGATTTGCAGCCATCGAACGCACAGCTCAGGAAATCAAGGACTATCAGAAGTCTGCCATGTTTGCCACATGATTTCTTATATTTCCTCGCACGCACACACAGGAGAAAGACCCTGGGTCTACCTGCGAGCCAAGTATCTGGCCAAAGTCATATCAATGGCATGGCAACGTGGCGCAACTAGCATTCCGACGCATCGCCACAACCATCAAGAGCACTCGCCAGCAGCATCATGGCGCATCGCCACAACCATCACGGCTGGTGCTCAGCCTATTGTTTCTTATTCATAACTATCATCATGATGAAGATAAAAGTATACAACAAGTTCGAGCTGGCTCAGCTCTACTTCCCAAAGCAGTCGCGCCATGTGGCGCTCAACCACCTCATGCGGATGGTGAACCATTGTCCGCCCCTGCTCGAAGCCCTCAGGCGCGAGGGATACCAACGGCTCGCCAAGACCTTCAGCATGCGCCAGGCTCTCCTGATATACGAGTATCTGGGCGAGCCATAAACTGAAAATCGCTCGCAGCGAGGCTATCGTACCATCATCGTATCGCTATCGTACGATTCGCTGCCGGGGATGTCGTATCTTTGCAAACGTAATTCAGCGCTGACTTACACCAACACGAATGTTTAACCCTTAACACATCTATTAGTCTTATGATTGAGTACGATTTGAAGAAGAACAACAACCCGAAGAACGAGAAGGCCTATGGCAAGTACTACGCCAAGCCTCACGTAAGTGAAACTGTAGACCTCGACGAGCTCGCCGACCACATGCACGGCCACAACTCTCCGTTCTCTGCCGGTACCATCAAGGGCATCCTCATCGATGCCGTGACGCACATCAAGGAGCTCCTGCTCCTGGGCAAGAACGTGAAGCTGGACAACCTAGCCATCTTCTACATCAGCATCAAGAACAAGATGGGGGCTGACAATGCCGACGATTTCACCGTGTCTAAGAACATCGACGGAGTGAGAATGAGAGCCCGTGCAACGGGCGACTTCCGCTCCGTGAACCTCAACCTCGACGCCAACTTGAAAAAGTATGGTGCTAAGAAGAAGAAGAAGTCGTCGACGACTACCGACCCCGACGGTGGCGGCTCCAACACTGATGGAGGCGGCTCAACCCCTGGCGGTAGCGGCTCTAACCCAGGTGGTAGCAGCAGCGACGGCGACGGAACCGTAGAATAACGGAGGGGGATGCTAAATCCCCTTCAATCTATTAACATTTTGAACGATTATGATTCAAGATCGATTTCCAATGACTATTGCCGGCGAGGAGGTGCTCAATGAGCATCTTCTCCTGGCTTATGGAGAGAACGGCGCGATGATGGACTCACCTCGGAGCGTCCGTTTTCTGGTAATTCACTGCTCGGCGACTCGTGCCGACCGCAACTACTCCGACAAGCAGTTGATAAGGGACCACAAGAAGCGGGGATTCCGCACCGCGGGCTATCACTTCTACTGCCACAAGGACGGGAGCATCACACAGTTCAGGAAACTGCTGGAGGTGGGTGCCCACGCTAGGCCTTACAACCGATGCTCCATAGGCATCTGCTACGAGGGCGGGCTCGACGAGGATGGACGCCCTGCCGACACGCTAACCCGCGCACAGTATGACGCGATGTGGAACCTGCTCAGGAAACTCAAGATTATGTTTCCACAGGCGCAGATCGTGGGGCATCGCGACTTGCCGGGCACTACCCCCAAGGAATGCCCGTGCTTCGACGCTAGCAAGAAATTCGATTTCTCAAAACTTAAAGACAAACACTATGAAGAAAGAAACCATCAAGAAGATCATTAATTTCATCATCACCGTGCTCACGGCTGTCGCCAGTTCGTTTTGCGTACAGAGCTGTAAGTAATGCTTTTGCCCTTTCAGGGCGACTTTAACCCTATCCTATTACCCAGGGCGTTGCCCTGGGCTAGGTGCTTTTGCCCTTTCAGGG
>DJSH01000078.1:25982-31149 GCA_002440225.1 Candidatus Segatella violae
AGGGCGTGGACTTTCAGGGCGTAGACTTTCAGGGCGTGGACTTTCAGGGCGTGGACTTTCGGACGGTTACCAGTAGCGCCAGTAGATGCCTAGGCGATGCATGTCGCTGCCCACGAAGTCGTACATGTCTTGCTTCATGAGCCAGCGGCAACGCTTCCTCACCTTGTCGCCGTACTGGCCGTCTATGGAAAACACGTTGCGCTGGAACTTGACGCCCATCAGCCTGAGCTTCTCGTAGTCGCGCCTCTCCATGTAGAGGTAGCGCTCGGGATGGGCTAGCACAGGCGTGTAGCCCTTGTTCTTGATGCGCTCCAGAAGGCCGTGGAAGTTCATCGGGGCGGAGAAGATGCTCGTCTCCACCAGCAGATGCTTGCCATCCTCGCCCAGCGGCAATAGGTCGCCAGCCTTCAGGCGCTTCTCGAAGAGCGCATCGAGCATGTTCTCGGCTGCTAGATGCAGCTTGACCATCTGTCTGTCAGCAGGGTTTCGCTTGGCGAAGTCCTGCTGATATTGTTTTTGGAAGTCGGCAAATACTTGGCGCAAATGGGTGGTCTCGTTGGGCACGTCCTCCATGATGTGGGGGGTGAGCCAAACCTCCTTGACGCCGGCACCCTCGTAGAGAGCCAGCATCTCCAGCGATTTCCTCGCCTCCTGGAATCCGTCGTCCACGCCGGGCAGGATGTGGCAGTGCCAGTCGATGCCGCCCGGGAGCCGCTCGACAGGGGCTTTCTTGATTGCCGACGGATTGAAAATCCGACGCAACGCCTCACGGAATATATTCATGATTGCTAAATTATATTATGCTTTTTATTTCTTGACTATGCTTTCTATTTCTTGTCGCTGCCATAGTGGTAGCCGTAGCCATAGCCATAGTGGTAGCCGTAGCGATAGTAGTGGCCGTAGCGACCGCCCTGAGCCTTGGTGCCGTTCAGGATGAGCGACATGTTCTTGTATTTCTTCTCCTTGTACAGCTGCTCGATGTCGCCGAGCATGCTGCGCTCCATCAACCCAGAGCGTACCACGAAGATGGTGCGGTCGGCGTGTTTCTCGATGATCTGGGTGTCTGCCACGATCTCCACCGGCGGACAGTCGATGAACACGTAGTCGTACTCCGAGCGCATCTGGTTGATCATCTTCCCCAGGCGGTCGGTGAAGAGCAGCTCGGTAGGGTTTGGCGGCATGGTGCCGATGGGCAGCACGTCGAAGCCCTGCACCAGTCCGTGGTCCTCGCCATGGCAGATGATGCCCTCCAGGTCGTCGGTCCTGCCGTTGAGGTAGTCGCTGAGTCCCTCGCCCGGGCTGCCCACGAGCATGGAGGTGGAGCCGTGGCGAAGGTCGCCGTCGATGACGAGCACTCGCTTCTTCTTGATGGCGAGCGACATGGCGATGTTGCCTGCCAGGTGGCTCTTGCCAGAGCCAGAGTTGAAGGAGGTGAGGAGGATGACGTTCTGCTCGGGATGGGTGCCTATCATGAACTCCAGGTTGGTGCGAAGCACGCGGAAAGCCTCGTTCACGATGTCGCGCTTGCCCGCCTTCACCACGATCTGGCGGGTCTCACTTGGTTTTTTCCAGAACATCAGGCGCTGCCGCAGCGTAGGACGGTGCTTGCGGCTCAGGCTGTATGGTATCTCGCCGAGGAATGGCACGGTGACGTTCTTGAGGTCGTTCCTGCCACGCACGGTGGTGTTCATGTTCTCACGCACGAAGATTACGACCACCGGTATCAGCAACCCCAGCACCACCGCTACCAGCAGGATGTTGCGGCGCACGGGCTGAACGGGCTTGATGTCGCCCGTGGGAGGGGTGATGATGCGGGTGTTGTAGGCGGTGAAGGCCTTGGAGAGCTCGTTCTCCTCGCGCTTCTGAAGCAGGAAGAGGTAGAGTGCCTCCTTCACCTTCTGCTGGCGCCCCACGGTCTGCAGGTACTTGGCCTGGTTTGGGTTGCTGGCTATCTGGCTGGTGGTCTGCGCCTCGTTGGCCTGAAGGTTGCTGAGCTGCGTGTTCAGGGTGACCACGAAGTTGTCGATGCTCTGCACGATGCTGCGGCGCATGGCGGCGAGGCTCTGGTCGTAGTCTGATACCAGCGGGTTCTGCTCGCTGGAGTTCGCCACCAGGTTGTTGCGCTCCAGCTGGGTCTTGTTGTACTCGGCTATCTGCTGCTCTATCGCCTGGCTCTCGATGCCGGTGTTGCTGGGCAGCAGCTGGCTCTTGCCCACCCTGCCGGTGAGGAAGTTGCGGATGTACTTCGCCATCGCCAGGCGCGAGTTCAGGTCGAGTATCTGCTTGTCGGCGTCGCTGCTCTTCTGCATGTACTGCTGGGCAGCAGCCTCCACGTCGGGCAGCAGGTTGCTGCTCTTGAAGGAGGAGATGCTCTTGTCCACGTCGCCCAGCTCGCGCTCTATCACGCCCAGGCGCTCGGTGATGAAGCGCGAGGTGGAGATGGTCATCTGGTTCTTGTCGTCCATCCAGTTCTTGCGATAAACGGCGATGATGGTGTTCAGCACGTCCTCGGCACGTTGGGTGAGCTGGTCCTTGTAGGTGAGGTCTATCACCGTGGCCTTCTCCTCGCTGATGCTCGCCGTGAGCGATGCCTTGATGTGGTCGGTCATGGCGTAGAGGTTGGTGCGGCTCACGTGCAGCGGCTTGGCGTCGCCACCCCTCAGGTAGCTGGCGTAGGCGGCTGCAGCCTCCACCTTGATGTTGCATACGGGCGTATGGAGGGTCTGCCCCAGCCTGCCGTGTATCTCGTCATTGCTGTCGATGGCCTCGCCTTGTTTGTCAACGCCGCTTATGTGCGTGATGGACAGGCGGTTGCCCAGCTCCAGCTGAAGGTCTACGTCAACGCTCTGCTCGTCGGTCAGTCCATAGAACTGCACGGTGACGGGCAGGTCCTTGCCGTAGAGCGACACGGGATGGAAGGAGCCCTCTACGCTGTAATTCACGTCGAGCTTGAGTTGCTTGCCGGTCTCCAGCAACACGGCTGGCGACTGGATGGCGATGAGCTCGTTGTTGACGTTAGACTTTCCTCCGGTCAGTCCCATGTCCGAGAACATCGAGGCCACGTCGCTGCCGATGCTCTGGCTCTTGCTGTCCTCCTTGATCATCAGCGAAGCCGTGCGCTGGTAGACGTTCGGGGTGGAGAGGATATAGTAGATGGCGATGCCGAGGGTGACTGCCAGGGAGAGCAGGAACCAGCGCCAATGCGCCAAACAGAGGTAAAGGAGGTCTTGCAGACGGATGAAGTCGTCGCCCTGACCCGGGCGACGGACCTGGGTGGGCTGCGGCTGAGTGTTTGCTATCATTTGATTTTAGTAATGTTAAATGAATTGGATTTTAAGATTGAGGTAGTGCTTTTGCCCTTTCAGGGCGACATTACCCCAATGCCATTACCCAGGGCGTTGCCCTGGGCTAGGTGCTTTTGCCCTTTCAGGGCGAGTTATTTCTTGATGAGTACGGCGACGCTGGTGGCGAGGCTGGCGAGGCTTATCCAGAAGCCGGTGCTTCGTATGTTGTTGCCATTAACGGTGCTCTGGCGGGCCTTGGTCTCGTTGGGGCTCACATACACCACGTCGTTCTGCTGGAGATAGAAGACGGGGCTGTTGAGCACGTCCTTGCCCGAGCAGAGGTTGAGCGAGTATACCTTCTGGTGCTCGCCCTCCTGGCGAAGCACCATCACGTTGGTGCGGTTGCCGTAGATGGTCAGGTCGCCCGCCTTGCCCAGGGCGTCGAGGATGGATACCTGCTCGTCCTCGATGTCAAACTGGCCCGGTCTCGTCACCTCGCCTATCACCGAATAGTGGAGGTTGGAGAGGCTCACGGTGACAACGGGGTCCTTCACCAGGCTCTGCGACAGCAACGCCTGCTTGATCTTAGCAGCCACCTGCTCGCGGGTCAAGCCGCCCACGGCGATGGTGCCGAGCACGGGGAAGTCGATGTCGCCATGGCTGTCTACCGTATAATAGTAGGCGTCCTTGGAGAGCGTGTAGGTGCTGGAGTTGTTGGGACCGCTCGACAGCGAGAAGAGCTGGCTGATTTGCGGGTCCTTGCTCTTCACGCCGATATAGAGCTTGTCGGTCGGCTTGATGGTAATCACCCGTTTCTGTATGTTGAGGATGGTGTCGGGATGGCTGGCGAAATCCTGGAAATAGGCTATCTCCTTGGGAGTGCCGCACGACGACATCGCCATGAGCGTACTAGACAGCACAATGGCACATAGAATCTTATTGGTTTTCATTAAATATTTAGTTTAATCTAATTTTTCGAGAAAACATCTTGGGATATAAGTGGTGGCTACGGCACATACGCCCTCCACGGTCACCACAAGGCGGTGGTCGCCATGGATGCGCTTGATTTCGCCCTCCAGCCCCTTGAACCTGCCATCGATGACACGCACTCGCTCGCCTTTCTGCCAGTCGAAAGCTCCGTCTTCGAAATATTCGATGCCTTCCTGGTCGCCAGACGTCACCATCATGAACATCTGCATCTGCTTGAGCGGTATCGCCACTGGCGGCCGGCATCCCGTGTTACGTCGGTAGAGATGCGCCCTACCCTGCAGGTTTCGCTCCAGACACTCTGCCTGACGTGCGCTGGAACGCATGAAGAAGAGCGATGGTATCAAGGGTTTCTTCACATCTACCCTGCGGCCTTTGGCATTGGTATAGGAGTCGTAGTAGAAGGGAGCGTAATACTCCATCACATCTCCTTGCATATCATTGGGGAATTGGTCGGTCATCGGATTCAGACCCTCCAACACATTATTATATATATTGAACAGGTCGCGGCAAACCCACACCTTGTTCATGAATACGCGCATGGCAAACCATGATGCCGATTCTGAAGTTTCTTTCATAGGTTGTTTTTTATCGTTGTTTTCCTTTGTTGATGTATAGATACATTTTCTTTTCCCCCTCATAGGTGAGCCCTACAAGCAGCAAGGAGATATTGGAGCATCCCTGACCCAGGCGACACTGTACCCGCTATCCCATTTGAGCAACATCTATTAACAGACAATTCTCAAACACGATGCAAAGTTAACAAAAAAAAAAAAACAGCAACAAATTTTTATACAAGAAAAGTTAAAACTATTTTTTTTCGTGTTTTTCGTCATAAATCACCTCCTAAGCACCCTGAAAGGGCAAAAGCACCTAGCCTAGGGCAACGCCCTAGG
>DJSH01000013.1:0-19952 GCA_002440225.1 Candidatus Segatella violae
ATGTAGTCGGGGCTTTTTTTGTTTTTTCTTTAGATTTAAGAATCGCTATGCTCAGAAAGTTTAAGCTAAAGATAATGTATATTGCTCAGAGAATACTTCGAATCCCTAGAACCCGTGGGTTTGGAGTACAATCGCCTACGGCTTATTCTATTCTTCGTAGTGTTATTAATGAACAAGGCTTCTTGAAGAATAATAATTTTGTTGATGCTAACTCTTGTTCATATCCTTTTGAGGCATCTAGACGCGAGCGCTTGATCTTCCGTATTCGATATCGTTTTCATGATTTGGTTCAATGCTCAGCCATAAGTTTACAGTCCATAGAGAATTATGATTCCTTCTTCACTAATTTATCTGTCGGTTCAGTACTCGTGTTACTCGACATCCATGAAGGTGCAGGTGCAAGGAAAGTTTGGCGTAGAATCTTGGAAGATAAACGTGCGGTATTGTCATATGATTTGCTCAATTGTGGTGTCGTTTTTTTTGATAAGACTAAAATAAAGCAAAATTTTAAAGTTAATTATTGATTAGCATGTAATTTTGTTGCCTAAATATTTGGAATTTAAAATAAAAGTATTACTTTTGCACGCAAAATAATAGAAACGTTAAATTATAGAGCTATGTATTGGACACTTGAATTAGCTTCAAAGCTAGAAGATGCACCATGGCCTGCAACAAAAGAAGAGTTGATAGACTATGCAACTCGCTCGGGTGCGCCTCTGGAGGTTCTGGAGAATTTGCAGGAGATTGAAGATGAAGGCGATGTTTATGAAAGCATCGAGGACATTTGGCCTGATTATCCTTCTAAGGATGATTTCTTATGGAATGACGACGAATATTAAAGTCGATGATAGGGCTGCTCTCTTCATGGGGCAGCCTTTTTCATACATAGTTTATAAATGACTGTTTTTCCAAAATTCCTTTCTTGTGACAACAAAGCGATTTTTTATCATGTTCTTTCTGCTCTTTGTGCCTTTTGCAATGAGGGCGCAATATGACGCTTCCTTCAGTCATTATTTTGACATGGAAGCTTCGTTCAATTCTGCGGCAGTAGGAAAGCAACCGAAACTGAATGTGACGGCTGCCTATGCCTTGGATATGGCAGGATTCGAACACAATCCTCGTACCTTATATCTTGGGGCCGACTTGCCGTTCAATATCATCAACAGCCGACATGGAGCAGGCGCGCAATTGATGAACGACCAAATAGGTTTGTTTACTCATCAGCGTCTGTCTCTCCAATATGCTTATAAGTTTTCTCTATTGAAAGGTGTCTTTAGCTTAGGAGCTCAAGGTGGGTTCATCAGCGAGAACTTTGATGGTAGCAAGGTCGATGCCGGGGAATCCGGTGATCCAGCTTTGCCTACATCCGATGTAAATGGCTCGGCACTAGATTTGGGAATAGGCGTCTATTATCTAAGCCATGATTGGTATGTTGGCCTATCTGCTCAACATCTTAACGCACCTACGATAGAATTGGGTGAAAACAATGAACTTAAAATCGATGCAGTTTATTATTTTACAGGTGGATACAATATTCGGCTTAGAAATCCGTTCTTTACAATAAAGCCATCAGTGCTTGTAAAGTGTGATGGCTCCACTTGGAGAGGTGACTTGACGGGGCGTCTCGTTTATCAATACAATCGCAGGATGTTGTACGGAGGAGTGAGCTATAGTCCCGACCACTCTTTTACGTTTTTGCTTGGAGGTAGCTTCCAGGGCTTGGCCATCGGATATAGTTACGAAGTGTATACTTCCAAGTTGAGTTCAGGAAATGGTAGTCATGAGCTTTTTGTGGGTTACCAGACTGGCTTGAATTTTTCTAAAAAAGGAAAGAGCCGTCATCAGAGTGTTAGAATATTGTAAAGAATACATTGTATATAAACCTATGAATATGAAAAAAGGATTATTACTTCTGTGTGCATTTGCCTTGTCGCTCTCTTTGAGCGGATGCTTTGGTGCCAAACAAGCTTCTGTTGCAGGCAGAGGTGGAGAAGTAGTAGGTGTTGCGGGCAAAGGCTTTGTTGAACCAGCCCCTTATGGAATGGTCAAGATAAATCGTGGATTCTTGAAAATGGGCTTGGAAACGCAAGATTCGTTGTGGGGGATGAATATGCCTCGTAAGGATGTTTCCGTAGATGGCTTTTGGATGGATGAGACTGAGATTACCAACTCGGAATATAAGCAATTTGTCGCTTATGTCAGGGACTCTATCCTTCGTACCCGATTGGCAGACCCAGCCTTCGGAGGTGATGAAACTTATATGATAACCGAAGATAAAAATGGTGATCCTGTAACTCCTCATGTGAACTGGAAAAAGCCTTTGCCAAAGAAGCCTAATGAAGATGAGCAGAGGGCTTATGAGAGCCTCTACCAAACGAATCCAGTAACAGGTGAGAAACTCATCGATTGGCGGCAACTCAATTATAAGTATGAAATCTATGATTATGCTGCTGCTGCGCTTCGTCGCAATAGGCTGAATCCCGAAGAGCGTAATCTCAATACCGATTTCAAGGTAGACCCTAATCAAGTGGTAATGATTTCCAAGGATACTGCCTATATTGATGATGACGGGAAAGTCGTACAGCAAACGATAAACCGCCCATTGAGCGGTCCTTGGGACTTCTTGAATACCTATATCGTTAACATCTATCCAGACACGACATGCTGGGTAAATGATTTCAGAAATGCAGACAATGAAACCTATCTGAGGAGTTATTTCAGCAATCCTGCTTACAACGACTATCCTGTGGTAGGTGTAACATGGGAGCAGGCCAATGCTTTCTGTGCTTGGCGCACAGAATATTTGTTGAAAGGATTAGGCCCCGAGGCTAGGTTTGTGCAACGTTATCGTTTGCCAACTGAAGCCGAATGGGAGTTTGCTGCACGTGGTAAAAATCAGAATGAATTCCCTTGGGATAATAAGGATGTGAAAAATGGAGTAGGATGCTATTATGCCAATTTTAAGCCAGAACGAGGTAATTATACCAAGGATGGCAACTTGATTACAAGTAAAGTCGGTATTTATTCACCTAACTCAAATGGACTGTATGACATGGCTGGAAATGTTGCAGAATGGACAAGTACGGTCTATACGGAAGCTGGTGTAGATGCAATGAGTGACCTCAACCCGACTCTTCAATACAATGCAGCTAAAGAAGACCCATACCGGCTCAAAAGAAAAAGTGTGAGGGGCGGCTCATGGAAAGACCCAGAATCAATGGTGCGCTCGGCTTGGAGAGCTTGGGAATATCAGAATCAACCTCGCTCATATATCGGATTTCGCTGTGTGCGTAGTTTGGCTACCACGTCTAGCGCAAAGCAGAAACCTTTTAAGAATAGGAGATAAGCAAGATGGCTCAATATAGCAAAATTAATATCATTTATCGTTTGCAAAAGTGGATGGACAGTGTCCCAGGACAAACGTTTCTCAACTATGCCTATAGTTGGGGCGCCAGTATCGTTATCGCTGGTACTCTCTTCAAGTTGACCCACTTGCCTGGTGCCAATTTGATGCTCTTTTTAGGCCTGGGTACAGAAATCTTAGTTTTCTTCCTTTCTGCTTTTGATCGCCCCTTTGATAAAACTGCGGATGGAAGAGATTTGCCAACTCATGTCACGGAGGCTTACCTGGAAGGAGAAGAAGTTACAATGAGTGACGCTCCACTTGTGAAGCAAGCTGTAAAAGCACCTTCTGTTACAACTCCAGAAATTCCGGCTGTAAATCCAGAAATGGGACAAGTGCAAGACAAGTTTGTGAAGGAGATGGAAAACTTGAACCGTACATTGGCAGGTATCAGTAAGGTATACGAATTGCAGCTGAAAAGCGCTAGCCAACAAATGGGCACTGTTGATCAGGTGAATGAACAGACCAGGATAATGGCTCAGCAGATAGAGCAATTGAATAAAATTTATACACGTATGATAGAGGCAATGACCGTGAACATGCGCACAGCTTCTCCAAACGTTAAAACCGAGATATAATGGCTATCAAGAAAAGACCAATTTCACCACGCCAAAAGATGATAAATTTGATGTATGTCGTCTTGATGGCAATGTTGGCACTCAATACTCCTTCTGATGAGGATTTGGGTGTCAAGGGGAAATCTGTGGTGGAAAAGTTGAAACGTAGTTTATCTGACGATGGCTCAACGAAGAATGCAAGCTCGAAAGATAAAGATGGAGGGTTGTTGAAATTGGATGTGAATGAACTGGGTGCCTATGTCATTCCTGAGAAAACTACTCTTTATGCAGGTGAGCGTTTCAATTCTCAAGTTGTGATGGCAACAGTAGATAGCACTCAACGACCAGAAATCTATGTTGGGGGAAGTAAACTTCGCTCGGAAAATGGAAGGTACAGCTTTGTGGCAAGTGGTGTTGGCGAGCATCAGTTTGGTGGTTATATTTTATTCAAAGATAAGAATGGAGAAATCATGCGCCGTAATTTCTCGCAGAAATATACAGTGCTCCCAGTTCCTAATTCAGCCACTGTGGCAGCAGACATGATGAATGTGCTTTATGCGGGTTATCCAAACCCGATAAGCATTAGTGTTCCTGGCGTTCCGGCCAATGCCGTTTCCGCAACCATGACAGGTGGTTCATTCTTATCCAAAGGCAATGGACATTTTATAGCAACACCTTCCGCTGTAGGGAAGGATGTAACTATACAGGTGACTGCTCGTGACAAGGGCAAAGTGAGGAATATACCACCATTTGTATTTCACGTAAGAAAACTGCCTGATCCTACAGCTTACATTGCAATGGGTACGGAGCGTTTCCGTGGAGGAGGCTTGCCTAAGGGCTCTTTGATGGGGGCGGCAGGTATACATGCAGCCATTGACGATGGATTGTTGGACATACCTTTTAAAGTGTTAGGTTTTGAAACAGTCTTCTTTGACAACATGGGCAATGCCATCCCGTTGGCTTCTGCGGGTTCTAGTTTCTCAGAGCGACAGCGTGAGGAATTCAGGAAGTTGCCTCGTAATCGAAGGTTCTATATATCGCATATTAGGGCAGTAGGACCTGACGGCATCATTCGCAACTTGCCAACAGCTATGGAGGTGATTGTGAAATAGGGAGTAGGTAGAATATTAATAATATAATCTCAAAGTTTTAGATAATGAGACAGATATTTATTTTATGCATGTTTTTGGGACTGACATTAGGTGTTACGGCTCAGCCAGAGGCTCGTAGAAAGCAAATGCAGCAACAAACTCAAAAATCTAATGCTGACAATGTGACCTTGCGTGCCCAACTCTTTTTCCCTACATCTCAACCGATGGATGAGGATGTAGTGTGGAGAAGGGACATTTATCGTGAACTCGATCTAAATGATGCCGCCAATGCTGGGTTGTATTATCCAGTAGAGCCGATTAATGGACAACTGAATCTTTTTACTCGTATTTTTAGATTGATGATGACTGGAAAACTTGCTGTATATCAATATCGTATGGATGGAAACGAAAGTTTTGCGGCTGCTGACCGAGTGGCACCTAAGTCTTTCCTGGACAACTATCATATCTACTATGAGAAGCAAGATAACGGTAAGATCAAACTAGATAATAGTGATATTCCTTCCAGTGAGGTGAAAGCTTATTATATCAAGGAGACATCCTATTTCGACCAGCGTACAGCAACCTTCCATACGAAGGTCCTTGCGCTTTGTCCTATTATGACTCGCGACGATGACTTTGGTGATGGTGGAACAAAATATCCGCTTTTCTGGGTGCGTTATGATGATTTGGCTCCTTATCTCTCTAAGCATATAGTAAGGACAAGCAATCTGAACAATGCTGCCGTGATGAGCGCCAATGACTATTTTGCCACAAATCAGTATCATGGCAAAATCTACAAGACTGATAATATGCAAGGTAAAACTTTGTCGCAGTATTGTGTTACTGATTCTGCTATGGCTAAGGAACAAAAGCGCATAGAGTCGGAACTTGTAGACTTCGAAAAACAACTTTGGGGAAATCAGGCTCGTAAAGATTCTCTTGACAGCATAGCGAAGGCTGGCGTTGCTGAGAAAAAAATAGTTGGAAGAAGAAATCGTCGTAGCTTGACTGCTGCTATCCGAACCGAGAAAACGACGCAAGTAAAGAATCGTAGAGCACAAAGGGGTAGTTCTTCATCAGGCTCCTCGGCCAGAGTTACCGTGAGACGGGAACGCCATTAAACTATTGTTTAACTATTTATAAAATAATATTGTAATTGTATATGAAAAAGATTATTTCATTTGTATTTATCGTAGCGGCAATGATGTTTGCTACAAGTGCCAATGCCCAGATTAAGTTTGGTTTGAAGGGCGGCTTGGACGTGACCAACATGTCGTTGAGTAGCGATGTCTTTGATGCTTCTAATAAGACGGGTTTCTTCATTGGTCCAATGGTGAAGGTGACTGTACCTATCGTAGGCTTGAGCTTTGATGCTGCAGCTTTGTACGATCAGAGAGAGACTAAGGTAAAAGCTGTAGATGATAACGTAACATTCAATAATAGTGTTAAGCAGAAATCCATTGTCGTTCCAGTGAATGTGCGTTATGGATTTGGCTTGAGCAGTTTGGCTAATGTCTTTGTCTTTGCGGGTCCACAGTGGAATTATAATGTAGGTGATAAGAACTTCTACTGGAAAGAAGATAATAATGGTTCCAATTTAGGAAAGTATTCTTTGAAAAAATCTGGTGTTTCTGCAAATGTGGGTGTGGGCGTTACTTTGTTGAGTCATTTGCAGATTTCTGCTAATTATAATTTCGCATTAAGCAAGTCGGCGGAAATTTATCATTCCGAGACTGGTCAATATTTGGGAAAGAGCAAGAATAACTCTTGGCAGATAGCTTTGGGTTACTGGTTCTAATTCTCCATCTAACATATTAAAATATATAAAAGCAGGCATCCTTTGTTGGTTGTCTGCTTTTTTATTGTTACCTTTGCAACTAAGATGACGTATGTAGATGTGATATTGCCTCTTCCGCTCGACGGAACTTTTACTTATTCTGTCCCTGATGGGATGGAAGAAATAGTCGTGCCAGGTAAACGTGTCTTGGTGCCCCTTGGTAAGAGTAAAAAGTATATCGCAATGATAGTAAGAACGCATGACGAGAAACCTTCCTTCGAGTGCAAAGCTATAGAGGCGGTGCTTGATGAGCAACCTTCTCTCTTGCCGCAACAATATAAGCTATGGCAGTGGATTAGCAGCTATTACATGTCGTCGCTTGGCGATGTCTATAATGCGGCAATGCCAGCTGGCATGAAATCTACCGAGAAATTTAAACCCAAGATGGAACTCTATGTGGAGTTGTCCAACAACTATCGTAACGAACAAGCCTTGCATGTGGCACTCACGATGGTGCAAAGGGCTCTGAAGCAATCGAAAGCACTCTCTACCTTCCTCTCTCTCTCCCATTGGGATAGTTTGGAAGGAGACACACCACGTGAGGGAATCAGGCGAGTGACCAAGGAAGAGCTCATGAACGAGAGTCACACCACGGCAGCTGTGGTCAAGGCTTTGATAGACCGCGGTATTCTCTTCACTTATGAATTGGAGGTGGGGAGGCTCAATACTGATGGAGAAGCACACTTTGAGATGATAAAGCCGCTCTCCGTTCCTCAGGAAGATGCCTATAACCAGATATTGATGCAGATGATGAAGAAAAACGTTGTGCTTCTTCATGGTGTGACTTCGAGTGGAAAAACCGAAATTTACATCCATCTCATACGAAAGGCTATCGAGGAACATAAACAGGTGCTTTATCTCTTGCCCGAAATAGCCCTCACAGTGCAAATCATGGAACGCCTCCATAAAGTGTTTGGTGACCGACTGGGCATCTACCACTCCAAATATAGTGATGCCGAACGTGTGGAGATATGGCAAAAGCAACTTTCGTCTCATCCTTATGATGTAATCTTGGGAGCAAGAAGTGCTGTGTTCTTGCCTTTTCAAAAACTAGGTCTTGTCATTATCGACGAAGAACATGAAACGTCATTTAAGCAACAAGACCCAGCTCCACGCTATCATGCTCGTAGTGCTGCCATTGTGCTAGCAAATATGTATGGAGCTAAGACCTTGCTTGGAACTGCTACGCCTTGCATGGAGAGCTATTATAATGCAAGGCAAGGTAAATATGGGCTGGTAGAGCTGAAGACAAGATTCAAAGATATTCAGTTGCCAGAGATACAAGTGGTGGATGTGAAGGATTTACGTCATCGCAAAATGATGACAGGACCTTTTTCTCCACAGTTGCTGGCCGCAGTAAGAGAGGCTTTGAAGAATGGAGAACAAGTTATTCTTTTCCAAAATCGACGAGGATTTGCCCCAATGATAGAGTGCAAGGTCTGCGGATGGGTGCCGAAATGCAAGAATTGTGACGTTTCGCTCACGTTGCATAAGAGTATCAACTTGCTTACATGCCATTATTGTGGCTATACTTATCCTGTACCTACTGAATGCCCAAACTGTGGTAGTACAGAATTGATGGGGCGTGGCTATGGTACGGAGAAGATTGAAGATCAGATTGCTGAGATATTCCCTGAGGCTCGCATCTCCCGAATGGATCTTGATACTACGCGCACTCGTAATGCCTATGAACGATTGATTTCTGATTTTTCTACTGGCAAGACCAATCTCCTGATAGGAACACAGATGATAAGCAAAGGGCTGGATTTCGATAAGGTGCGAGTGGTGGGTATCTTGAATGCCGATTCTATGCTCAACTATCCAGACTTTCGGGCATACGAGCATGCCTTTATGATGATGTCGCAGGTGAGTGGACGAGCGGGAAGAAAAGGAAAAAGAGGACTCGTTTTCCTTCAGACAAAAAATCCCACTTTGCCTATCATCGGACAAGTGGTGAACAACGACTATGAATCTCTTTATAAAGAACTGTTGGAAGAGCGGAGGACTTTCCATTATCCACCTTTCTTTCATCTCATAACAGTATATCTGAAGCATAAGTACGACAAAATATGTCAACAGGCGAGCTTAGAACTTAGCAGAACGCTCCGTGGGTGGTTTG
Organism: Candidatus Segatella violae; assembly: GCA_002440225.1. GTDB lineage: Bacteria > Bacteroidota > Bacteroidia > Bacteroidales > Bacteroidaceae > Prevotella > Prevotella violae. The sequence continues at coordinate 9,008 of DJSH01000013.1, forward strand.
GCGAGCGTGTGCTAGGTCCTGACAAACCTGCCGTGGCAAGGGTGAAGACGATGAACATCCGCAAGATAGTCATCAAGTTGGAGAATGGCATCGACCAAAGGCGAGTACGAGAGTATCTTAAGTTTGCCCAACAACAGATGGTGAAAGACCCGAGATTTGGAGCTTTACAGATTTACTATGATGTAGATCCATTATAGAATAAAAGGCTATCCCCTTTCGTGAAGATTGGGATAGCCTTTTGGGTTATTTGTAGTCATGTCTTTTTTAGAAGTTGATGTCGAGACCTACTGCAAACACATTGTTGTTACGTGTATAGTCTGAGCTATATACGATGTCGTTTGTGCCGAGGCTTACGTTCTGTTCCGTCTTCTTGTGAGAATAGAAGGTGTGGAAGTAAGCCACGTTGAGATCCATCTTCTTATTGAGGTGATATACACCACCTACAGCCACTGAGTTGGAACTTGTCACGAACGATTTGTCGTCCATGTATCGCTTGCTGTCCTCTGTGTCCTTCTCTTCCTTTGGCAAGCCATAGTTGGTGCTCTGCCAACCAGTACTGAGGGTAATCTTCTTGTTGACGTCTACCTCTACACCGGCATTATATTCCAAGGTACCATGGTCGAGTTTCTTGTTGCGTTTTTTGTAAGAAGTGGCATTCAAATCATCAAACCAGTGGAAACCTACGTTGATGCGAACGGCATCCACAGGGCGAAAGCCAGCACCGAGTGTCAAGTAAGCAGGGATGTCGCCTGCAATCTTCTTGCCATCCTCGTATTCTCCGATGGCTTCTTCTAGCTTGGTGTCAAACTGGGTCTTCAAGCCTTGCATCGTGGCAACAACGGTTTGGTTGCTCAATACCCCCTGGGTAATTTCGCCAGCCTTGACCTGTGCTTGTTCCTGTGACAAACCTGCCTGTGTGAACTGACCAGTTAAAGTGCTAATCATTGACTTGGAGAGGTTGTCCGCAAGACCGCCGATACTAGGTGCAAGGTTTACTGACTTGTTCTTCAGGCGCATACGGGTCTTGAACTCATACTTTGCAGAGAAATTCCAACGACCAGTCTTGAAGTCCACACCAATGATAGGGGTGAAACCGAGTCCCTGCTGGTCGCAACTCAGTTCGATGTTGCCAGCTTCTGGCTTGGTTGGGTCGAGTACCTGGTAGAGTGGCATGCTGCCCACCTTGATGTTCTCTACATATCCATAATAGTTGCAAGATGCATATACGGTTCTGATTCCAGCGAAGGCGCTGAAATTGTTGCTCACCTTGTAAGCGGCACCGATAGACAAGCCATAGTAGTACTGACGACCGTGCATATAGCTATCGTAGCTATACTTGCCATCCTTGCCAAATGCCTTTTCGGAGCTAAACATTTCCAAGTTTGGTTGACCGATGGCATTGCCGAGCGTTCCATCCACAGTCCTCGCCAATCCGCAAGCGGCAATCGCAGTCTCGGCAACAATCTTTTCGAACGAACCAAGACCATCGTCGAAGGTACACTTGCCACCACCACCGGTGAGGGCGAAGTTAGCCTGGAACGACCACTTGCCTTTGTTGTAAGCATATTGGAGAGAAGGGATGACAGGCGCGAAAGCCTTACCCTTGATATAACGTGGAGTGGTAGAATTGTTTACGTTGTTGGTAAACAAAGCATACCCGTTCTCGATGCTTCGAGTTTGATAAGCCAACTGCCAGTTGAGCGACAAGTGGTGACCTTCGCCCATGAATACAACGCCGGCAGGGTTGTAATATACACCGTCGATACCAATAGAAGCCTCACGGCTCATCATTCTGTTGAATGCTACGTTCTGATTTGTGTTAGTGAGCAAACCACCTGCGAAAGATGGAGTTGCGCATGCCATCGCAATGGCGAAACTAACGAGTTTCTGATTCTTCATTTTAATAATTTTAAATAAAAACGTCCGCAAAGGTAATTATAATGTTCTATTTCTCTATGTATATGCTGCCTCATTTAAAATATATTAACCAAAAAAGTCCAATTCGTTGCACATATTACTGAAAATGTGCAGCAAATTGGACTATATTTTATGCTTTTTCCACATTGAGATGTGGATAAGAAATTCTTGTATGATAGATGGCCTTCAAGCGCTCAATGAGCACTTGCTTGGCGAGGGCGATGTCTCGGAAAGTGATAGGACATTCCTTGAAGAAACCTTCTGCCACTTGACCGTCGATAAGTTTGTTCACTAAGGTGCTGATACTTTCTTCGGTATATTCTTTGAGCGAACGAGATGCAGCTTCTACTGTATCCGCCATCATCAGGATTGCTTGCTCTCGTGTGAATGGGTTTGGCCCAGGATACTGGAACTGCGATTTGTCTACAATCTCCGTAGGGTGTGCGTTACAATAGTTCACATAAAAGTATTTGGTGATACCTGTACCATGATGGGTTGTGATAAAATCCTTGATGATGCCTGGTAAACTTACTTTCTCTGCAAGTTTTAGACCTTCGGAAACATGGCTGATGATAATCTGGGCACTTTCCAGGTCGCTCAATTGGTCGTGAGGATTCACTCCGGCTTGATTCTCTGTGAAAAACACAGGATTGGTCATCTTGCCAATGTCGTGGTAAAGGGCTCCTGTACGCACCAAGAGGCTGTTTGCTCCGATGCGGTTGGCTATCTCTGCAGCCAAGTTTCCTACAGTAATGGAATGCTGGAACGTACCAGGGGCAATCTCGCTTAAATTACGCAACAATCCCTTGTTGGTGTTGGATAGTTCAAATAGTGTTACATTGCTGGTGAATCCAAACATCTTTTCGATGATGTACATCAATGGATATGATAGGAGAAGGAATATTCCATTTGCAGTGAAGTAGGTGTACATGCTCGGGTCAATGTTGAACACTTGGTTGTCTTGCATCAACTGAAGGGCTAGATATACAACACCGCTTGCTATGGTAACAAGTAGGGCGGTGATAAATATTTGTGATCGTTTGCTCAACTCACGCAAGCTATAAATGGCAACCAGTCCTGATGCTAGCTGTACAATGATGAATTCATATTGATATTTTACGGCAGCAGCACAGATGAGCACCATCGTGACATGAGTGATGAATGCGGTGCGTGAGTCCATAAACACTCTCACGAAGATAGGTGCCATTGCGAACGGGATGATATAGACGCTAAAGAAATTGTGCTTCATCATCAACGATACAAAGATTGGAAACAGCGTAATCATCGCATAGAGCATAGTGATGCTGCGAGGCTTGTCGAAATAGTCCTTGCGGAAGAGTGATAGGTAGCTGGTAAACATCATCACCAGAATGAATACAAAGAGTACTTGACCGATGATAGTAGTGGTAATTTCATCTTCGGTGGAACTGCGTCGCTTCATTTCTTTATCGAAAGAGTTGAGCACTCTGTAGGTGTAGTCATTGATTACATCTCCACGGTCGATGATCTTTTGTCCACTCATCACCATTCCACTGGCCAGTGGAATGCTGCTCAAGAGGTCAGCCTTTTCGGTCTCGCTTCTTTCCTTATCATATATAAGGTTGGCTTCAATGTAGTCGTTGAGGTTGCAGCGAGATAGAACTTGACGTTGGGCGGCAATCTTTTCGTCAAAGAAAATTCGCTCATAAGCGGCAATAGTGGAATAGAATGTACCGATAGGTACACTCTTGGCATTTTTTCCACTGATGACTCGTATCATGCTTGTGGAGTCTTTGTAGATGCGATTGTATTCAGTGGTGTTTATGATGCCAGTTTGGTAGAGCTTTTGTAGCTGATGAGCAATGAGTCCAACGTATTCTTTAGGAAGCCCAGGTATTCCTTGGCTATAGTCTTGAAGGAAACGGCTTACCTGCTCGTCGCCGATGCTGGCATTGACAGTGTAGTAGGGTTGGAACTGCTTCATCAGCGAGTCTTGCTCATGCTTGATAGCCTCGTCGGTCTTGTAGATAGGAAAGTCGAACTTGGCGATGACCGAACCATACATCCATGGCTTGCCTACATCGTATCGGAACTGTCTTCCCTCGTTGCGAGGAAGAAACCAAACGATGATTGCGACAGTGATGAAAACCAAAACCGTCTTTGTGGCAAAATTACGCCAATAGTTGTCTTCTGGGTTGTTGAATATGCTCATTTTTCCGTTTTTTTCTTACTTATTTAGTTTTCCTGTGCGAAAATACGAAAAAAAACTATTATAATCGCAAAAAAAGATGTAAATTTGCAGAAAATTTTAAAAATAGCTATATTTTAAGACATGGCAGACAGAAAAGTAAGAGTGCGTTTCGCCCCAAGTCCAACGGGTGCGTTGCACATTGGTGGTGTACGTACCGCCCTTTATAATTATTTGTTTGCTCGCCAGCATGGTGGCGAGCTCGTGTTCCGTATCGAGGATACAGATTCTCATCGTTTTGTTCCTGGTGCCGAGGAGTACATCTTGGAATCTTTCAAGTGGCTTGGCATCAAGTTTGACGAGGGTGTGAGCTTCGGCGGTGAGCACGGTCCTTATCGTCAGAGCGAACGTCGTGATATCTATAAGAAATATGTACAGCAGCTCCTCGACAATGGCAAGGCTTACATCGCTTTCGATACTCCTGAGGAGTTGGAGGCAAAGCGTGCCGAAATCCAGAACTTCCAGTATGATGCACATACTCGCATGCAGATGCGCAACTCGCTCACTCTCTCCAAGGAGGAGGTTGACCAGCTCATCGCCGACGGCAAGCAGTATACCGTGCGCTTCAAGATTGAGCCAGGACAGGAAATCCACGTCAACGATATGATTCGTGGCGACGTGAAGGTGATGAGCGACATCTTGGACGACAAGGTGCTCTACAAGAGCGCCGACGAGCTTCCTACCTATCACTTGGCAAACATCGTGGACGACCACTTGATGGAAATCTCCCACGTGATTCGTGGTGAGGAGTGGTTGCCAAGTGCTCCATTGCACGTACTTCTCTATCAGGCATTCGGTTGGGAGGACACCATGCCTCGCTTTGCTCACCTTCCTTTATTGCTCAAGCCAGAGGGCAAGGGCAAGCTCTCCAAGCGTGATGGCGACCGTCTCGGTTTCCCAGTGTTCCCATTGGAGTGGCACGACCCTAAGACCGGCGAGGTAAGCTCGGGCTATCGTGAGAGTGGTTACTTCCCAGAGGCTGTAGTCAATTTCTTGGCGCTCCTCGGTTGGAACCCAGGTACTGAGCAGGAAATCTTCTCGCTCGATGAGTTGGTGAAGGCATTCGACATCTCTCGTTGCTCCAAGGCTGGCGCCAAGTTCGACTTCAAGAAGGGCATTTGGTTCAACCACGAGTATATCCTCAAAAAGAGCGACGACGAGATTGCCAATCTCTTTGCGCCTATCGTTGCCAACAACGGCGTGGAGGAGAGCTTCGACCGCGTGAAGCAAGTGGTACACATGATGAAGGACCGCGTGAACTTCGTCTATGAGTTGTGGCCATTGTGCTCATTCTTCTTCATCCCACCTACGGAGTATGATGCGAAGACCGTGAAGAAGCGTTGGAAGGAATATTCTGCACAGCAGATGACCGAACTCGCCGAGGTATTGGAAGGCATCGACGACTTCTCTATCGAGGGTCAGGAGCCTATCGTGATGAAATGGGTGGAGGACAAGGGCTATAAGCTCGGCGACGTGATGAACGCCTTCCGCTTGACGCTCGTAGGCGAGGGCAAGGGCCCTGGCATGTTCGACATCTCTGCCTTCCTCGGCAAGGAGGAGACCTTGAAACGTCTTCGCAAAGCGATAGAGATCTTGGGATAAAACTCCTTTGCTACAAAGGCATTCGGATAAAATCCTTTTGCTTCACGGCATTCGGATAAAATCCCTTTCTTTTAAGATATCTTTGTATCCCTCGGAAGCATCCCTTCCGGGGGTGCAAACTATATAAGTAAGCAACTTAATCAATCAAACTGATGATTTACAATATCGTCATCTATTTTGTTTTGTTTGGCATTGCCATTGCGAGTCTTTTCAATGAGAAGGTGCGCAAGATGTGGCGTGGCGAGCGTGAGGCTTTCAAGATACTGAAGCAGAAGGTGGATCCTGATGCCAAGTATGTGTGGTTTCATGCGGCTTCGCTCGGCGAGTTTGAGCAGGGCAGACCTTTGATGGAGCGCATCCGCAAGGAGCATCCTCAGTACAAGATTTTGCTCACCTTCTATTCTCCTTCGGGGTATGAGGTGCGCAAGAACTATGAGGGAGCCGACATCATCTGCTACATGCCTGTGGATACTCGCTTGAACGCCATCCGATTCCTTCGCTTGGTGCGCCCTGTGATGGCTTTCTTCATCAAGTATGAGTTCTGGAGCAATTTCCTGCACATCTTGAAGCATCGTGGGGTGCCTACTTACAGCGTGAGCAGTATCTTCCGCCCAGACCAGGTGTTCTTCAAGTGGTATGGTAAGAGCTATGCTAATGTGCTGAGATGCTTCACCCGCTTCTTCGTGCAGAACGAGGAGAGCAAGCGATTGCTCGAAAGCATCGGTATCACGGATGTCGATGTGGTGGGAGACACTCGCTTCGATCGTGTGCTCCAAATCAAGGAGGCTGCCAAGCAGTTGCCTATCTGCGAGGCGTTCCGGGGTAGTTACAAGGTCTTTGTGGCAGGAAGCTCATGGCCTCCAGACGAGGAAATCTTCATCCGATTCTTCAATGAGCACAAGGACTGGCGCTTGCTGATAGCGCCGCACGTCATCGCCGAGGAACACTTGAAACTCATTCTCTCTTTGAACAAGGACAAGAAGGTGGTGCGCTATACGCAGACTACTTCCGAGGAGGCTGCGGAGGCTGATGTCTTGATTATCGACTGCTTCGGTTTGCTGAGCAGCATGTATAACTATGGTGATGTTGCCTACGTGGGTGGCGGCTTTGGTGTAGGCATCCACAATACTTTGGAGGCGGCGGTATGGAACATGCCTGTCATCTTCGGTCCTAACAATAAGAAGTTTCAGGAGGCTCAGGGCTTGTTGAAGTCGGGCGGCGGATTCGAGATTCACAACTTCGAGGAGTTCGAGGGCTTGATGAGCTCGATGATGAACGATGAGGCTTTCCTGAAGTCTTCGGGCGAAAAAGCCGGGGCATTCGTGGCAAGTCTTTCGGGCGCAACCGATAAGGTTCTTTCTAAGGTCAGGTTTTAGCCACTCGGCTTATCGAATTATGTAGAATAGAAAAATAAAAAAGGATAGCCTCAACCAGAAGCTATCCTTTTTTGTCTTTCCTTAGCTAAATTTTGTAGCTTACTTGATGATGCGATAATAATCATCCTTGCGAGGCTTCACGGTGTGAGGGTGAGCGGAAGCATAGCCCAATGACAAGGCTCCCACGCCCATCAAACCCTCAGGCAAGTTCCATTCCTTCATCAATTTCTTACCTTCCTCAGAGGCAAACATGGCGTCCTCGCGGTTGATCCAACAAGTGGAGAGACCGATGGAATGAGCGGCAAGCATCATGTTGCCGAGGATGAGGCTTCCGTCCTTCACGTTGTTTGGGTCGTCCTCACGTGCCAACACGATGACGATGGTAGGCGCACCATAGTAAGGGTCGCTCTCCACGCCCATCACCTCGGCGTTCATCTTGCGAAGCTTGGCGCAAGTCTCTGGGTTCTGCACGGCGATGATGTAAGGCTCCTGCGAGCCATGACCTGTAGCAGCCCATGTACCAGCCTCCAAAACGGTTTTCAACTCCTCGTCGGTAATTTGGTCTGTCTTGTATCGACGAATACTTCTTCTCTCCTTGATAGCTTTTAATACTTCATTTTCCATTGTTGTATATTTAAAAAAATTACATCGGACATCCGGTGTCCTCATCCTCTATGTATTGACTCAAGACACGTGCGATGCGAATCAAGCCTTGCATCAAGGTCTTGCGAGGGCAAGCAATGTTGAGGCGCAGGAAACCTTGACCAGCCTTCTTGCCATACATCGTACCGCTGTTGACGAATACCTTGCCGTCTTCCATCAACTGCTCGTAAGCCTCGTCAGAAGACAACTCGAATGGCAGAATGTCCAGCCATACGAGATAGGTGCCTTCGAGTCGGGTGACACGTACTTGTGGCAACTCTGAGTTGAAGAATTCCTTCACCGCCTGATAGTTCTCGTACAGGTATTGGTTGAGGGCATCAAGCCATTCCTCGCCCTCATTGTAAGCGGCTTGGAGGGCGATGACACCGAATGGATTCACATCGCACACCTCGTTGATGTTGATGGCACGGTCGATGCGGCGACGCAAAGCCTTGTCGGCGCATACGATGTTGGCTATCTGAAGACCGGCGATGTTGAAAGCCTTGGTAGGGGAGTTGAGTACCACGCAGTTGTCACGGCAAGCCTCGCTGATGCTGGCGAATGGGGTGTAGTGATAACCTGGCATGATGAGTTCGCAATGTATCTCGTCGGCGATGACCTTCACATCGTGCTTCTGGCAGATGTCGTTCATGTGCTCCAACTCCTCCTTCTTCCATACACGTCCGGCAGGGTTGTGAGGGTTGCAGAGGATGAAGGCTGTCACCTTCTCATCGGCGCACTTACGCTCGAAATCCTCGAAATCTATCTCGTAGGTGGAGTTATCCACACGTCGAAGCTCGTTTTCCACCACCTCGCAACCATTATTGTGGATGCTGGAGAAAAAACAGTTATACACTGGAGTCTGCACCAAAACCTTCTCGCCCGGCATGGTGATGGCCTTCAAGGCGCAAGAGAGGGCGGGCACGACGCCCGATGTGTAGAGAATCCAGTCCTTCTCTATTTTCCATTGATGGCGACGATCGAACCAGTTGATTATCGACTCGTAGTAGGAGTCTGGCACGAGGGTATAGCCGAAGATGCCATGAGCCACACGCTTCTGTAGGGCTTCGATGATGCAAGGGGCTGTCTGGAAATCCATGTCAGCCACCCACATCGGGATAACACCATCTTCCTTCACCAAGTCCCATTTGTAGGAGTTGGTGCCACGGCGTTCTATGATTTCATCAAAATTGTACTTCATATATCCTTCTATCTTATCAATACAAATGTTTCTTTCTAAGTATTATATAAATGTTTTTGATACTAACAGAAAGTTCCGTTCCAAGTCTTGGAATGTACGTTCCGTGTCACGGAATGGCCGTTCCGTGTCTTGGAATGTGCATTCCGTGTCACGGAACGAAACTTTTTGTTTGGATTAAATATACATTCTATAGGGCTTAAATATATATTGTCATCATGCTAATTTATAATTTCGACTTGTCGATGATTTCGCAAGTTCCCTTTGGCGCCTTGGCGAACTCTGTGTAAGTAACGCTTCCCACTTCGTCTGCCTCGATACGGCCGGAGATAGGGTTCTTGATGTTGGTGATGGAACCCTTGATGTGGGCGTCGATATTGGTGCAATCTTCGAAGGCACGGTCGCAAGCCTTGTCGAAGGTGCAATCTTCCAACACTACATTGTCCATGTAGCAGAGAGGTTGCTCACCGCTGATGTGACAACGCACGAACTTGATGTTCTTGCTGTGCCATGCAAGGTATTCGCCATTCAGTTCGGAGTCGTAAACCACTACGTTCTCGCACTCCCAAAAACTATCCTTGGTCGTAATCTTTGCGTTGCGTACTTCCACGTTCTTGCAGTACTGGAACACATACTTCGAGTCGCTCTCCAAACCATCCACATAGATGTTCTTGGAGAACATGAATGGGTAAGTGCCATCGTGCAACTTCACGTTCTTGATTTTCAGACCATCCACCTTCCAGAAAGTCTCGTCGGCATCGGTGATGTTGACGTTCTCCAGTTCGAGATTGTTCATCTCACGGAAGAACTTAGGACCGTCGATGACGGTGTCCTTCATCACCATGTTGTCGCTGTACCAGATGGCGGAGCGGCTTTCTGGGGCGAAGTAGCAGTGGGTGATGATTGAGCCATCCACGTGCCACCATGGATACTTGCCATAGAATTTGGAGTTGTCGCACTCCAAGTTCTTGCAACACTTGATGCCCGACTCGCCATCGGTAATCGTAATATCTTCCAAACGTACGTCGTGAGCGCCGAAGAGCGGACGTTCACCACCGAAAGTCTTATTCTTAATCAGTTCCATTTCTTATACCTTGTTATATGTTATTGTTTTGTAGGAAAGAAAACTTTCCCAATTTCGTTTGCAAAGTTACAAAAATAATGCCAAAGTTCTACTATCTACTTTACAGAAAGATGTAACATTATTGCTTATGGGATGGTGACGATGACAGTTACAGTTGGAAAATCCGCCAGTTTTACCTTTATGGAAAAGTAAAGGCTGAATGATAAGAGAAATCTCTTTCATTCAGCCTTTGTTTATTTTGCCTTATCTCGTAATTTTTCTATTAGAGAAAATTACAAGTTTGGGTTCATTTCCTTCCACTCAGCTACTGGAGGAACGATGCCAAGCTCTACGATCTCATCGCGCATCTTACAGAGGTGCTCGTAAGACTTGTTCAAAGAAGCAATCTCTTCCTCAGTACCTGTAGGCTCTACGAAGTGAACGCCAGTCTTGTCGATAGTAGTAGGCATAGCCATCATTACGTTCTTGAAGCCAAGCTTGTCGTGGTTAACGTAGCAACCAGCAGGCAATGTGAACTTCTCGCCACCCATAGCTGCCTCGATCATCTTAACTGCGTTGTAAGCTGGGCTCTGGAATGAAGAACGACCACGGAGCTTGATGATGTTAGAACCACCCTGTACGGTGTGGTGCTTGATCTCTTCCCAACGCTCTGCAGAAAGACCCATTTCAGACAATGGCTTGCCGTCAACCTTAACCTGAGAAGCGAATACAGCCATCTGCTCGCCGTGACCACCGTAAGTGTGAGCGCCAGTAACCTTATCCTGCTGTACACCGAACTCGAGGGCCAAAGCCTGCTGCAAACGAGTAGAGTCGAGGGCGGCGAGTGATGTCAACTGGTTTGGCTTCAAACCTGAGTGAATCAAAGCTGTAAGAGCTGTAACGTCGGCTGGGTTGAAGAT
>DJSH01000013.1:20029-29887 GCA_002440225.1 Candidatus Segatella violae
GCGGCGATCTTGCAGTTACCCTTGAGGAGGTCCTCGCGAGTCATACCCTCCTTGCGAGGAGCACCACCAGAAGAGATGATATATTTAGCGCCAGTGAAAGCTTCCTCTGGGTTAACTGTGTAAGTTACGTTAACGCCTGGGAATGCGCACTGCTGAATCTCATCGAATACACCATGAACGCCTGGCTCATAGATATCGTAAAGACAAATGTTTGGAGTAAGGCCGAGCATCAAAGCGCTCTGAACCATGTTAGAACCAATCATACCGCCGGCACCGACGATCAAAAGCTTGTCATTAGTTAAAAATTTCATAACTACAATTGTTTATTAAAATGTTTATAATCTTTTTCTCTACCGTAGCATAATGAAGTTGCTTGTAAAACACCTTCTTTTTGCTTTCCGACCGCAAAATTAATAAAAAGTAATGTAAATCGTGCATTTATTTCCGCTTAAATTTGTTGTTAATTCTTAAAATTACTATCTTTGTAATCTCTAATTAGCAAAATGCTATAAATATAAATAGGTAAACATAAAATATAAGACAATGAAGAATATTATCAACCAACGATTGGAAAGCTTGAGGGAAGTGATGAGACGTGAGCATCTTAGTGCTTTCATATTCCCTAGTACTGATGCACATCAAAGTGAGTATGTGGCTGCCCATTGGCAGGGAAGAGCTTGGATTTCTGGCTTTAATGGCTCTGCCGGTACTGCGGTTGTTACTTTGCACTCTGCGGCGTTATGGACTGATTCTCGATATTTCCTGGCGGCAGAAGAGCAGCTCCAGGGTACAGAGTATCAGCTTATGAAGCTAAAGGTGGAAGGTACCCCTACTATCGCAGAATGGCTTTCGAGGGAACTTGCCGAAGTAGACTCTCCTGAAGTTGGGTTGGATGGCATGGTGAATTCTTTCCGTGCTACATCTTCTTTGATTTCAGAACTTCGTAAGGCTGCGGGCATTACGGTGCGTACCAACTTCGATCCGTTGAAGCAAATTTGGAAAGATCGTCCTTCCATTCCGGAAAATCCTGTCGAAATACAGCCTTTGGAATATGCTGGTGAGGAGGCCAAATCTAAAATAGCTCGTATTCGCAAGGCTCTGAGAGCTCTGCATGCTGATGGCATGTTGGTCTCTGCACTTGATGACATTGCGTGGACTCTCAACTTGCGTGGTACTGATGTGCATTGCAACCCAGTTTTTGTAAGCTATTTGCTTATAGCCGAAGACAACGTGTCTCTGTTTGTTGATGAGTCAAAAGTATCAAGAGAGGTTGAGACTTATTTACGGCATTTGGGCGTTTCTCTATATAATTATAATAAGGTGGAGGAAGGGCTAAGAAAATATGCTGGATATAATATATTGCTTGATGGCGATGAAACCAGCTATTATCTTTGGAAAACCGTGAGATGTCAGGAAATCGTAGATGCAAAATCGCCTATTCCAGCAATGAAGGCTATCAAAAATGCTGTGGAGATACAGGGCTACCGAAGAGCAATGCTTAGAGATGGGGTGGCTATGGTTAAGTTTTTAAAATGGTTGAAACCTGCTGTTGCTGCAGGAGGACAGACGGAAATGTCTATTGATAGAAAATTGACTAGCCTCCGTGCGGAGCAAGAATTGTTTAGGGGGATTTCTTTCGACACAATAGCTGGCTATGCGGCTCATGGTGCCATCGTCCATTATGAGGCAACTCCGGAAACCGATTCCGTCTTGCGACCTGAAGGCTTGATCTTGATAGACTCGGGGGCTCAATACCAAGATGGCACCACAGATATAACTCGTACGATTGCGTTAGGACCTGTTACCGAGGAAATGAAGCATGTTTATACCTTGGTGCTGAAGGCTCACATTCAGTTGGAACTGGTCAAGTTTCCTGATGGGGCATCTGGTACTCAACTGGATGCTGTCGGAAGGGAGTGCATGTGGCGCGAAGGCTTTAATTTCTTGCATGGTACTGGTCATGGTGTTGGCTCTTATCTAAATGTACATGAAGGACCTCACCAAATCAGGATGGAATGGATGCCAGCTCCGCTCCGTGCTGGAATGACTCTCACAGACGAGCCGGGCTTGTATCTCGCTGGAAAATTTGGTGTGAGAACGGAAAATACAGTACTTATTACAAGTTATATGGAGACGGAATTTGGCAAGTTCCTTCAGATAGAACCATTGACGCTTTGTCCAATAGACACAACCCCGATAGATTTGTCAATGTTGGAAGCTGAGGAGGTGAAATGGCTGAATGATTATCATAAGGTGGTTTGCGAAAAACTTTCTCCATTGCTCGATGATGAAGAGAAAAAATGGCTAAAAAATGCAACAAAACCCATAAAATGAACATTTTAGAGCAAAAAAACGGTTAAAAGCTTGGTAGTTTGACAAATAAGATGTAATTTTGCACCCGCAAATTGTGGCATCGTGCCCTTTTCGCTTAGAATAACATAAGTTTAACATAATAAATTAAAAGCAAAAAAATGATTATTGTACCAGTTAAAGACGGTGAGAACATCGAGAGAGCTCTCAAGAAGTTTAAGAGAAAATTCGAAAAGACAGGTGTTGTTAAGGAGCTTCGTGCTCGTCAGCAGTATGACAAGCCTTCTGTTTTGAAGCGTCTCAAGATGGAACACGCCATCTACGTACAGCAGTTGCGCGCAAACGAGGAATAATATTAAAAAATCCTCAAAAAATTTGGTAGTTTGAATTTATTTTCGTAATTTCGTTGCCGAATATAAAAAGTGCAACGTTATGTTGAATGTAGACAAGTTCTTGGAATATCTGCGATGCGAGTTGAATAGGTCGCAAAAAACGGTAGATAGCTATTGTGAAGACTTAAAACTCTTCGAGGAATATGCTAGGGGCTTGTCTGACTCCTTTTGCTGGGAATCCGTTGATACGGATATGATTCGCGATTGGATGGAGCATATGGTGGACGAAGGCAATAGCCCGGCTTCTGTTTCGAGGCGCTTGAGTGCCATCAAAATGTTCTACCGTTTCGCTTTGGCGAGAAAGTTCGTGGAGTCAGACCCGGCACGTCGCATAAAAGGACCTAAGAAAGGAAAACAATTGCCGCAGTTCTTAAAGGAATCGCAGATGGACGAGCTCCTTGATAGGCAAAAATGGGGATGTGATTATAAAGATGTACGCGCACGTACTATTATAATGATGTTCTACGAAACCGGAATGCGATTGTCTGAACTCGTTAATCTAGACGATGGCGATGTGAATCTCGTTAATCGTGAGATCAAGGTGACAGGAAAGGGAAATAAACAACGTATCGTTCCCTTTGGCGACGAGCTGGAAAAAACAATTCGTGAATATCTAGCTTTGCGAGACCAGACGTTAGACTGTCATTCGGAGGCTTTTATGCTTTCTGAAGGCGGTGGACGAATGAGCCCGGAGAGTATTAGATGTATCGTGAAGGAAAACCTCGCAAAGGTCTGCTCGTTGAAAAAGAAAAGCCCGCATGTGTTGAGGCATACATTCGCTACAGCGATGTTGAATCATAATGCAGGTATAGAAAATTTGAAAAAACTGCTTGGACATGCAAAGCTTTCGACAACCGAGATCTATACGCATACAACGTTCGAGCAACTAAAACGAGTTTATAATAAAGCCCATCCTAGGGCGTAACCTTTTAAAATTGGAGGTCACTATGGAAATTAAAATTCAGTCGATTCATTTCGACGCTACCGAGAAGTTACAGGCGTTTATCGAGAAGAAAGTCGCCAAGTTAGAAAAAACTTATGAAGATATACAGAAAGTAGAGGTGCAATTAAAGGTCGTGAAGCCTGCTACCGCTCTGAATAAAGAAGTTCACTTGGAGGTCGCTGTTCCTGGAACCAAGTTGTTCGTAGAGAAAACATGCGATACTTTTGAGGAGGGAATCGATCAGGCGGTGGATTCTATGAAGGTGCAATTGACCAAATTTAAAGAAAAAACAAGAAATCGATAAAAAAAATACGAAAAAATTTTGTTGATTCAAAAAATAGTTGTATCTTTGCAGCCGTTTTCCGATAGATGGAATTTAAGTCGTATTACGGCTGTAAAGATTGCCTCTTTAGCTCAGTTGGCCAGAGCACGTGATTTGTAATCTCGGGGTCGTTGGTTCGAATCCGACAAGAGGCTCAAGCAAAGATTAGGGTGGTTACCAGAGTGGCCAAATGGGGCAGACTGTAAATCTGCTGGCTATGCCTTCGGTGGTTCGAATCCATCACCACCCACATCTTACAAGCGGAAATAGCTCAGTTGATAGAGCACTAGCCTTCCAAGCTGGGGGTCGCGGGTTTGAGCCCCGTTTTCCGCTCAATTTATTAACTTGCTGTAATAGCTCAGTGGTAGAGCACTTCCTTGGTAAGGAAGAGGTCCTGAGTTCAACTCTCAGTTACAGCTCTATCGTTCTAGTGTTAGGATGGTAGAGGAACAGATTATTCATTTATATAAATAAAAAGAAAAGCTATGGCTAAAGAAGAATTCGTGCGTACCAAACCGCATGTTAACATTGGTACAATTGGTCATGTTGACCATGGTAAGACTACTCTGACCGCTGCTATCTCTAAGGTTTTGAATGAGAAGCTCGGTACATCTGAGGAGGTTAAGTCTTTCGATCAGATTGATAATGCTCCTGAGGAGAAAGAGCGTGGTATCACTATCAACTCTGCTCACATTGAGTATGAGACAGCAAAGCGTCACTATGCACACGTTGACTGTCCTGGACACGCTGACTATGTAAAGAACATGGTTACTGGTGCTGCTCAGATGGATGGTGCTATCTTGGTAGTTGCTGCTACTGATGGTCCTATGCCACAGACACGTGAGCACGTACTTCTTGCACGTCAGGTAAACGTACCTCGCTTGGTTGTTTTCTTGAACAAGTGCGATATGGTTGATGACGAGGAAATGCTTGAGCTCGTTGAAATGGAGGTTCGTGAGATCCTCGAGCAGTACGGTTATGAGGAGGATACTCCAATCATCCGTGGTTCTGCACTCGGTGCTTTGAACGGCGTTGAGAAGTGGGTTAAGTCTGTTGAGACTTTGATGGACACTGTTGACGAGTGGATTCAGGAGCCTGAGCGTGAGGTTGACAAGCCATTCTTGATGCCTATCGAGGATGTATTCTCAATCACAGGTCGTGGTACTGTTGCTACAGGTCGTATCGAGACTGGTCGTTGCAAGGTAGGTGACGAGGTTCAGTTGCTCGGCCTTGGTGAGGACAAGAAGTCTGTCATCACTGGTGTTGAGATGTTCCGTAAGGTACTCGCTGAGGGTGAGGCAGGTGATAACGTAGGTTTGCTTCTCCGTGGTATCGATAAGGCAGAGGTTAAGCGTGGTATGGTTGTCGTACACCCAGGAGCTATCACTCCTCACGATCACTTCAAGGCATCTATCTATGTTTTGAAGAAGGAAGAGGGTGGTCGTCATACTCCATTCGGTAACAAGTATCGTCCACAGTTCTACCTCCGTACAATGGATTGTACAGGTGAGATCAAGCTTCCAGAGGGAGTTGAGATGGTAATGCCTGGTGATAACGTTGAGATCGAGGTTGAATTGATCTACAAGGTTGCTTTGAACGAGGGTCTTCGTTTCGCTATCCGTGAGGGTGGTCGTACCGTAGGTTCTGGTCAGATTACACAGATCCTTGACGATATCAAGTAATTTTAGAATAGTCTAATTTACTATATATTAACTCCCGCTTCTGCGGAAGCGGGAGTTTTCTACGGGTTTAGCTCAGTTGGTAGAGCACTGGTCTCCAAAACCAGGTGTCGAGGGTTCGAGCCCTTCAACCCGTGCTAATTAGAAGATAATATGAATAAAATAGTAAATTATTGCAAGGCATGTTACGATGAACTTGCGCATAAGACTACTTGGCCATCACGTGCCGAACTTACTCATAGTGCAATGGTTGTATTATCTGCTTCCCTAGTCATTGCATTGGTGGTGTTCGCGATGGATTCTGTATTCAAAGCCTTTATGGGCGTAGTTTATCCAGGTTAATTTTTTGAGGAAAAATGGCAGACACAGGAAATAAATGGTATGTGCTCAAAGCCGTAAGTGGCAAGGAAGCTAAGGTGAAAGAATACATCGAAGCTGAAATGAAGCACAATGACTTGCTAGCAGCGAATGTTTCTCAGGTGCTTATACCAGTTGAGAAGCATGCTACTGTGCGTAATGGTAAGAGAGTCGTTAAAGAGAAAGTTTCTCTTCCAGGTTATGTTTTTGTGGAGGCTAAACTGAAGGGAGATGTAGCTCATACGCTTCGTTTCTTCCCTAATGTTTTAGGTTTCCTTGGAGGTTTGGATGAACCTACACCAGTTCCACAGCGAGATATTAATCGCATGTTGGGATCAGCTGAAGAGACTGAGTTTGAGGAGAATCTTGATTGTCCTTACTTGGTTAATGATACGGTGAAGGTTATGGAAGGTCCATTTAGTGGTTTCAGTGGCGTTGTTGAAGAGGTTAACACCGAAAAACATAAGCTGAAAGTTACTGTCAAGATCTTCGGACGTAAAACTCCGTTAGAGTTAGGTTTTATGCAAGTAGAAAAGGAGTAATGCTCTGTTACGAGAGTACGATCCTTTATAAGTTTCAATTTTAAATATTAACAAAGAAATGGCTAAAGAAGTTGCTGGATTAATCAAATTACAGATTAAAGGTGGCGCTGCAAATCCTTCACCTCCAGTAGGACCTGCATTGGGTTCTAAAGGTATTAACATCATGGGATTCTGCAAGGAGTTCAACGCCCGTACCCAGGACAAAGCAGGTAAGGTTTTGCCAGTTGTTATTACATATTACACTGACAAGTCGTTTGATTTTATTATCAAGACTCCACCTGCTGCAGTTCAATTGAAAGAGGCTGCTAAAATCAAAACAGCTTCATCTCAGCCTAACCGTCAGAAGGTTGCTACCCTTACTTGGGATCAGGTAAAGGTAATCGCTGAGGATAAAATGAAGGATTTGAACTGCTTCACAGTAGAATCAGCTATGAAGCTCATCGCTGGTACTGCTAGAAGTATGGGTATTACTGTAAAAGGGGACTTCCCTGGTAAATAATTTAAAACTTCAATTAGAAAAATGAGTAAACTGACAAAAAATCAAAAATCAGTAGCTGATAAGGTTGAAGCAGGGAAGGCATACACTTTGAAGGAGGCTTCAGAGTTGGTAAAGGAAATTACCACTACTAAGTTTGATGCTTCTCTCGACATTGATGTACGCTTAGGTGTAGATCCACGTAAGGCTAACCAGATGGTTCGTGGTGTGGTTTCACTGCCAAACGGTACCGGTAAGGTTACTCGCGTGCTCGCCCTCTGTACTCCTGATCAGGAAGCTGCTGCTAAGGAAGCAGGTGCTGATTATGTTGGTCTTGACGAATACGTTGAGAAAATCAAGGGTGGATGGACAGATATTGATGTCATCATCACAATGCCTTCTTGCATGGGTAAGATCGGTCCTTTGGGTCGTGTACTCGGTCCTCGTGGTTTGATGCCTAACCCAAAGAGTGGCACTGTAACTATGGATGTTGCTAAGGCAGTTAAGGAAGTTAAGCAAGGTAAGATTGACTTCAAGGTTGATAAGGCTGGTATTATCCACACATCAATTGGTAAGGTAAGCATGACAGCTGAGCAGATCTACGGAAATGCTAAGGAGTTCATCGCTACTGTCATCAAGTTGAAGCCTGCTGCTGCTAAAGGTACATATATCAAGAGTATCTTTATTTCTAGCACTATGAGTAAGGGTATCAAGATTGATCCTAAATCAGTTGAATAACTCTAAAAGTTTTGTAAAATGAAGAAAGAAGTTAAAGATACTATTATCACCGAGCTTGGACAGAAGTTGCAGGAGTTTCCTCACTTCTATCTTGTAGATGTTACAGGATTGAACGCTGAGAAGACAAGTGCTCTTCGTCGTAAGTGCTTCCAGAGCGAGATTAAGATGGTCGTAGTGAAGAATACATTGCTTCACAAGGCTTTTGAGGCTTCAGACATCGATTTCTCTGAGCTCTATGGCAGCTTGAAGGGTACTACTGCTGTAATGTTTACAGCTACAGCTAATGTACCAGCTAAGTTGTTGAAGGAATACGAGAAGGAAGGTGTTCCATCATTGAAGGCTGCTTATGCAGAGGAAAGCTTCTATGTTGGCGCTGATAAACTCGCAGAACTTTCAGCACTCAAGAGCAAGAACGAAGTTATTGCAGAGATTGTTGCTTTGCTCCAGTCTCCAGCAAAGAACGTTGTTTCAGCTCTTCAATCAGGAGGCAACACTATTCATGGTGTGCTTAAGACATTGGGCGAGCGTCCTGAGTAATCAATCACAATGTTATCATAAAATTATAGTATAAATAAAATTAAAATTTAGAATAAAATGGCAGATATCAAAGCTATTGCAGAAGAGTTAGTAAATCTTACTGTTAAGGAAGTTAATGAGTTGGCAACAGTCCTCAAGGACGAGTATGGTATTGAGCCTGCTGCTGCAGCTGTAGCTGTAGCTGCTGGTCCTGCTGCTGGTGGTGCAGCTGCAGCTGAGGAGAAGTCTTCTTTCGACGTTGTCCTCGCTGAGGTTGGTGGCGCTAAGCTCCAGGTTGTAAAGGCTGTTAAGGAGGCTTGTGGTCTCGGTTTGAAAGAGGCTAAGGATCTCGTAGACGGTGCTCCTTCTACTATCAAGGAAGGTGTAGCTAAGGACGAGGCTGAGAACCTTAAGAAGGCTATCGAAGAGGCTGGTGCTAAGGTAGAGCTCAAGTAATTAGAGTAATACATTTTTTACATATTGGTTAGGATTCTCCAAGTAGGTGAGTCCTAACCTTTTTGTGTCTTTTATTATATTGTTAATAAAACCCATTTAATAACTTCTAATGGCTACAAAAATTGTTGATAACAGAGTAAATTTTGCCAGCGTTCATAATCCGTACCCATATCCGGATTTCCTCGATGTGCAGTTAAAGTCTTTCAAGGACTTCTTACAGTTGGATACTCCGCCTGAGGAACGCAAGAATGACGGTCTGTATAAGGTGTTCTCTGAGAATTTTCCTATCACCGACACTCGTAACAATTTCGTTCTTGAGTTCTTGGATTACTATATAGACCCTCCACGTTACACTATTGATGAGTGTTTGGAGCGTGGTCTTACATATAGCGTACCTTTGAAGGCTAAGATGAAGCTGTATTGTACAGATCCTGACCATGAGGACTTCGGTACATTCATTCAAGATGTTTTCCTGGGTACAATCCCATATATGACAGATAATGGTACTTTTGTAATTAATGGTGCAGAACGAGTTGTCGTTTCTCAGTTGCACCGTTCTCCTGGCGTGTTCTTTGGACAGGGAGTTCATGCAAATGGTACAGTACTTTATTCTGCCCGTATCATTCCGTTCAAGGGTAGCTGGATTGAGTTTGCTACTGACATTAACAATGTGATGTATGCATATATCGACCGTAAGAAGAAGTTGCCTGTAACTACTTTGCTTCGTGCTATTGGTTATGAGCAGGATAAGGATATTCTTCAGATTTTTGATCTTGCCGAGGAGGTAAAGGTTAATAAGAAGAACATGAAGGCTGCCATTGGTCGCAAACTAGCTGCACGTGTGCTGAAGAGTTGGAATGAGGACTTCGTAGATGAGGATACTGGTGAGGTGGTTTCAATTGAACGTAATGAGGTAATCATGGAGCGTGAAACTGAACTCACTGCTGAGAATATTGAGGATATTATTGAGAGTGGTGCTTCAACTGTTCTTTTGCATAAAGACGAAGAGGCTGCCAACAAGTATACTATTATCTTCAATACTTTGGCAAAGGATCCTAGTAACTCTGAGAAGGAGGCTGTCAACTATATCTATCGTCAGTTGCGTAATGCTGACCCTGCCGATGATGC
>DJSH01000029.1 GCA_002440225.1 Candidatus Segatella violae
GCCTTGGCTGTATGAGCGGTAGTATAAGCAATCTGAGCCAACTGGTCGGCTGTTGGGTTAGGAGTTACAGCAACGTCACCCATTACCACAACACCATCCTGACCATACTGCTTCTCGTTAGAGATGAGCAACATAGCACCGCTGACGCAACTTACGCCAGGAGCACACTTGATAATCTGGAGAGCTGGACGAAGTGTATCGCCAGTTGTGCTCAATGCACCTGAGATCTGACCATCAGCACCCTCAGTCTTGATAATCATACAACCGAGGTAGAGGTTGTTCTTGGTTACGAGTTCACGAGCCTGTTCTACAGTCATGCCCTTCTTCTTGCGAAGTTCGGCGAGCTTCTCTGCATACTCCTCAGTCTTAGGGTTGTTTTGTGGATCAACGATAGTAGCCTTGTCGATGTTGTTAAGACCCCACTGTGCAGCGAGATTCTTAATGTTGGCAGGGTTACCGATGAGGACGATGTCTGCGAGATCATCAGCCAAAACTTTATCGGCTGCTTTCAAAGTACGCTCCTCTTCTGCTTCAGGGAGCACGATGCGCTGCTTGTCAGCTTTAGCGCGAGCTACGATTTGCTGTAATAAATCCATTTTATCTTTTTATTTAATAATTTTTGTTGTCCTAAGTAGATTGTCAAAGTGAAAGGCTGCAACTGCTTGTTTTCAGTCTTTTTGTCACATCGACTTTGCAAAAGTACACAAATTCTTTCAAATACACCTTATTATATTGTGTAAAAAAAGCTAAATCGAAAGATATTCGGCATCGTAAAGGTTTACATTCCCTTCATCTTTCAATTTAGCTCTTCTGTTTATATCATTTCTTGTGTCAAGATGCTCTCCAGTTCCTCGGCGGAGAGGCGGAGTTTGAACTCACCCTTGATGGCGACACTGATTCGCCCCGTCTCCTCCGATACGATGACGGCGATGGCATCACTGCTCTGCGAGATACCCAGGGCGGCACGGTGGCGCAAGCCGAGTTCCTTCGGGATGTCGAGGTTGTGGCTCACTGGCAGGATACAACCTGCCGCCATGATACGCTTGTTGCTTATCACCATTGCACCATCGTGGAGCGGCGAGTTCTTGAAGAAGATGTTCTCTATCAACCGTTGGTTGATCTTGGCATCAATCTCCTCGCCCGTGTCCATGATGTCTTTCAATGGCACACCTCGTTCGATGACAATGAGGGCACCCACATATTTCTTCGCCATGCTCATGCAAGCCATCACGATTGGCATGATGGTCTCCTTGTTGGCTTCCTTCTGACTCTCCTTGCTGGAGTGGAAGAAACGAACCAGTCGGCGCATGCCTTTCTGCGAACCTATCTCATAGAGGAATCTGCGGATGTCTTCCTGAAAGATGACGATGAGGGCGATGACTCCCACGCTCACCAACTTGTCGAGTATCGAACCCAACAAGCGCATTTCCAGCACCTGACTCACAAAGAGCCAGATGAGCACGAAGAGCATGATGCCCACGAAGATGTTCAGTGAGCGAGATTCCTTCATCAGGCGATAGACATAGAATAGCAACGAGGCTACCAAGAGAATGTCGATGAAGTCTTTGATTCCAAATTCAATCATTTTTTATGGAGTTAAGGAATTAAGAAGTTAAGACATTAGCTTTACAGCTTAGTCTTTATCTTCCATTGCTTCTACTATTTTTACCGCCTCGGCTGCTTCCTTCACATCGTGTACTCTGAGGATGCTGGCACCTTTCATCAGGGCGATGGTGTCGAGGACGGTAGTTCCATTGAGCGATGTGGTGGCATCGCCGCCGAGCAACTTGTATATCATGCTCTTGCGAGAGATACCCACTAGCACAGGGAGTTCCATCACGTTGAGTTTCTCCAGTTCATTATATATCTGATAGTTTTGGATGAGATTCTTGCCGAAGCCGAAGCCTGGGTCGAGGATGATGTCTTTCGCTCCGAGGTCACGCAACTGCTGCACTTCCTTGGCAAAACCTATCATCATCGTTTTCAGTGTTGGCTGCACCGACATCAAGATATAAGGTACCTTCAGTTCGCCCACCAATCGGAACATCTCAGGATATTCCTCTTGTCTTTGTTCCAAAGGCACATTGGCGATGCCCGTGATTCCACCTTCCGATACATCGTTGATGATGTCGGCTCCCCACTCCTCGATGCACTTGCGTGCCAAGACAGGGCGATAAGTATCCACGGAGATGGCAGCGTCGGGTTGCTCACGGCGAACGATGCCGAGCGCAAACTTCAAGCGTCTTCCTTCCTCCTCCTCCGATACCTCATCGGCACCGGGGCGAGTGGAGAAAGCGCCCACATCAATGATGCTTCCACCTTCTGCTATAATTTGGTTAGCCCTGTCGGCTATCTCCTTTTCAGTCTGTTTTCTACTGCCAGAGTAGAAACTATCGGGCGTTACGTTCAGGATGCCCATCACCTGAGGGGTGCTCAAATCCATCAAGCGCCCCTTGATATTGATTGTATATTCCATCGGGTTACAACTCCTTTAACCATTTCTTGCCTGGCTTGGTATAAAGCCAGGCCAAGAAGCTAAGACTAAAAATACAACATGTCAAAAAGAAACATGCTAAGTAACTCATATTTTACAATTCTTTAAGCCACTTTTCACCAGACTTAGTATATGTCCAAGCCAAAAAGCTTCCACCAATTATTGATCCAACCAAAAAAAACAATGCTAAATAACTCATATTTCTAGTATTTTAAAACTCTGTTTGCGGCCATAGCAAATATCGTTGTCATTACTATACCAAATATCAACACACTAATATTGCCTAAATATACATCACCTTTCAGTAAAGGCAATACACCTCCCAACCCAGTTCCTGTAAAGGTCAACTGAGATATATTATAGAAATAGCCAGCCAGCTTTTCCTTCCTCACTTTCGTTTTTTCTTTTCCTTCATTTCCAGCCATTACGACCTCGCTTTCTAAATATTACTGCAAATTTAGAAAGAATATTCGAGATAACCATCATTTTTTCGGAAAATTGTTTGTTATGTCCACGATTTAATGTACTTTTGCAAGCAAAACAACAGATATAGACGATATGGACATTTCAGAACTCTATCAGATTTACCAAGCGCACCCAGTGATTACCACCGATAGCCGCGACTGCCCTGAGGGCAGCATCTTCCTGGCTTTAAAGGGTGCCTCTTTCGATGGCAACAAGTTTGCCGACATGGCTTTGGAGAAAGGCTGTGCCTATGTGATTGTGGATGAAAAGGAGTATGCCAAGGAGGGCGACGAGCGATACATCCTCGTGGATGATTGCCTCACCACCTTCAAGCAACTGGCTCGTGAGCATCGCCGCCATTTCGACATCCCAGTGGTGGGCATCACCGGCACCAACGGCAAGACCACTACCAAGGAGTTGGTTTCCGCCGTGCTCGGCGAGAAGTACAACGTGATGTTCACGCAAGGCAACTTCAACAACGATGTGGGCGTACCTAAAACCCTCTTCCGTCTTGCCCCGGAGCACGAGATTGCAGTCGTAGAGATGGGAGCTTCCCACCCTGGCGACATCAAGAAGCTCGTGGAGTACGTGGAACCTACCTGCGGAATGATTACCAACGTAGGTCGTGCCCACCTGCAAGGTTTCGGTAGTTTCGAGGGAGTAAAGAAGACCAAGGGCGAACTCTATGATTTCCTCTCTGCCCACGATGCCCTCGTATTCATCAATGCCGACAACGAGCACTTGATGCAGATGGCTGAGGAGCGCAACATCAACCGCCTCATCACCTACGGCAAGGACGAGAACTGCGATGTTTGGGGCGAGGTTATCTCTTGCGCTCCGTTCCTCAAGTTCCGTTGGCGCAAGGAAGGCATGGAATGGCATGTGGTGCAGACTCATCTCATCGGCTCTTACAACATCGATAACATGCTTGCCGCCATCACCATCGGTCTTCACTTCGACGTGAAGCCTCAGCAGATAGACCATGCGCTCGAAAACTACATCCCTAGCAACAATCGTTCGCAGCTAGAGGAAACAGCCCACAACAAACTCGTGGTGGATGCCTACAACGCCAATCCTTCGAGCATGGCTGCCGCCATCGAGAATTTCCGCCTCATGGATGTACCTAGCAAGATGGCGATTCTCGGACAGATGGGCGAACTCGGCGAGGTAAGCCACGAGGAGCACCAGAAGGTCATCGCCCAGCTCCAAGCCGCCGGTCTGGAGAAAGTTTGGTTGGTAGGCGATGAGTTCAAGGACATCCCTTGCAACTATCGCAAGTTCCACGATGTGGAGGAAGTGAAGGAAGCCATCAAGCAAGCCCAGCCTCACGACCACTACATCCTCATCAAAGGTAGCAACAGCGTGAAGCTCTTCCAGCTTCCAGCGCTGCTATAAGAATACTTGCCAAGAGAACAAGCTCAAAGAGACAACACATAAACAAAGCAGCAAAAAGGCGGTGCCTCGATTTTACTCGAAGCACCGCCTTTTTATCGTTTTTATTTAAATCACCACTAATCCTCTTTCTTCAATAGCTCAGCCAAGAAAGCCTCCATCCTTGTTTTCTCTGCCTCGGGCAGTTTCTTGCGGATGCGACTTCTGGCTATGTTTACGCTCTGGCGGGTAATGACAAAGGCCTCGGCTAGCTCCGCATTGCTCATTCCCAACGCCATCAGCATGCAATAGCTTTCCTCCTTATGGGTAATGGATGGGACTTGAGCCCTCAGTTGCTTGATGAAAGCAGGATAAGCTTGCTCGAAATATTCCCTGAATTTCGGCTCACCTTTATCCCTCAAGATGGCGAGCACTTGCTGGCCATCCTTGATTTTCTTCACGTTGTCATCTTCTATCGTTGCCAACCTTTCCTCTGCTCGTTGTTGGTTTCTTTGGGCAACCTTCAGCTTCCTCATCGTTTTGCTGAGCTCACGCTTGGTATTATTATGCTTGCGTTTGTCCTTGTGCTTGATCCAGAAGCACAAGACTATCAATCCGATTACCACGAAGACCAGCCCACAGGTCACGGCAATCGCCGTAGTCTTATGCCTGTTCATCTCGTTCTCTTGTTCATTGAGAGAACGTTCCTTTCCACCCATCTCCATTTGAGTGACTGCATTGATTACATTCTTGATGGAAGCAGAGCGGTCGGCTATTTCTTTCTGTTTTTCCAATGCTTGGGAATACATTGCCGCCCGAGCCTGGTTGCCCGACTTGAGATAATAACGAAGGGCGTATTCGTAGGCACCCTCCAGAACGATAGGTGTAGACGAGCCGTTGAGGATGGTGTACATGCTGTCTAGCTGAGCCTCGCCCTCGTCTTGCTTGCCTGCCGCCAGGTTTGCCTTCGCCAGTTCAAAGAAGGCAGTTGCCTTTATCTTGTAGGTGGCATCGTGCGAGGCGTTCTCCAGCAAGGCCATGCCTTGGGCATAATCACCTGGGTAGCAAGGTGGAGTCTTGGTAACCAGCAGACTGCCCATCAGTACCCCGATGTCAGAAGCTCCACTGTTATAAGGCAAACCATTGGCACTTTCCCTGGCTTTCTTCAGGTATGAAAGGGCATTTTCCTTTTGGTGCATCGCTTTCAGGATACGGGCCTTGGTTACATATACGCCTGTCTCTACCATCGGATTCTTATTTACCACCTTGCCTAGCAGTTGCACTGCCTCGGTGGCAAAGCGATTGGCCAGACTATCCAAGTTCCATTGCAACAGATAGTCTGCCATCTCTTTCTTGGCGTTGGACATACCCAGTGTGTCTTGCGCCATCTGGGCGAGTTCATAGCCTTCTTGATACATACGGATGGCCTCGTCTACCTTGCCTGTACGATGATACATGCCGCCCAACATGGTGACGAGCCATTGCACTCCCGATTTCTGCTTGCACTGCCTTACCTCCGCCAGTGCCTTCTTGCCATATTCAAACACCTTGGCTTGGGTAGAGGATACACAGTAATAGACACCTGCTGCATAGGCATCATCTCGGAAGAGGCGTTCGGGTGTAGGATAAGACAGCGGCATCTTCATCGCCTCGTCCATGGTGAGCACGGCCCGCTCCTCGTCGTCGGTTCTCGACAACGAGTAAGCCAGGAACACATATACGTCTCGCTTAAACTGGCGGCACAACACCTTATTATATTTAGTAGGCTCGGCATCCACTTCTCTTTTGAGACTGTCGAAGTATGCCACGCAACCATTCAAGTCGCCTTGGCTCTGATAAACATTCATGAGCTGTCCCATCGCCCTAGGCAATAAGAGTTTCACGCTGTCGTCGTGCAGATATTGTTCGTGCGAGCACTGTTCCACACACTCCCGATAGCCATTGGCAGCATCTTCCATGTTGCCTTGCATCTGTGCATCGTGTGCTGTATTGTATTTTTCAAGAAGAAAAGCGTATCTCTCTTGCCCCTTTTGAGAGCAAGAAAAAGGAAGGAATATTAACAAAATCAGCACCAACCATTCTGTAATATGACTCAAATGCATCTTTCTAGCGATATAAACGTCCATCTTTTAGCTATAATTTTAGTGCAAAAGTACTAAAATAATCCAAAACAACTATATACAAAACTATATATTTTTTCACTTTTCACTAGTTTAACAAAGTTCGGCGACAGTTTTTACCACCTAAAAAGTCAAATATTACCCCCCCATTTTCGCAAAAAGCGAGTAACTTTGGTGACGAATAAATGTTATACAAACTCAAAAAAATAGAATAATGAGAAGAAAAATTTATCCACTTTTGCTCGCTGCAACCTTGAATCTTACCTCTTGTACAGAGGTCTTGGAGCCGAATATCGACTATGGCGGGAACACCTACATTAACGATTATACAGCATTGGTCAAAGCTGTCAACGACCTTCAAAAATCCTTGGAGGAACGTTTCGACGCCCTCAACACCTTGCTTCAAAATGGAATGGCGGAGATTAAACTTTCCATCGACGAGAACACAGGTGCCATCAAGATTCTCACCTCTACCACACAGAGCGGTCTCGACAAAATCAACACAAGCCTCTTCAATGGCTTTGATGCGCTCAATACACAGATTAAAACTACAGGCGACGCCATCATCTTTGCCATGAATGAGAATGGCGAACTCCTCCGTCTGAAGATAGACGAGAATGGCAAGCTTCTGGAGACAACCCTCCTTGCCAACAATGCCGCACTCATCAAGTGCATCAACGACAACAGCAAGACGCTCGACGAGCGCTTTGCCGCACTGACCGCTGCCGTCAAGGCTGGCTTCACGGATATTACTGCTAGCGTAGATAAGAACACTGGTGCCATCACATTGTTGGATAAGAACACCAACACCTCTCTCGACAAGATCAACACATCACTCGTCAATGGCTTCAAGGCTATCAACGAGCATCTCGACAGCAATGGCAATACCATTGTCGAAGCACTCAACAAGAGCAATGAGTTGTTGACCCTCACCATTAGTAAAAATGGCGAGTTGATTGAGGCTGCCATCAAGGGACAGACTACAGCTATCGTTGCAGCCATCAACGACCAGACAAAGGCTCTCGACGAGCGTATCAAGGCATTAAATGAATTGATTACGAGTGGCCTGAAGGACATCAAGTTGGAAATCAACGCCAACACGGGTGCTATTTCTTTGCTCGACAAGAATACCAATAATAGTCTTGAAAAGATTAACCAAAACTTGTTGGATGGTTTCGCTAACCTCAACACCAAGTTGGTAAATATTGACCAGACTCTTACTGGACTCAGCGGCAACGTAGCCAAGGTTGAGACTGCCATCAATACACAAGGTGAGCTGATTGTTAGCAAACTCGACAAGAACAACAATATTCTTGAGACCAATGTATGTGGAAGTCTTGCAGACCTTTCGAATAAGCTCAATAGCTTCAACACTTCATTCAATGACAAGATGGAAGTTATGAGCGACCTCATTAATGCTGGTTTGCTGAAGATGGAAACTACTAATAGTAACTTGGGCACTATTGGTGGTCACATCAAAGACTTGAATACAAGTATGACAAATTGCAATGGCAAGCTAGACGCCATCAATGGATCCATCAGCAATGTTCAAGGCACTTTAAATAGCATGAATGGTAGCATTGGCACATTGACCAACAAGATAGAAAGTGGCTTCACTACCGTCAGCAAGAAGGTGGAAGATAACGGAACTACCGTTGTGAAAGCTATCAATGAGAATGGTGAATTGATGACCACCATCTTTGGCAAAGACGGTGCGAAGCTTACAGCTATCTCTACAAAGCTAGAAACTCTCACCAACAACTTGAATGACAGCGAAAGAGGTCTTCCTGCAATACTCAAGGCTCAAAAAGCTTTGGACGATGCAATTACAAATCCATCAACAGGACTTACTGCTGTAGAAAAAGAAAATGCCAAGCAGACCCAAGCATTGTTAGCAACTATGCTAAAGGACAACGGCATTTATGAACCAACCTCATCTGATGGTACATATATGTATATGGATCCTTCATTATGGGCTAGTGTTGAGTCTGCAGGAAAGAACTCGTCTATTTACCAAGCTATTTCAGAAATGATAGATGGTTCTGTGCCAACTATAAATTGTACTCAGGTAACTCCTGGTTCATGGCATACTTGTGCAAAATTTACACCAACAAAATCAATTGCAGAATTGAAAGCTAACGCCGAGCTTGTATCAGGCAAGCCAGAAACGTCATCAGAGGCGAATGGCAAACAGGTAGTACGCATTGTAAAAGTTGTAAAGGAAGACATTGAATACACGGTAGATGTTTCATCTTGCTATTACAGTACGATGTATATTGTGAGAGTTTATGACGCTCGTGGAGATTATCAAATTTATGGAGCTGCAACTGGAAGCAGAAGTTCCAATCCATCCACAAAGGTACCAAGTACGACAAGTTCAAAAGTGAAAGTAATTCTTAGACCATACTACAATGGTAACATCTGCATTAACATAAGAGCTTTTGCTTTCAGCTATATTAATAGCAATGAGCTTCCATCGCTATTCTGGGCATCTGACAAAATGACTTCATCTGCAAGAAAGAGAAAGTAAGCAATGAGAATCAATCAAGTAATACTATCAGCAGCAGTCGCCATGACAGCGACTGCTGCCTCTGCCCAAACCTACAACGACTCCGTTCGTACGAACACATGGTCGGTGTTTGCGCAAGGCGGGCTGAGCTATTACTGGGATATGCGAGGGGGCGATTTCAAGACCTCCCGCACACCAGTGGCTCCCGACTTCAGCCTTGGCTTGCACTACACCCTGCGACCTTGGGTTCGACTGGGTTGGAAGGCAGAATATACGATGATAAAATCTACGGGCAAGGCTATCCGTATCGGAGAGACATCGCAAGATGGCTACAAGGTAGGCGACTACGAGACTACCCTCAAGACCACCATCGACCGTGTGCAGAACCGCAACAACATGAGCGTATTCATGACCGACTTGAACGCCCAGTTCAACATCTTCGACATCGAGCACAATCGCAAGGCGCAAGCCTTCAACCTCTGGCTCGGCACGGGTGTGGGCTACTGGCACGGATGGAACCGCAACTCGCAGACTTTATCCTATAATGAAGAAGCCGTAGCCAAGGGCGACACCTATTTCAACGTGTACACCCACAACTACGTGAAGAGTTTCGCCGAGAAGAAACAAGAGAATGCACTCTACATCCCTGTTTCGCTCTCTGCAGAATACGACATTACGCCTCGCTGGACAGCAGGAATCATGGGCGAATACAAATGGTTGCCTATCAACCACGAGTTGACACCCAAGGGAATGGTGAACGCCGGCGTATTGCTGCGCTACAACTTCGTAGGCAAGAAGATGCCAACCAACAAGGCTCTTCTGGCAGAAACGCAGAAGAATCTAGAGGATTGCACCTCGCAGACCAAGTATGTAGAGAAGCTCATCGACGACAAAGCCGACCTCAGCAAGCAGTTGGCTGCCAAGCAAAAGGAGCTGGATGCCTTGAAGCAACAGCTGAGCAGCCAGACTGCGCCGAAGACGAATGCCACAGCGCAAGCTAGCGGCAACCAGCACGAAGTGCTCTTCGACCTAGGTTGGACCAAAATGTCGGCACAGGAGCAGTTGCGCCTCGACGACTATCTGGAGCAATGGCAGGGCGGCGACCGTCCGAAGCTTTCGGTGATAGGCGAAGCCTCAGCCGACGGCAAGAGCGACCGCAACCAACGCCTGAGCGAAGCACGCCTACAGCGTGTGCTCGACTATCTCAAGTCGAAAGGTTGGGAAGCGAGCATCAATGAAGAAAAAGCCATTGGTGATAGCAACCAGGGTACGACCCCTCACTATCGCCGAGTGACCATCATTGCTGAATAACATAAAAAAAAGCCTAGCGGACAAAATCCGCTAGGCTTTCTTTAGTTATATAAGTAAAAGCAAAAGTCTTATTTATAAAAGTAAGAATCGTATTTATAAAACAAGCGTCTTACTTCTTACACATTTCCAAGAAATACTTGTGTATCTCCTGGCTGTCGTTCAGCTCTGGATGGAAGGCGGTAACGAGCTGGTTGCCCTGGCGGGCTGCCACAATCTTGCCATCTACCTCGGCAAGCACCTCGGCGTCACCCCACACCTCTTTAATATATGGAGCACGGATGAAGGTCATCGGGATCTTTTCCGAGATACCTTTCATCGGAGCCTCGACATAGAAGCTGCCGAGCTGACGACCGTATGCATTTCTCAAAGCCGTGATGTCCATCGAGGCGATACGCTTGCTTGGCTCGCCCTCGATCTTCTTGGCGAGGAGAATCAAGCCGGCGCAAGTGCCATAGACAGGCAGACCTGCGGCTATCGCCTCCTTCACAGGTTCCATCAAACCGAGTTCGTTCAAGAGCTTCGCCTGGGTGGTACTCTCACCACCAGGAATAATAAGACCATCCTTAGGCTGGTCCCAGTCCTTCAACTGGCGAATCTCGAAACTATCCACGCCCAGCTGAGCCAACTTCTGACGATGCTCAGCAAAGGCGCCTTGTAATGCTAAAACTGCTATTCTCATTATTTACCTCTTTCAGCCATCAACAAAGCAATCTCCTGCTCATTGATTCCAACCATAGCCTCGCCGAGATCCTCGCTCAACTCAGCCAACATCTTAGGATCGTTGTAGTTGGTTACAGCCTTCACGATAGCCTGGGCACGCTTAGCTGGGTTGCCGCTCTTGAAGATACCAGAACCTACGAACACACCCTCGGCACCGAGCTGCATCATGAGGGCAGCATCGGCTGGAGTAGCCACACCACCTGCAGCGAAGTTAACCACAGGCAACTTGCCATTCTCATGAACGTACTTCACCAAGTCGTAAGGAGCCTGCAACTGCTTGGCTGCCTCGTAAAGCTCGTCCTCGCTCATGGAAACCAAGCGGCGGATTTCGCTCTGCATCATACGCATGTGTGTAACAGCCTGAACCACATCACCAGTTCCTGGCTCTCCCTTGGTACGAATCATTGTAGCACCCTCGGCGATACGGCGAAGTGCCTCGCCCAAGTTCTTGGCACCACAAACGAAAGGCACGTCGAACTTAGTCTTGTCGATGTGATAAACATTATCTGCTGGAGAGAGCACCTCGCTCTCGTCGATATAGTCGATTTCGATAGCCTGAAGAATCTGAGCCTCAGCGAAGTGACCGATACGGCACTTAGCCATCACAGGGATAGAGACTGCCTCCTGGATACCCTTGATCATCTTAGGGTCGCTCATACGAGACACACCACCTGCCGCACGAATATCGGCTGGAATACGCTCCAAAGCCATTACTGCACATGCACCTGCTGCCTCGGCAATCTTTGCCTGTTCTGGAGTTGTTACGTCCATGATCACACCACCCTTGAGCATCTGAGCCAAGTTGCGGTTCAATTCTTGTCTATTTTCTGCCATAATTCTATTGTTTTATTGTTATTTGGCTGCAAAGGAAACATTTTTTGGCGAAACTAAAGAAAAAAGTTCCGATTAATACAAACTTTGCGTCACTTTGTATAAAAAACTGCCTAGCAGAGGCACAAAACTGCCTAAGCCGAGGCAGTAAACTGCCACAGTAAGGCAGTAAATGGAACAAGGCTTCGCAGTAAACGAAACAAGGCTTTTGCCCTTACAGGGCGCACCTTATTCCCATCTAACGACCCAGGGCGTTGCCCTGGGCTAGGTGCTTTTGGGCTTTCAGCCCGTTTCTTCTACTTGAGAGACTTGAATCATTTCTACTACACACTACACCTTTTCTTTATAAGAAACTATCTATCAAGCACTTAGATGGGTGTAATGTGCAGCTCGACACTACACCAACACTACACCCACACTTCACCATTTCCTAGATAGAGGGTGTAGTGTGGGTGTAGTGTGAGGTCTGACACTACACCCGCATAACCATCTAAATATCAGTCAATTCCAATGAAATGATGTAGTGTGAAGTAGATTTAGCCTATTCCCTTCCTACGAAAATCGGAAGGTGTCACCCCTCTCATCTTCTTAAAGAACTTGGTGAGATGCGCTTGCGAGGAGAAGCCGAAGCGATTGGCTATCTCCTGCACGGTATGCGTGGTGGTGGTGAGCTCTCGCTCTATCTCCTTGACGATGTACTCGTCGATGATTGCCTTCGGGGTCTTGCCCGAGATGCGGCGGGTAACCTGGGCAAGGTAGCGGCTGCTCACGTTGAGTTGGTCGGCATAGAAATGCACGTCGCTATAGGTGCGGCAGAAGTTGTTCACCTGCGAGATAAACTGGTTGTAGAGATCCGAGCTTCTGCCTTGCAGGTTGCTCTCCCTCGCCAGTTCCACATTGATAAAGTCTTGCGCCATCGCCAAGGCCTCCTCCAGTTTCTTGCCCTGGTTCAGATACACGGCTAGGGCTGAAGAGAAGCGGTTGATGAGACCATGCGAGTTGGCATTGTCGAGCTTATACACATGCAAGCCCTTGTCTTCAGCCAAGCGCAGTTGCTTGGTATCTTGCAGGATGATGTCGCTCTCCTTCTTCCTCGCCACCACCACCGAGCAGAGCGGCAAGAGGCGATACTTGATTTGGCTCACCACATCCTCCGTCATCAGCGCATCGCCATTGCTCGACCAGATGGCAGGGGCATAGATGATGTGGTCGGGCCGATACTTGGTCAAGGCATCGATGACCACGTCGAGCGTCTCCACCCGGCGAATCATACCCACCTTCACCACCGAAGGCTGCATATCGTTCATGATGGCCTCTATCTGCCCCGACACAATCTCTGCCGGAATGTCGAAAAACTCCTGGATGCCCAGGGTGTTCTGCACGGTGATGCTGGTGATGGCAGAGACGGCGTAACCACCCAATTCGGATATGGTCTTGATGTCTGCCTGCACACCAGAGCCTCCCGTGCTGTCGGAACCCGTTATCGTCAATATCGGAATCATCTTATGTTTGTCTTATTACTCGTCAATGCTCGCAATTCTAACTCATTCTCATATATTCCGTAGGAGTCATCCCGAATGCCTTGTTGAAGCACTTCGAGAAATAGCTGCTGTTGGAGAAGCCTACCGTATACATCACCTCGGAAACACTAAACTTGCCAGCCTTCAGCAGTTTGGAAGCCTTGCGCATTCTCATCTCTCGGATATACTCCACAGGCGTATGCCCCGTGAGAGCCTTCATCTTGCGATAGAGCTGTTTTCCGCCCATGCCCAATACTTCCTGCAACATGGTGACGTTGAAGTCGGAATCGATCATGCGCTCCTCTATCGTCTTGTTGATTTCCTGCAACAAGCGCACGTCGGCCTCGTCCATCTCAGGTTTCTTCTCCTTTTTCTCCGCTTCATCGCCAGCCGTTGGCTGTGGTACTTGCTCGCCACCAGCCGCAGCCTCCATCGGTTGTTTATCCGTTTCTGGCGCAGCGGCGACATTGGCTGGAGCTGAGATGGCTGGCAAATCGTCGATGCTCGTGTTGACATCTATCGAATGGTTGATGAGTTCGGTGATTTCATCGAACGACTGATGAGCCACGGCAGCCTTCAGGTTCTCCGCCAAGCGGTGGAAGAAGTTCATACGAGCCTCGACCTGCTCCAGTACTTCCTTCTTCTGTCGCTGTTCCTCCACCAGTTGCTTGCGCAGGAAATAATAGCTTACCAGCCAAGCCACCAACACGATGAGCACCGTGAGATAGAAGAGCTTAGCCCAGATGGTGAGGTACCACGGCGGCAGGATGCTGATGTCGAGCGAGTAGACCTCATCGCCGATGTTGCCTTCGCCATCCATCACATGCACGGTGAGGTGATAATCGCCATAAGACAGGCCGTTATAGGTAATGTCGATTTTTCCATTCTCCAGATATTGCCAGTCGTGGTCGCTGCCCTCCAACTGGTAGGCATAGACATTCGACGGATGGTTGGCAAAAGGCAGGTCGGTGAGCTGAAGGGTGAAGTTGTTCTCGTCGCTACGCAAGGTCAATTTATCCAACGAGCGAGGAGCCACGTCGAGGAGCGACGGCTGATTGGCACCGAGGTCTTGCACCTGCTTGCCATTCACGATAACACCAGCCAGCATGAGCGGCATCGGCTTGACACGCGGGCGAGCGATGTCCTCGTCGATGGAGAGGAAGCCGTCGTTGCCGCCCATCACCACCCGATGGGAGTGGCGGGCATAATAGATGGCAAAAGGAGTGATTTCCGGGATGGCAAAGCGAAGGCTCTTGCCATCGGGGTTGAGCACGCAGCAAACCTTGCCCGTCACCACCCACACGCTACCATTCACATCGCACATGGTGCTTACCTTGCCCCCTACGGTCCATTCCTTGGTTCCATCGGCCGAGAAGCATTTCACCTTGTCGTTGACGCCTACCCAAACACGGCCCTTGGCATCCGTCATCATATAACTGATAGGCTCGGTGTTGCCCACATGGGACACCTGCATATTGACGGGGTCGATGCGGTCGAGATGATTGTAAGTGCTAGCCCACACCATGCCCTTGCCGTCCATCACCAACTGCCCGACATGAATACCGGAAAGGGCATTCTTGCCTTGGTCGGAAAAATGACGGCTCGCCACGCAAGTAGCGGTGGCAGAGGAAGCTTGCTTGGCAATCGCAGCCAGCAGCATCTGCTTATCGACCACGAAGACGCCACCCATATAGGAAGCCATCCACATCCTGCCCTGCCTATCCTGCAAGATGTCGTAAGCCCAGGCGGTGGAATACTTGCCTGTCTTGTCATAGACGATGAAGTTGCGTAGCTGTCTTGCCTGGCGGTCATAGAGGTTGATGCCATGGTCGGTACAGATCCACACATCGCCCTCCCTATCCTCGTAAATCTTGCGCACACGGTTGTGGCTCAGCGGATAAGCCGCATTGTTCTGCTTATACCAAACCACATTGGTATAGGTGGCTGCCGAGGCGAGCGCCCCGGAAGTTTGGAAATGCACCAAACCATTGGTTCCACCCATCCACCAATCGCCGTTGCTTGTCTGCAACAAGGCGTGCAAGCAGTTGCCTTCGCCCGAAAAGGTAATTTTATCGAGCGAAACAAACTGATAATAACAAGAGGTGGAGAGCCTGGAAAGTCCATTGTCGGTGCCTATCCACACATTCTGCCACTTATCCACATAACACGCCCATACGATGTTGTTAGGGATGGACGAGGCATTGCTGGAATCATGGGAATAATGAGTGATGGCAGCATTCATCGCCATCTGATAGAGACCATCATCGGTTCCGATATAGAGATTTCCGCTGGCGTCGAGCGTCAGGCACTTGATGGAGTTTCCATCCAGAGCTCCTATCTTGGAGAATGTTTGAAGCTGGAGGTCGGCACAATAGAGAGCGCCCTCGGTTCCTATCCAGTAACAATGGCGCTTGGCATCATAAGCCAAGGCGTTGACCAAGGGCTGGGTGCCCGGACACAAATCGACGAGGTTTCTTCTACCGGAAGCAGAATTGGCATGGGGGTTGGTATTTTTTAGCAGATAAAGCCCTGAGAGCGTTCCCATGAGCGTTCCCTTCGGAGTCTTGAGCAGCGCATACACATCGCTGCCATA
The DNA here is from genome assembly GCA_002440225.1 of Candidatus Segatella violae. Lineage (GTDB taxonomy): Bacteria > Bacteroidota > Bacteroidia > Bacteroidales > Bacteroidaceae > Prevotella > Prevotella violae. The sequence continues at coordinate 15,935 of DJSH01000029.1, forward strand.
TTCATGGAGCTTGTCGTCGGGATTGATGATTCTCGCCTCCTTCACCCCACGGTGCTTTCCCTTGCCGGCAAAGACATCGACGGCATCGGTATGCTCGTACGCATTGGTGTACATATTGAAGGCGAGCATACCATTGCCCGTGGCAAGATAAAGTAGGTGCTTGCCATCGGTAGCCAAGGCGTTGACACGGGTGTTGGAGCATGACTGCTCCGCATAATGCCGATAACTATGATAACCGTCATAGCTATAGAGACCGTTATCCGTGCCCAGCCACATCATGCCCTGCGCATCTTGGGTGATGGCGCACACGGTTTGCGCCCCATCGAGCGAGGTGTTGACAAAGCGTTGTGCAAAAAGAGCACAACAAAGAAACTGCATGAAAATAAACATGCCAATATGTTTTAAAGTCTGCTTCATGACTGCAAAAATACGCAATATTCAGCACACTTCCAAACATATTGGCATAAAAATATTAAATAGACTTTAATTCTATAGTCTTTTCGATATTCCTCTTCACATCTTTCACCTTCAGGGTGATGTTGCCCTTCTGATGGGTGCTCTGCACGATGACCACGAGCTTGCCAGAGAAGAGTCTCATCTGTGGCTGGGTGAAGGATTCGAGCGAGGTGGCGTCGCCATTGCAAGCCGCCTTGAAGGTTCCAGCGCCTGTTACCTCGAAAGTCAACTCATCGTCGGCTAGTGGGCACTCGTTGCCGTCCTTATCGAGGAGGCTCACAGTGATGAAGGCGAGGTCGTTGCCATCAGCCTTCAAACTGGTGCCGTGGGCATCCTTGCAGCCTTCCACCATGCAAGCTATCTCGGAATCTGGATTATTAGGGCACTCGGCTACTAACTGCAACTGGGTTGGTTCGCCAGCCGTGCGCTTCACGTCCTCGCCTACCTTGTCGCCATACTGATTATAAGTAACCACACGAATCTCGCCTGGCTCATACTTCACGTTGTTCCAACGCAAGCGGTAGCGGTCGAGACGGCTGCTCTTATCTTTCTTGACTCTGCCCTGGCTCTTGCCATTCACGAAGAGTTCGCCCTCCACACCGTCGGTGTAGCAATATACAGGGGTAACCTGTCCTTCTCTGCCCTGCCAGTTCCAATGAGGAAGCAAGTGGGTAGTATGCTCATGTTCGTTCCAGCGGGCACGATACATATAGTAGCGGTCCTTAGGAAGACCGGCGAGGTCGCAGATGCCGAAATAGCTGCTGCGTGATGGCCAGTAAGTATCGTATGGCGTTGGCTCGCCGAGATAATCGTATCCCGTCCAAACGAACTCGCCGATGACCCAACTATAGTCATCCTGCATCTTCCAGTCATCATCCGGCAGGTTGCTCCAAGAGCACCATTCCGTATCATAGCTAGAGCACTGACCGTCGGCGTATGGGTTATTGTCGTTGTAACCTACCTTCACCGGGAACTTATACACACCACGGGAGCTCACCGTGGATGCCGTCTCCGAACCAAGCAAGAAACCTTGTGGCAACTGCTCGATGTTCTTGAAATATTTATGTACACGATAGTTGAAGCCTGGCACATCCATCGCCTGGGCAAAGCCTGATTTCAAGGCATCCTCTGCACGATCCATACCCTGGGTGACAGGACGCGAAGGGTCGTATTGGTGGCAGAGATTTTGAAGGTGCTTGGCTATCTCCACGCCCTCCTTGCTCCACTGCTCAGGAATCTCGTTGCCGATGCTCCACATGATGATGCTAGGATGGTTGCGGTGATGCTTCACGAGATTGGTGATGTCCTTGTCGCTCCACTCCTTGAAGAACTTGGCGTAGCCGTTCTTGCACTTAGGATAAATCCACATGTCGAAACTCTCCGCCATCACCATCATACCAAGCGAATCGCAGAGTTCCATCTGCATGGTACTTGGCATGTTGTGGGCAGTACGGATAGCGTCGCAACCCATCGCCTTCATCATCTTGATCTGGCGAATGAGCGCCGCCTTGTTCTCAGCTGCGCCTAGCGGACCGAGGTCGTGATGCAGGCAGACACCCTTTATCTTGCGAGTAACGCCGTTGAGTTGGAAACCATTCTCCTTCGATACGGCGATGGTGCGGATGCCCGTCTTCAAGGTCTGCACATCGGCAATTTTCTTGCCTTCGTATCTTGTCAATGTCACCTTATATAAATAAGGAGTCTCTGGAGACCAGAGCTGAGGGTTCGCCACTTTCAGGGTGGTCTTGACGGCTGGAGCTGCGTCATTGATGGTTTGCTCAGCCACTTTCTTGCCCTCCTTATCAGATAACGTGATGACGGTCTTGCCACTCTTGCCGAGTTTTCCTTGCAAGAGCGCATTCACCTCTAGTTCTGCCTCATCCTTCGAAGCTTTCAAAGTATGCACGAAAGTATCCCAAGTAGAGAAGTTCTCATTGCCATAAAGCTCCACGCTTACCGGACGATAGAGACCGCCGCCCGGATACCAGCGACTACTCTCCTCCACATTGTTGAGATGCACCTCTATGAGATTGCTCTTGCCAAACTGGATGTAAGGGGTGATGTCGATGCGGAAGGCATTGTAGCCGTAAGCCCATCTGCCTGCCTCCTTGCCATTCACCTTGACAATCGGCTGACTCATCGCGCCATCGAATACCAAGACGGCACGCTTGTAGCCTTTTGGGGCTGTCCAGTTCATCTTATACATCCCCTCGCCTATCCAAGGCAAGGCACCAGAGCGACCCGACTTCTCGGTCTTCTCCTTCTCGCCGTTCTGCTCGATGGCAACCATCTGGAGGTCCCACTTCTTGTCGAATGGTCCAGAGATAGCCCAATCGTGAGGCACCTGCACCTGAGACCACGAAATGCCATCGCGAGAGAAATCCCACGATGGCAAGTTGATAATCTTGCGACTTTGCGCCTGGCACATCGCTGAGAGTGCCAGGGCAAAAGTCGCTGTTGTCATTAAACGCTTAGTATGAATCATAAATTATTTGCTTCGTTATATTCCTATTGAAGATTTAGAGCGTTAGCATAGATTACTTGAAGGCTTCCTGAAGAGCTGTGGTTGGCTTACCACTGTTGTCGAAAGCGCCCTTGGTGTAGGCTGACCAACCCAAATGCTCGTAGTTGGCTGGCTTCCAGTTGTTGTAAGCCTCAGGCTCCCAGTAGAAGATGCCTTCGCAAGTGGAGATTGCCTTGCATCCATCCACCATTTTCTTCAGCATCTGGGCAGCATTCTCTGCATCCCAATTCATACCAATCTCGGAGATAACTACATCGCAGTTGTACTTCCGAGAGAGTGTAGTGATGTTGGAAAGGCAATTGTCTGTAAGCGTCTGCCAGTTGTCATCCTCTGGATAGAGAGACATTCCGATGACATCCCACTTGCCGCCATTCTCCTTCAACTTATCAAATATCCAAGTGAAGCGACCGAGATTGTCGCCTTGGTCGATGTGTACCACGACCTTGGCATTTGGATAGACTGCCTTTACTGCATTATAGCCAGCCAACTCGTAAGCAGCGAAGTTGGCGGCATTCTTGGATGCGCGGCCAGTCACAGCCAAAGCATCATCACCATCGGCATCGTTCCATAGCATTCCGTCAGGAGTCTCATTGCCTACTTGCACCCATTCCACATTGGTAACGCCCTTATCCTTCAAGGCGGTAAGAACCTCGGTGGTATGGTTAGCAACAGCTTGCTTCATCTGCTCGGCATCATATCCCTTCCAGGCTGCAGGCACACTCTGGTTGCTAGGATCAGCCCAAGTATCAGAATAGTGGAAGTCGATCATGATGCGGAAGCCCAACTGCTGGGCACGCCATGCCTTGGCTACGACATCATCCTTGCCACACCATCCACCATCTGGGTCAACCCAAACACGAAGGCGAATGGAATTGGCACCAAGGTCGCGGAGGAGTGACATACACTCCTCTGCCTTGCCATTGGCATTATAAAATTTCACGCCGTCCTGCTCCATCTCGGTGAGCCAACTTACATCGGCTCCCTTGGCGAAGCCTGTCATATCGTATGTCTTCTCCTTCTCTGGAGTGGCACTATCGTCGTTGCTGCAACTTGTTCCCGTGATGGAGAACAAGAGTGCTGAAGCCAGCAACACAGCTTTTCCTAATATATTCTTCATTGTTGTTTTTATTTTGTTTTGGTTTTATAGCTATCTTTGCACCATCGACTATAGATGATGATGCAAAGATAACATTATTATCGTTTACTTACTACAGAATAGTTAGCTCTATTGAGTTTATTCTGTGCAAAGGTTTGCACGGAATGTACTATTCGTATTTCCAAGTCATGGTATTGAGGTCGGCGGTAATGGTCATCTCGCCACCAGTGACATCATCCTTGAACCAGAGATTCCAACAATTATCAGCAGTAGAGAGTTTGAAGAGGTCGGAAGGATCCGAACCATACCACGTCTGTTTGTCGTCCTTACTATCACCTACATAGATAAACTTGAAGTTTTCCCAAGTACTTGGCGTATACTTGCAAGTATAGACACCATCGCTCACCTTAGTCATAACTGCCTTCAAGGTATTACCAGTTTCATCAAACATGCAGAGGGTATTGCTAACCTCTGGCTCAGGTGTTGTCTGGTCGCCTGCCACGATAGAGTATTCCAACTGGCTATGCTCTCCCACCTTCACTGTAACTGTATAAGTACCAGCAGTAGGAATATTCACGCTACCAGCGTTCTCTGAGTCTGTCATCTTGCCATCTGCGAGGGTGTAGTTCATTGTCTTGGCTACGGCAGCAGCGTCGTCTGTGCCTGTAGCCTTGCTATACGCTGCACCTGTAGCTACTATACTAATAGGAGTATTAGCTGCTGAGGTTGTGATAACCTTGACCCAAGCATAATTAGGCGCATCATAAGTCATATTCTCACCATTCAGCTGCATCGACTTGATGTAAGTTGGCTTAAACTCCTTTGCCTTAGTATCAATAACTGTATAGTAAATACCAGCCTGCCCTGGGAACCAGAAATTCCATGCAGACTCTGTATTGTCCATTTCGTAAACATGATTGTCTTGTCCAACATTGCCCCAAATAGAGCCATCGTTCTCCTTACCCCAGAAGTTCATCCAGCTAGAAGCGTTCATATAACCAGTATAGACACCATCAGAATTTGGCGAATAGAGATAAGTCAAGATATTCTCCTTATCCTTGTCCCATATATTGATGTAGCTCATATCAATCAAGTAAGGAGTTACATTCACCTGGCAGACATTGCTGTAGGCTGCATCGAGATTGGCTCCCATCTGGCTCTTGATGCGGAAATAGATAGGTGCCTTCTGGTCAGGAGTCATCCCCAACTCCTTGGCAAGAGCATTGAGGTCTCCTCCTGTAAAACTCTTGGAGAGATTGGTTACGGTATACTCCTTTACACTGGCAAAGCTTTCTGTAGCCGATGCCTGGAGATAAGTAAGCAGTGTGCCATTGCTGGCAGGCTTGGTCTCATCACTAGAGAGAAGCGTAGGATTCTGCCAAGCAAGCGAAAGCACTTGCGCCTTGCTGTTATCGACCGACAGCGCCACATCCGATGACGATGCCATCAAATCGGATGCCTTAAAGCCATCCAAATATATCTTGTCGCCACTCTCGTCGCAACTCACCAAGGCGGTGAGTGCGCAGAGCAGCATCATTAGGTTTCTAAATATCTTTTTCATGTTGTTGTAAGCTTTATAATTTAACACTTAACATTTAACACTTAACATTGTCATTAATAGTTATCGTTATGAAGATTTGGATTGGCGGTAAGCTCGGTGTTAGGGATTGGATAGATGTTATACTTGCTATCCACAGCCTGACCATCGTGGGTTCCACCCTTCCACTGCCAGATATACTTATTGGTAGTGAACTGGTCATAACGAATCAAGTCGGTGCGGCGATAACCCTCGTGATAAAGCTCACGGGCACGCTCATCGAGGATGAACTGCAGGAAGGCATCATCGGAAGCGAAGCTGCTACTCCAAACATCTGATGCGCCAGCACGCTCACGAAGGAGATTGATCCAATAGATGGCGCCCTGCTTGCGAGAAGCAATCACGTTAGGATCGCTAGCATCGGTTCCACCATTCCAGGGGTCCCAGTCGTTGTGCAGACGAGCCACACACTCGGCATACATCAGATAAACATCCGCGAGACGGAAGAGTGGGAAGTCGGTATCCACGCCATCATTGCCGGTATTGGATGCGGTAGAGCCATCATCCTTCAAGTTGCTCCATTTCTCTGAGAGATAACCTGACTTCTCATCTGTCATGCTGGCAATATCCTTGCTCTGACCTGTGGTAAAGAACTTGCCACGCTTGTCGCCATTGCCCTCAATATCGGTCTCTGAAAACTTATCTACAAACTCTGGACGAAGGCGGAACTCACTCCAACCTGCAGTAGCACCGAAGTCGCCTGGTTTCTGATTGGCATTCGACATACTGAGCTGTCCACAAACCATATAGGTAGAAGCACCCCAGCTAACGGTATGCTCAGCAGAAACAGGAAGGGCGAAGATAATCTCGTTGGTTCGCTTGTCGTTGTCGGCATTGAAGAGCTTGCTATAGTCGCTCTCCAAAGAGTACCCCATGTTCATCACCTTCTCGCAAGCCTCCTTGCACTCGGCATACTTGGCAACACCTGTATAAACCTCGCTGTTCAAATAGAGCTTGGCAAGCAAGGTGTAGGCTGCTCCCCGCGAAGCCTCGCCATAAGGACAAGTGGATGCAGGAAGCAAATCGTTCACGCAATCCTTCAACTCGCTCTCGATGTAATCGAAGGTCTGCTGAGGAGTAAAACGTGGTGGGATGAATGTGCCCACAGGGTCGTTCTCTGTAACCATCGGAACATTACGATAGAAATCGAGTGCATGATAGTAGAACAAGGCACGCATAAAACGAGCCTCAGCCTTATACTGCTTCATCTTCACCTCGTCCTCGCCACTGAAACTAGCGCTATTGGCATTGCGCAAAAACTCGTTGCAGAGGGCGATGTTGTAATAGATGCGATAATACATATCAGATACCCAGGCATCGTTGGCATCCCAAGAGAGATAGGTAAGACCTGTGGTCTGCTCACCTGTCAACCAGGTAGAAGCCATCTCGTCGGTACCACACTCCTGCATATTGATAAACATACGCATGTAATCGAATCCACTACCGCCATTCAATACGGACGACATATCCTTGTTATCGCCGCCTTTGCCCTGGCCACTGGTCACCATGGCTGCATAAATCTTACCGAGCACAGCCTGATAGTTGGCGAGTGTGGTATAAACATCCTTGGAGGTTGTCTCCGTATGAGGATATTGGTCGAGATCGGAAACGCAGCTGGTAGCACTAGTCAGCACCGCTGTTCCCATCATCATACTATATAATATATTCTTTAGTTTCATTGTTGTTATCAGTTTAGATTGTTAGAATTGGAATCCGAGGCTCACTGAGTAAGTGCGAGGACGTGGATAGAACGAGTTATCCATTCCGTTTGGCACCTCTGGGTCTGTGCCAGAATAGCCTGTAATCGTAAAGACATTCTGTACCATCGCAGACACGGTGAGAGAAGCCCACTTAGAAATCTTACCTACATTGTAGCTCAAGCTCAAATTGTCGAGCTTCAAGAAGGAAGCATTCTCTACGTAGTAATCGGAGAGATACTGACGAGTCTTGAAACCTGTCTTGAGGAAGCTGGCGTTGAGGTTGTTGAGCTGTGAGTTGTTGTAGCTCACGGTCTCCCAAGCACCTGTGCTCATGCCCATACCATTATATACGTAGTTGCCGATGTTGGCACGGAAACTCATGCCGAGGGTCAACTGCTTGTATCTCAAAGATGTGCTCAAACCCATGATGTACTTAGGGGCTGGAGAATGATAACGATAGAGATCGGCATCATTGATTTCTCCATCGCCATTAAGGTCGGCGTAAGCACCTTCGATTGGCTTGCCGGTCTCCTTGTCATAGAGCTGATGATAAACATAGAACATATATGGCTCATAACCCTCTGACAATACCTGGAACTGATAAGCGTCGATGGATGGACCTACCTTCACGTTGGTCTGTGTGCCACCCTTCACGAGCGAGAGGTTCTTCACCTTCATGTGTTGCCAAGTGAAGTTGTAGCTCAAGTTCCACTCCCAGTCCTTGGTCTGGATAGGAGTAGCGTTGAGGGAAACCTCGATACCCTGGCTATCTACATTACCCACGTTGGTAAGGATGGTCTTCGAGAAGTTGGTACCTGCAGCCGTAGGAACGGAAGCCAAGAGATCCTTGGTCTTACGAGTATAGAAATCGACCGCACCACCGATGCGACCATTCAAGAATCCGAAGTCGAGACCGAAGTTCCAAGAGGTGGTTGTCTCCCACTTCAAGTTCTCCACGTATGCCTCAGGGCGATAAGTGGTGATGTAACGGCCGTCGATGAAAGCCTCGGCACCCGTAACACTAGAGGTATAAACTGGCAGATAGTTGTAATTGCCGATACCCTCTTGTTGACCAGTGACACCGTAGCTGGCACGGAGCTTCAAGTTAGAGAGAACCTTCTGGTCCTTCAACCAAGGCTCCTCTGTCAAAGTCCAACCCAAGGCTACAGATGGGAAAGTACCCCAACGGGTGTCCTTAGAGAAACGAGAAGATGCATCTCGACGAACTGTAGCCGTCAAGAGGTACTTTCCATCAAATGAATAGTTGATACGTCCGTAATAAGACAACATCACATGACGATAATCTGATGCCTTTACGGTTGACAGGGTTGTGCCTGCCGCACTCTTAGTATAATAAAGAGGTGTAGTGCTCTTCCAGTATTGGTAATCGTAACCAGCAGTAAAGTCTACATTGCTCTTGATATTCTCGAAATACTTCGCATAGTTAGCGTAGAGGGTAAGGAGACGGTTCTCATTCTTCTGAGGACCATACTTGTAGTCGTTACCGCTCAAACTCTCTTCCTTATTAAAAGACTGCGCTGCATAGACAGGCACATGGATGGTACCATCACCCTTGGCATAGTCGGCACCAATGGTAGCATGGAGCTTGAGGTCAGGCAAGAAGTGAACCTTGTAGTCCACATCCATGGAACCGATGAAGCGGCTCACCTTACTCTTAGAATCATAGAGATCAACCAAACCACGTGGGTTGCGAACGCCCGCATTCACTGGATAGCCCTCGGCATCGAGTGCCTCGTTGTAGCCACCGTAGTTGCTGTTGCCTGAATATACAGGGATGGTTGGGTTGAATGTAGCGGCTGCCCAAACGGCGCCACCATTATTGAATGAGTTATTGTTGAGTGTACCCTTGGCGTTGATGGTCAACTTCAAGTGGTCTTGGAAGAAGCTAGGAGTCAAGACGATGTTACCCGTCCAACGCTCCACGTTGTCCTTGCGAACCAAACCACTCTGATTGTAGTAGCCAGCGGACACACGGAAAGGTAACCACTTGCCGAAGCTACCGCTCAAACTGAGATTGTTATCAGTACCAAAAGCTGTGCGATATACCTCATCGTTCCAGTCGGTATGCGCATCGCCAAGGAGAGACTTCTGGTTGTCGGTACCATACTTATTAATCACACTTACAAAATCATCGTAACCGAGCATATCCACCATCTGCGCACGAGTCTGCACGCTGTTGGTGGTATTGAAGTTGACCTTCAATCCGCCCTGCTGACCTTTCTTGGTGGTAATGATGATGACACCGTTGGAAGCACGAGAACCATAGATGGCTGTAGAGGAAGCATCCTTCAACACCGTCATGCTCTCGATGTCGGAAGGGTTGATCATGCTGAGGAAGTTACTGCTGTTACCAGAGATACCGCCCTGCTCCAATGGCACGCCATCGAGCACGATAAGAGGGTCGTTGCTGGCATTCAGAGAAGCACCACCACGCACACGAATGGTACTACCTGCAGAGGCAGAACCACTGTTTGACATGATTTGCACACCCGATACCTTACCATTGATAAGCTGTTCAGGAGAAGAAACGAGACCCTTGTTGAAGTCCTTCGCCTTCACGGTTGCTACGGACCCCGTGAGGTCGCTCTTACGAGCCGTACCATAACCGATGACCACGACATCCGTCAACGTCTGACTGTCGGATTCGAGTTTCACCTTCATATTGTCAGAGATACTCAGTACCTTATCTATATATCCTATATAAGATACCTTGATCTTCTTGGCAGAAGAAGATACTTGAAGAACAAAGTTACCATCAAAGTCGGTAACCGTACCGCCCTTTACGCCTTCCACCATAACCGTGGCTCCGATAAGGGCTTCACCATTTTGTGCATCCGTTACCTCACCTTTGATGGTGCGTGTTTGAGCCAAGAGCTGCAAACATCCCATGAGGCACAATGCGACGAGAAGAAAACTTCTTTTTGCTTTACTTAAGATTGTACTCATTGTCTAGCTATTTTATCAGGTTCCTATTGATTTTAGAATTAATTTCGCTTGCAAAAGTAAAGAATAGCAGCAAAAACACGAGATACAAATCAGACAAAATAGAATACAAAACAGACAGAAACGCCTATAAATAGGGCATTTGGCAAAAATAAGTCCGAGAAAGAGAGCAAGGGGCAAATTTGTTTTGTAACCACAGAAAAGCTGTTATCGCAAACAGCCAAAGTAAGCTCTCAACAACCCAAAGTCCACTCAATAAGCCAAAGTTCACTCAATAAGCCAAAAAGTCCGCCCTCAATAAGCCAAATAGGGGCGAATACGCTCTATTTCAGCTGGCGGGAAATCTTTGAGCAAACGCAATTCCGAAATATCCTTGATGGGACCATTCTTGCGACGATAGTCGTAGATTGCCTCTGCCTGATAGAAATTGAGATACGGATGGCGACGAAGCTGGCTTATCGAGAGTTTGTTGATGTTGAGCTTCCTCACTCGGCTGGCATCCACGGAAAGATAACCCACTATCGTTTCTGGCACGCCTTCTACCTCTAGCACCTGACGGGCAGAGACAAAACCTCCCAAACGCTCACGATAGCGAATGATACCCTTGGCATAATAGATGCCTATGCCAGGTATCTTCATGAGTTCGGCTGTATCGGCATCGTTCACAGCTACATGTTCTCCAGCCTTAATCTTATGCGGATAACTATAGACCGGTGACTCGCTCGCCTTTTCTGTCCTGGAAGAAGAAACTGAAGAATATCCGCTTCCCCGACGAGCCCCATAATCGCTTTCAGCGCCATAAAACTTGGAAGCAGGCTGATAATCCTCACCTATACGGATGAAAGGCAACAATGCCTCAAACTGCCTTTTGGTCATGCCATAAACACGAGCGAAATCATTGGGCGTACGGTAAGCACCACCATTGCTACGATATTTCAGGATACCACGGATTTGCCATGAAGACAAACCTAGACGTTCAAAATCCTCGGCACTGGCTGTATTGGGGTCAAAGGCAAAGACCTCATGTACAGCCGTCCCATCGTCAGTATAAGCGGGATGTTGCTTCGTGGCAAACCTGACGATACTATCGGTGGCTTCTTGAGCCTTGGCTTGAGATTGAGACGAACGAGAAGAGTCATCCATTTTTCCGATGACAATGACAGCCGTGATACTAATCAGCATCACCGACAAAAGAGCAATGAGGGCTTGGCGATCGTTGCGTTGAAGATAAAAAAAATGCCTAAACACATTCATACGCTAAGGCTTTAAAATTTAGGTTCACATTGCTCACGAATGAGCAAAAGTGAGAAAAGTCGGGATTACTGGACTCGAACCAGCGACCTCATCGTCCCGAACGACGTGCGCTACCAACTGCGCTAAATCCCGAAATCTGATGCAAAGGTACAGTAAATTATAGACAATACAAAATAAAATGGCATTTTTTTTGCATTTTTACGAAAGAAATTCCATAAAAAATTTGCAGATATGAAATAAAAGTACTACCTTTGCACCCGCAAATGAGGAAGCATACATTTGTCTTAGTATGGTGCCATAGCTCAGTTGGTAGAGCAAAGGACTGAAAATCCTTGTGTCCCCGGTTCGATTCCTGGTGGTACCACATAAAAAGCCGAGTCTCTAATGAGATTCGGCTTTTTGTTTTTTATACCTTTTCTTTATACCTTTCGGCCCATTTCGGGGTTTCTAATCTATGTTCTCCTTATTAGATAACCCCGAACTGATGCAAGAAGATGAGCAGAATACAGATAGGGCTCACGAAGCGAATCATGAAGAGGAACACCGGATAGAGGGTTCCTTTCAACGTTCCCCAGTTGGTAAACTCATCCTTCGTAATTTTCTTAGGTACATACCAACCCAAGAAAAGACAAGTCAAGAAAGAGCCTAATGGCATCAAGAGCTGAGCGGTTAAATTATCGCAATTGGTAAGGAAATCCTTCCCGAAGAATCCCAAGCCTGGCACCGCACCCTGAGACAATGAACAGAACACAGCTATCACACAACAAGCAATGGTCTCTATCCAAGCTCCACTCTTTCGGCTTATCTTTCGTTCCTCATAGAAGAACGCCGTGCCTATCTCATGCATGGAGATGGTAGAAGTCAACGCCGCCAGCACCAACAAAGCATAGAAAAGCACCGAAATGAGATACCCCACAACCGGCATTCCACCAAAAGCCAGCTGGAACACATTCGGCAAAGTGATGAAGATGAGAGATGGACCACTATCAGGATTGACACCAACGGAGAAGGCAGCCGGGAATATCATGAGTCCTGCCAAGATGGCGATGATGGTATCAATGACCACAATCTGAGAAGCAGACTTCAAGAGGTTGGTCTGACGACTGAAATAAGAGGCGTATGTGCAGAGACAAGCGGTACCCAAGCTCAACGAGAAGAAAGCTTGTCCCAACGCCTCCAACAACACGTTTTGGTCTACCTTAGAAAAATCTGGCTTCAACAAGAAATCTACACCTTTCATCGCTCCTGGCAACGAGCAAGAAGCAACAACGATGATGATCAACAAGACGAAAAGCAAAGGCATCAACACCTTGGAAGCCTTCTCGATACCATTGCGTACTCCTCTCACAACCACGAAATGGGTCAAGAGAATAAAGACAACAGACCACAAAGTAGGCGTTATCGAATCGGAAGAGAATGCGACAAAGTATTCCTTCACATAATTGGCATCGCCATGGACACCTCCCATGATGCTAGCATAGAGATATTGCAAGCACCAACCTGCCACCACTGCGTAAAAGCCAAGGATAATCATGGAGGTAAACACACCCATATATCCCATAAACGCCCACGACTTGCCACCAGCCAAATTCGTATAAGAGCGAGCGGCATTGGCTGCCGAATGACGACCGATGATAAACTCGCTCATCATGCCAGGCAGTCCCAACAGGATGATACATACAAAATAAATCAAGATGAAGGCCGCGCCTCCATTCTGACCCGCCATATAAGGGAAACGCCATACATTGCCCAAACCTACCGCTGAGCCCGCTGTGGCTAGGATAACCCCCAACTTACTTCCAAAATTGCCTCTATTTTCCATTACAATATCGAAAATTCGCTTTTATTTTTTCACCTTAAAGTACATAGAGTTCTCTAGAAAATCTATATACAAGAGAGAGTTCTATATACAATAAGGTATACATTAATATATATAATCAGACTCCTATAACAAGCCCAACTGATTGAGAAACACCAAGAGTATCAACAACGGACTCACGAATCTAATCAAGAACAGATAGATGCCGAAGAGCTTTCCTCGCAAGGTACCCCAGTTGGTAAACTCATCTTGCACGATTTTCTTAGGCACATACCATCCCAAGAAAAGACAGGTGAAGAATCCCGCTATCGGCAAGAATATCTGTCCAGTAACGAAGTCAAACCAGTCGAACAAGTTTTTACCCAGGAAGGTAAGTGTATCGGTCGCTCCCAAGGAAAGCGAACAGAAAGCACCTATCAAGGCGCAAGCCACCGTCACGATGAGTGCCCCCTTCTTGCGGTCAATCTTCAACTCCTCGTAGAAGAACGATGTGTTCACCTCATGGAGAGACATCAGAGAGGTCAAAGCCGCCACGGAAAGCAGCACATAGAAAAGCAAGGAGATAATCCATCCAATCACAGGCATTGACGCAAATGCCTCGTTGAAGACATTCGGCAAAGTGATGAAGATGAGCGAAGGACCGCTATCAGGCGACACGCCCACGGAGAAAGCCGCGGGGAAAATCATAAGACCAGCCAACACTGCCACCATCAGGTCGATGGCAGAAATCTGCAACGCCGACTTAAACAGGTTGGTCTGTCGACTGAAATACGAGGCGTATGTGCAGATGCAACCCATACCGATACTCATGGAATAGAAAGATTGCCCCAAGGCATTGAGGAACACACTATGATCCACCTTAGTGAAATCGGGTTTCAAAAGGAACTCGATTCCCTTTCCTGCGCCTGGCAACAGACAAGAAGCCACCACGATGATGAGCAGCAAGATAAACAAGAGCGGCATCATCACCTTGGAGGCCTTCTCGATACCACCACGCACACCATGGATAATAACAAAATGGCAAATCAAGAAAATTGCCACAGTCCACATCACGGGGCGTACAGGATCGGAAGAAAACACTTTGAAATAATTAGCCACGAAGGCTGGGTCGCCATGCAACTCACCCATGATGCTGGCATATACATACTGCAAGCACCATCCTGAGACCACGGCATAATAGCCTGTAATCAAAAATCCGGTGAGCACTTCCAGATAACCAATCCATCTCCAAGGCGTACCATTGGAAAGTTTGGTGTAGGCACGTGCCGTATTGGAAGCACCATGACGACCAATGATAAACTCAGAAATCATACAAGGGATGCCCAACAAAAGCACGCATCCGATGTATACCAAAATAAAAGCTGCGCCACCTTCCTGACCAGCCATATATGGGAAGCGCCATACATTACCCAAACCTACGGCACCACCCGCTGTAGCAAGAATCATTCCTATCTTGCTACCGAAACTTCCTCTATTTGTTTCTGCCATTTTATTTACTTTCTCTATATTTTCGTTGCAAAATTATAAAATAATTCCGACATAAACGTATAAACCGAAAGCAAATTATGCAGAAACGTTAATATTTATGCGTTTTCTTAACTTTTAGCACATGATTTTGTGCTATTCCGTATGTTTATCGATACACTTCGGGCAAAGTATCCCGCCATTCAGAAAAGGGATTTTCCAAGAGATGAGAGTTGTAAAATCGTTTATCACCTGTCACCTCCAAACCAATGAAATTAGGTTTCTCATACGCCTCGGTCTCACTGCCCAGTTCCACCTCAGCCATCACCAAACCTTCGTTGGCACCATAAAACTCGTCTACCTCGAAAGTATGGCTGCCACTCTTCACTAGATAGCGACGCTTGTCGATGACACCACCCTTGCAAAGTTGCAGGAGATGCTTCGCCTCGTCCATCGTTATCTCTTTCTCAAACTCATAGCGGGTCATACCGCCATTCACCGACTTGCCCTTGATAGTAAGGTAAGCCTTGTCGTCTCGTGTGCGAACTCGCACGGTTGCCCCCTCGGCAGGAATATAACCCTGCTGGATATGGCTACTAGAAAAGGCGGCGCTCTTGTAAGCGTCGCCCTTCTTGACGAGGAATTTTCTTTCTATTTCCAGTCCACTCATAATTTTCAAGTTAAGAGTTAGAAGCTCGGAGATTTTCTCCTTCACCTCTCTTCATTTACATTAGGCAATCGTAGCAGAGTAAACAGCGAAGATGATAGCCAAAACTATCAATGCGCCGAAAATCCACTTGATCACTTTCTCGCCTTTTGCAGCTTGTTTCTTTTCATAAGCCTCATGCTTGGCTCTTCTTAAATCTTTATTTCCACTCATAGCCGTAACTTTTTAGGTTGTTATTGTTGTATATTACAAGTGAAGCATTGTTACACGCCTCACTCTTCACTCTCATCTGCAGTAGGGAACTCCATGAGGTATGCCTTGATGAAGCCATCAATCTTGCCGTCCATCACGCCATCCACATCCGAGGTCTGATAGCCCGTGCGATGATCTTTCACACGACGGTCGTCAAACACGTAGCTTCTTATCTGGCTTCCCCACTCTATCTTCTTCTTGCCAGCCTCTATCTTAGCCTTTGCCTCCAGGCGCTTCTTCATGGCGCGGTCGTAGAGTTGACTCTTCAAGAGCAAGAGAGCCTTGGCACGGTTCTTTGGCTGGTCGCGCGTCTCGGTGTTCTCGATGAGGATTTCCTCTTCCTCGCCCGTGTCTGGGTCGGTATACCAGTAGCGCAAGCGCACACCCGACTCCACCTTGTTGACATTCTGACCACCGGCACCGCTCGAACGGAAGGTATCCCAAGACAACTTGGCTGGGTCTACATACACCTCGATAGTATCATCCACCAAAGGAGTGACAAAGACGGAGGCAAAACTTGTCATTCGCTTGCCCTGGGCATTGAAAGGAGAGACACGTACCAAACGATGCACACCATTCTCGCTCTTCAGGTAGCCATAGGCATACTCACCGCCCTCGATGGTCATGGTCACGCTCTTGATGCCAGCCTCATCACCTTCCTGCATATCGGTGATTGTTACCTTGTAGCCATGAGCCTCAGCCCAGCGCATATACATACGCATCAGCATCGAAGCCCAGTCCTGGCTCTCGGTGCCACCTGCGCCGGAATTTATCTTGAGCACGCAGTCCATCGGATCTTCCTTCTGGCGCAACATGTTCTTGAGTTCCAAGTCCTCAATGGCCTTGATTGCCTTATCGTAGTCGGCATCAACTTCCTCCTCGGTCACCATATCATCCTTGTAGAAATCAAAGGCTAGCTTGAGCTCGTCGGCATAGAGGCGTACTGTCTTATAACCGTCGAGCCATTTTTGGATACCTTTTACTTTCTTCATCTGCTCCTGCGCATACTTGGGGTCTTCCCAAAAGTCAGGAGCTTGGGTACGGAGCTGCTCCTCCTCAAATTCCACTTTCTTCTGGTCTATATTGAGATAGCGATGAAGGGCATCCGCACGCTCCATCACATCTTTCAATTGGTCAGCTGTAATCATTAATTTACTTTGAACTTTAAGATTTTAACTTTTTACTTTATGATTAGTGACTTTATTCTGCATACATCGCCTCTATCTCAGCCTTGTAGTTCTTGTTGATGATAGGGCGACGTAGCTTCAGCGTGTTGGTCAACTCACCCGACTCCATCGAGAAGTGATGAGCCAAGAGGGTGATGCGCTTGATTTGCTCATAGTAAGCCAAGTGCTGCTGAAGTATTTGGATGCGGTCCATCAGCATTTTCTGCACTTTCTCGTTGGCACACAAATCCTCACGACAGGTGAAGGTGATGTGATGCTCACGAGCCCAATCTTCCACCAGTCGGAACTCAGGAACGACGAGGGCTGAGACGAACTTGCGCTGATCGGCGATGACTGCCACCTGGTCGATGAACTTATCCACCAAGAGCAACGACTCAACCTGCTGCGGAGCGATATACTTACCGTTGGAGGTCTTAAACAAGTCCTTGATGCGCTCGGTGAGGTAAAGCTCGCCATCCTTCAGATAGCCAGCGTCGCCCGTATGGAAGAATCCATCTTTGTCGAACGCCCTGGCATTGGTGGTGTCACGATGATAATAACCCTTGGTGATGGTAGGTCCCTTGAGCAAGACTTCATTGTCCTCGCCAATCTTGATTTGGATGCTGGAGATCGGACGCCCCACAGAACCGATGGTGTACTTGGTATCAAGATGATCGCAAGATACGGTAGCCAAACTCTCAGTCAAACCATACCCCACCACCATGCCGATGCCCACGGAGTGAACAAACTCCTCTACCTCAGGGCTTACGTATGCACCAGCCGTCGGGAAAATGTTAGGGTTCTCCAAGCCCAACTGCTTGCGCACCATGCTCAGCACTGTCTTGTTGAGGAACTTATATTCCAGCTCCAAGGTGATAGGCGGACGCTTACCATTGGCTAGGTATTCGATATTGCGCTTTCTACCCACAGCCAAGGCATGACGGAAGATTTTCTGCTGCACAGGGCTGGCATCATCCATCTTAGCCTTCACGGCGATGTACACTTTCTCCCAGAAACGTGGCACACTACTCATTGCCGTAGGATGCACCTCACGCATCGCCTCCTGAATCTCATGTGGATTGGTATTGATGAAGAGACGTGCACCCTCGCTCATGGCTAGATAAGCCCAACCTCGCTCAAAGATATGGGTGAACGGCAGGAAGTTGATGACACGGTCCTTATCGGTCAGAGGCACGCACTCATTGTTAGCCTTCAAGGCTGCATAATACTGACCGTAAGTCAACATCACGCCCTTGCTATCGCCCGTGGTACCACTGGTATAGAGGATGTTAGCCAAATCGTCCATGCTCGCCTGCTTGTAGAGTTCCTCCACCTCGGTTTGGCGAGGAAGGTTCTCACCCAACTTCAAGAAATCCTTGTAGTAAAGGGCTGCGGGGTCGTGGGTACTGATGCGCACGCTGGAATCGAAGATGATGATGCGCTCCAACGATGGACAGAGGGCGAAGACACGATGCGCCTTGTCATATTGCTCCTGTTCGCCCACGAAAAGGAAGCGAACCTGACCATCATTGATCATATATTGTATCTGCTGCTCGCTGCTGGTGGCATAGAAAGGGATGGAAGTCACCCTTATGCCATACGCACCAAAGTCGGTGTACAGATAGTGTACACAGTTCTGCGCGAAGACAGCAATCTTGTCGTGAGGTTTTGCGCCCAAGTTCAAGAGGGCGTTGCTAACTTGTTTCACTCTCAGAGAGAACTGATTCCATGAAACCGTCTGCCATTGATCACCACCAAACTTCTTGAAGGTAAGCGCAGGCTTATCTCCATATTTCTTTGCCAGGTCGTGGATCAACACCGAAAGATGACTATTAATTTGCATAAGCTTTTATTTATAATATGACTGCAAAGATAATAGAAATCATAGACAATACAAAATAAAAAGAGATTTTTTCCTACTTATGTGCTCTTTTTTTCGTAACTTTGCCCTCGATTTAACAAATAAGGGAGACTATTATGACACAAGAAGAATATGTAAACGATGCAGTGACGCTGCTCAAAAAGCTCATCGCCACCCCTTCAGTAAGCCGAAACGAGAAGGATGCAGCCGACATCATGGAGCAGACTATCCGCAGTTATGGCTTCGAGCCTCATCGGGAAGCGAACAACGTTTGGATTATCGACCCACATTGGGACGACAATCGCCCCACCCTTCTGCTCAACGCCCACATCGACACCGTGAAGCCTGTGGCGAGTTGGCAGCGAGATCCTTTCCACCCAGGAATTGAAATGCAAGAGATAGAGAACATCTCCGAGCAGGGCGACAAAGTCAGCAAAAGCGAAGAAACCCTCTATGGCTTGGGCAGCAACGATTGCGGCGGTGGTCTCTGCTCGCTCCTGCAGATGTTTCGCTTGTTGACCGAAAAGCCTCAGCAATACAACCTCATCTATCTTGCCTCTGCCGAGGAAGAAATTTCGGGGAAGGATGGCATCAGCCGTGCCTTGCCGCTCCTCCCTCACATCGACCTTGCCGTGGTAGGCGAACCTACGGGCATGCAACCAGCCGTAGCCGAAAAGGGATTGATGGTTTTGGATGTCATCGCCCATGGCAAGAGTGGACATGCGGCCCGCAACGAGGGTGTGAACGCCATCTACGAAGCTCTCGACGACATGCGTTGGATTCGCGACTATAAGTTTGAGAAGGTAAGCGAATTCCTTGGTCCTACCAAGATGACGCTTACCGTGGTGAACGCCGGCACCCAGCACAATGTAATCCCCGACAAGTGCACGATGCTCGTAGACATCCGCACCAACGAGTTCTACGACAACGAAGAAGTATACAAGTTTATCTGCCAGCACCTCAAGAGCGAATGCAAGGCGCATAGTTTCCGCTTGAAGTCATCCCGCATCGACCCAGAGCATCCTCTCATCAAGAAATGTGTGGCAATGGGAATGAAGCCATTCGGCAGTCCTACGCTGAGCGACCAAGCCTTGATGTCGTTCCCATCCTTCAAGCTAGGTCCTGGCGAATCTTCCCGCTCCCATTCCGCCGACGAGTTCATCCGCATCAGCGAGATTCGCGATGCCATCGGGAAATATATCGAACTACTAGATGGAGCCATGATATAGAAGCAACATAGATGACATAGACGAAATAGACAACATTAACAACAAAACGATACACCCAACATAAACAAGAAATACAAAAAAGCGCAGATAGCTCAACAAATAGCCATCTGCGCTTTTACTATATTTGCATTTTATCTTTCAAGTTTTATCTTCCCAGCCAAGCCTCAGGGTTCAACTTGGCGGTCTCCTTGCGAAGCTGGAACTGGAGGATGTTGTCGGAGCCTACGGCACCGAGTGCCTGGCGGGTACTTACCTTCTGTCCCTTGTGCACGCTTACCGACTTTAGGTTGCAGTATACGGAGATGTAGGCACCATGGCGAACCAACACGTTCCACATGCCACCATACCCAAAGACGGCACTCACCTCACCATCGTAGATGCTGCGAGCCACACATCCAGGCTTGCCCTGTATGTTGATGCCCTTGTTATCGAGCGTCACGCCAGTCAATCCCTGTACATTATACTGGCCAAAGTGGCTCACTACACGATAGGTGCCACTGATAGGCATTGGCAAACGACCACGGTTTGCCTCGAAGCCACCGCTCAACATGCGGTCTACGGAACTCAAGGTACTAGCCTCCTGCGCCTCCTTCTTGGCAGCAGCGATTTCACGAGCCTGTCGCTCAGCATCAGCCTTTGCCTTCAACTCGGCAGCCTGGCGATCGGCCTCGGCCTTCTTGGCAGCTTGTTCGGCGGCAGCTTGACGGGCAGCTTGCTCGGCGGCGGCACGCCGGGCAGCCTCTGCGGCAGCACGAGCCTTGGCTTGCGCCTTAGCCTTTGCCTGGGCGGCAGCTTGGGCAGCAGCTTCTTCCTGTGCCTTACGGGCAGCCTCGGCAGCTAGCCTAGCTTCCTCGGCAGCCTTGCGACGAGCGGCTTCGGCGGCAGCTTCACGCGCCTTTGCCTCTGCTATTCGACGAGCATTCTCACGAGCTGCAGCCTCGGCAGCAGCCTTCTTTCGAGCCAGTTCCTCTGCACGTTTCTTGGCAGCGGCGGCAGCGGCGGCCTTGCGTTGTGCCTCGGCAACGGCACGGGCACGGGCCTTTGCCACCTCTTGGGCTATCAAGCGATCGATTTGTGCATTGATGGCAGCATCTTTCTGCCGCTGGTCGGCAATGACAGCTTGTATGGTTTTCTGTTGTTTCTGCAATCCTTGCACCATCACCTGCTGTTGGCTCTGCTTGCCCTCAAGCACCGTTTTCTCTTGCTTACCTTTATATAAGAGGTTGCTCTTGTGCCCCTTTACGTTCTGCAATTGCTTATGTTTGTCGTTTACCTGAACCTGCTTCGCCTTCACCGCTTCGCCTTGCACCTTTTGATAAGAAGAGTATTGGCGGATGAAGGACAGACGACGATACATCTGTGTCAGGTTCTTGGCACTGAAGATGAACATCAGCTTGTCTTGCACCGTATGATGTCGACTCATATAGCGCATGGAGCGGATATACTTGTTCTTGCGATCTTGCAATTGCTGCTGAAGGGTCTTCAACTGAGCTTGCAAGATGCCGATATTTCCGTCAATGTGATGGATGTCTTTCTGTATGCCATCTATCTTCTTCTGACTTTGGTCGATTTCACCATTGAGCACCATCAAGTCTTCCAGACGCTTCTTTACATCTGCCTGATTCTGTCGTAGCGCCAGTTCCTGCTCCTTGATTTTCTTTTGGATGGTAGCACGCTGTCCCTGCAAGCCTCGGATGTTGGCATTGCTATAAGTTGCTGCCTTGCGCTCAGCCTTGGTTGGTGCTTTGGTCGACACTCTGGCTGAAGCTTTGGACTGTGGTTTGCGAGAAGCCGCTACAGTTTTTCTCACCGTCTTTTTCTGTACAGTTTTCTTCTGCGCAAAAGGCGACAGCGAGAAGGTGATTGCCAATATAAATAATAAGATTCGTCTCATTACATACTCATGATTTTGTTGAGCACATCCTCTGGCGAAACCTGTTTGTACTTGCTAGAGATTTCGGTCTGTGTGCTCCAATTGCTATCTGTCTTAACCTCGTTGAGTTCGAGGTTTATCTTCATTTCTTGCTTTTTCTTGGTGGCTGTGGTGGTGAGCGTCAAGTGTTGGGTGGCAGGGAACAATTTCACGCCGACATTCTTGAAGTCGGAATAATTGATATGTACGTTGGAATTGCCATGTTGCGAACTAATGTAGCTCACATCTGCAGCCTTGATACGGCCGGTGCCTCGGTCGGCAGTCCATGTATAGGCCATGCTGCCATGCTTCACGCTCACTGGCACATTGTCGCCGGCAGCATCAAGGTTGGCGTCAAACTTCTTGAGGTCTGATTCCGACAGTTTCTGCACGCCAGGCAGGAGCAACTGGTTCCAGAAGAGAGCCTGAAGTGAATAGAAGGAGATGCCCTGATTCTTGAGGAAATCCACCTGCGTATAGTCAGCCTTGATATATTCCTTGTGAATACGATCGATGATGAGCACATAGTTGGGGGTGAACTCCAAACGTCCCACCTCAGTACCGAGTATCGGGATGAAGAGTTGGATACGTATCACCTCGTCCTTTCTCATGCTCAGCTTGCCTGGCACCGTGATATCCTTTCCGCCAGCCTGAAGGTTGAACGACATACTGCCCACGATGTTCTTGGCGTACACTTGGTTGTCGCTCACTTTCTGAACGAAGGTGAGTTTCTTCACAGCCTCGGTCTGTGGAGCAGTCGAAGCCTTGGTCTCTGTCTGTTTGTTGGTGGTGCTTGTCGTGGCTGCGTTGCCCTGCGCCAACTTGGATGTGCCACAAGAGGCTAACATCACTAGCGAGCAGGCAGCCGACAGCACCATCATTTTATTCATTTTCATAATTACCTTTTTATTTCTTTTTACGAGAAACTTTCTTCTTAGGAGAAACCGGTTTCGTTGAGGCGACGGTTTTCTTCTGCAAGTCTTCTTCTCTTATATATTGCTTGTTATTGATTTTCCATTCCAGCACGGCAGTCTTGTTGTCGCCAACATAGGCTTGTTTCCAGAACTCCACGGCCTTGTCGGCCATGCCGTTCATGGCATAGATGTCGCCTGCGTGCTCTATCACTGTAGAGTTATTCTCGGTGGAATCGCTATTTTTGAGAGCTTGGTCGATATAAGTCTTTGCATCTGCATAGCGTTCTTCCATGAACAATATCCAGGCATAAGTGTCGAGATAAGTACTGTTGTTAGGCTCCGCCTTGATGGTCTTGTAGCTCATCGATTCTGCCTTGTGCAAGTCCTTGCCTTTCTCGCTCATATAATAAGCGTAATTGTTGAGAGCCATGATGTTGTCATCCTTCCACTGCAGGCAGGAGTCATAAGCGGCAAAGGCGGCATCCTTCTCGCCCTTGCTGTGCAAGATGTCGCCCATCACAGCATAGAGGTCAGACACCAAATCGGCAGACGACTGGGCATTTACCTGTGCCACGCCACGCTTGAATTCTTGCAGGGCTTGGTCTTCGTCCTTCATTTGGTAATAAGCCATACCTCCGAAGTAATAAAACACCATTTCATCGGGATTATACTCATGAGCCTCGGTACTTTGCTTCACCACCTCCTGATACTTTTTCTCGTTCCATAGATTTTGGATGAGTTGCATACGGGCATTGGCGTTGTCGGGAGCCAAATCCACCACTTTCTGATAAGCGGCGCAGATGGTATCCATTGGCATCTTCTTCAACTGCATGTAAGTAGCCCTCAGCTCTGCCAACTCTGGCGAAGGCTGCGGCACGGCAAGCACACGGTCGAAGAGGGCGATTACCTTGGTGGAGTCGCCGCCTTCGCTCTCATTGCTCTGTATATAGGAGCGAAACATCATCACCTTGGTGTCCAAATCCGTCTTCTTGCTCAGCAATATCTTGTCGAGCATCTCGTGAGCCTGTTCTTCCTGATGGGTCGCATTATAATAGTCGTAAAGCGACATCTGGGCATAGGAGTTGTCGGGCTCTTCTTTCAGCACATCGCAGAACTGCTTGTAGGCTTCCTTCTGTCGGTCGTGCTGCATCAGCCAGTTGCCCAACATCGTCTTGTAAACCATGTCGAGTGGATGTTCGTCAACTAGCGATTTCAATTCCTTATAGGCTGCCTTCTTGTCGTTCATCAGCTCGTACACTCTCATCTTGGAGAGAGTAAATTGCTCGCTTTCACCTTCCTCCGTTTCCAGTCGGGAGATGGTTTTCAGCATCATAGGATAGTTTTTCTGCTGCTGATAGAGCTGGGCAAGGATACGCAAGGCATCGGTGTTGCCATGGTTCTTGGCATAGAGAGCCTCATAGGCATCGATGGCTTTGTCGTATTGCTGATTACCTATATAATATTGAGCCAGATGCTCTGCATAGGTCTGGTTGTCAGGATTCAGGGCGATGGCCTGCTGCATGTAGTCGAGCGCCAAGGAATCTTTCTTGAGCTGTGCATAGTAAAGCGACTCATAATAATAGGTCTCGGCTGCCTGCGGATTGATTTGGCGAGCATGTTCGAAAAGGTCGAAAGCCTCGGCATACTTGCCGGCGGCGTGCATGCGAGCTGCCTCCTGGAAGAAGTAGTCGTAGCGTTTTTGGTCGTTTTTGTTATCCGCCCACGCCACAGTGCCCAGGAACACGAGACCCATCAAACCGATGTTTTTTAGATTCATCTTCACGTTTTTATCCTTTCCTATGCTTATTGCTTTATAAAAAAGTCGAGTATTTTACAATTCAAATCTATTTATTTCACGCCTGTATGGCCATAGCCACCAGTACCTCTTTCGGTTTCATCGAGAGCCTCAACCTCGATGAAATCGCACTGTTCGTGCTTGGCGAGCACCATCTGGGCGATACGTTCACCATCGTTGATGACGAAATCTTCCTGCGAGAGATTGATGAGCAACACCATCACCTCGCCACGATAGTCGGCGTCGATGGTGCCAGGCGTATTGAGCACGGTGATGCCGTGCTTCTGAGCCAACCCGCTGCGAGGGCGCACCTGCGCCTCATAACCGGCAGGCAAAGCCATATAAAGCCCCGTTGGCACCAGGCGACGCTCCATGGGATGAAGCACAATGGCCTCATCAATGTTTGCACGCAAGTCCATGCCCGCACTCTGTGGTGTGGCAAAGGTAGGAAGGGGCTGACGTCCCTTGTTGATGATCTGTACTTTTATCATGATTCTTCTATTTATTATGCAAAGATAATGCAAACGAGCACAATGAAAACTTGCTTTCAAATTGTCGAGTGCAGCTTATCTTCTGCAAAAATAAGCAATTTTGATGGAATAAATGCATTTTTGTGGCTAAAAACATGTAATTTACCATATTTTATTTTGAATTGTCCCTACTTTAGTGTATTTTTGCAGTATATAATCACATTCATCATGCCAATGGACTGGAAACAACTCATCTCCAACAAGCGTTTCGGGCAGGAGCATAAGCACGCCGAACGCCATGACGATCGCTCTGAATTCAAGCGCGATTACGACCGTCTCATCTTCTCGTCAGCTTTTCGTCGTCTGCAAAACAAGACGCAAGTATTCCCTTTGCCGGGCAGCATCTTCGTACACAATCGCCTCACCCACAGCCTGGAGGTAGCGAGCGTGGGCATGTCGCTGGGCAATGACATTTCGCGCCACATCATCACGAAACGCCCCGAACTGAAAGATACGCTCTTCGAAGAGATAGGCACCATCGTGAGCGCGGCTTGCCTCGCCCACGACTTGGGCAATCCACCTTTCGGGCACTCTGGCGAGAAAGCCATCCAGACGTTCTTCACCGAGGGAGCCGGCCAGGAGATAAAATCAATGGTTTCATCGGCATTTTGGGAGGACATCACGCACTTCGAAGGCAATGCCAACGCCTTCCGCATCCTGACACATCGCTTCAAGGGGCGCCGCCAAGGAGGCTTCGTGATGACCTATTCCATGTTGGTTTCCATCGTGAAATACCCTTTTGCCAGCAGTCTTGCAGGTGAACATGGCAAATTTGGTTTCTTCGAGTCGGAAGCGGAGTCGTACAAGAAAATCGCCGATGAATTGGGCATTTTTTGCAAGTCAAAGCCAGGGGAGCCACTCCAATATGCCCGCCATCCGCTCGTATACATGGTAGAGGCTGCCGACGACATCTGCTATGAAATCATGGACATCGAAGATTCGCATAAGCTCAAGATTCTCACCTACGCCGAGACCGAGCGTCTACTGCTCAGTTTTTTCGACGAAGACATACAGCGAAAAATTCTCAAGCGCATCGAAGACGAGGGCTTGACCGATGAAAACGAGAAAGTGGTGTATATGAGGGCCTGCGTCATCGGCAAGCTGGAGAACGAATGCGTTGCCGCTTTCCTGGAACATGAGGAAGAGATACTGGCTGGCACTTTCGACGGAAGTCTCATCGACTACATTTCCGAACGCCAGCGGGAAGCATACAAGGAATGCGAGAAAACATCCTACGCTAAGATTTACCACAGCAAACCTGTACTCGACGTAGAGCTCTCTGGTTACAAAATCATGGCAACCTTGATGGAGGTGTTCATCGGAGCAGCCGTCAACCCTACTCGTTTTTACTCGCAGCAACTCATCCGACGAGTAAGCAGCCAGTACGACATCGGCAATGCCAACCTGGAAGAGCGCATCATGGCTGTGATAGATTACATCAGCGGTATGACCGACATCTACGCCCTGGATATTTACCAAAAGATAAATGGAATAAGTTTGCCTATCGTATAAGATTCAGGTAAGGCTCATAAGGAACACTGCGTGACCTCGTTCAAGAAACTGCCTCATTGGGGCAGAAAACTGCCCTAGCCTTGGCAGTAAATCGGTGTCACTACGTATTTTACACCACATCGCCTTAACTAGTTGGCAAAATCATTACATACTAGTTTTCAATTTCTACTTCACACTACACTATTTAAGCGTAACAAACTTATTACCAAGCACTTAAATAGGTGTAATAGCCGCTTGCACACTACACCCACACTACACCGCACTACCCCCCTGCAATCCAGAAAAAAGGTGTAGTGTGGTGTAGTGTGGGTGTAGTGTCGAGCCTCACATTTCACCCTTGCATTTCACTATCATCCAGGCAGTTACATCGTTTTGATGTAGTGTGTAATACAATTACTACTTTTCCTTGTAAATGACATTGTTTGCACCGCTGGTAATCTTGAAAGCCTCAGGGTGTTCGGCGATGAAACTATTGATGTGACGCACGCGTTTTTCCTCCAATATCTCATCGATGGCAATGAGAATACCCGTCTCCTCCACGTCACCGAAGCCATAGTTGATGGCTGTGCCGAAGAGTTTCATCGTAGGGCTCAATCCCATGTAGGCATTTACCAGAGGAGGGATGTTGTAACCCAACTTACGAACCTCTCTATTCAAGATGCGATAGTCGGCCTTGAAGTCGTCCTCGGTGAAGAGAGCAGCCAATTCACTCTCCGGAGTCTCGATTTTGAGCGGTTTCATCGGGATTACCAAGTTCTCTTTGTCATCGAAGTGCTTCTTCAAGAAATAGAGAATCATATCGCGACCGCGACGGATATAAGAAGGATACATGGTCATTTTGCCGAAGAAATACTTCAAGTCGGGATAGAGCACGGTGAGGGCTCCAAGACCATCCCAAAGATTGTCGAGGGCGAAGATGCTCTTCGTATTCTTGCGCACATTCTGATACTCCAGAGACACGAACGAGCGCCCCAGTTCTACCGTATAAGGCATGTACTCCTTGAGGAATTTCTCGGAGAAATGAAACATGTGACTCGTGGCGAGCTTTGGCTGCCCCTTCTCGTCGAGCTGCCAATCCTTGCCTAGGAGATAGCGATAACCGCCAATGATTTCATCAGCCTCGGGATTCCACACGATGAGCTGCTTGTAGCAGTTGTCACCGAAGTCGAACTCATCAAGGTCCATGGATTTGCCCGACCCTCCGCCAGCTGTGCGGAAAGCGATTTCACGAAGACGGCCGATTTCCTTCAGTACGTTAGGCGAATCGTTGGCTGTCACAATGTAGATTTCATTGTGGCTCTTGTTGGTCATTCGAAGTTGCTTGTCGGGAGTGAGTTCGCTCTTGAGCAACTCCCTGTCAATCGGTTGGATGATTTCTTCTTCCATACTACTCTTCAATATAATGATATGATTCTATAATTCGTAAACTCTGTCTTCCACATACTGCGCCCACTCAGTAGGTGTCTTGCTCTTGTCGAACGTCTGCCAAGGTATCGGCTTGCCGATGGCGATGCGGAAATGCTTGCCCACATTCTTGTACATCTCGTCGACGAGGAAGAGCATGGCAAGATTGAACGGCAGATACTTGTCGCTGAAGCGGGCGATGCGATAGAATCGCTCCGAGTTGCGACCGCCGAAATGGATAGGCACCACGTCGCGATGATACTCCACGCTCTTGGAGATGAAAGTTTTCTTCCAAGGCAGGTCGTGGATGGTTCCATCCTTGCGCTTGCGGCTGTTGAGACCGGCAGGGAACATGAGCATGTGGTTGTCGCTCTGGAATCCTGCCTCCACCATACGGGGGAAGTCGCGACTTTGGCGACCGGTCTTGTTGATGCCGATGCACACAGGCTTCAGCCCCGGCAGATTGAGCAGGAGGTCGTTGACCAGATAGCGGAACTTGCCGTCGTAGTGTTCACCGATGATGGAACCCAGGCACACACCGTCTTGTCCGCCCAGCGGATGATTGGACACGAAAGTGTAAAGTTTGCCGTCGTTCTTATCGGGCAAGTTTTCCAAGCCGACAATCTCGACATCCATTTTCAGATAGCGCACACACTCGATGAGCCACTCGGTACCCGACTGGCCACGATGCTCCCACAAGAACGCATTGACCTGGTCCTCGTGGATTAACTTTTTGAGCCAAGACACCAAGAAACGAGGCACGAATTTTGCCTTGCTTCCCATCTTGCTCTTAAGTATCTTCTCTATGTCGATCGTTTTCTCTATTGCAGCACTCATGTTTGCTAAAACTTATAAGTAAGTGCAAAAATAACTCATCTTTTTCAAATACGAGCCATTTTTTGCGAAAATTTATCAAAATAGCTCAAAAATCCTGCTTTTTCTCGACATTTGAGGGAAAAATGAGACAATATCGATGAGCTTTTGCGTAAACCGAGCCATCCACTAAGGTGAAAACTCCAAGACTCCACACGGGCGTGGATTTTGCCATAAAGCAAGTTTTTTATTAAGTTTTTAAAATTTTGGCAAGAAAAGCGTGGCTATGTGGGGAATTTTATGTACCTTTGAACCCGAATTGCTATATAAATAAGTACACATGCAATAATAAATATGATAAAGACAGCAGAAACATATCATGTACCAGTGCTCCTCAAGGAGAGCGTCGACGGGCTGAACATCCAGCCCGGAGGCATCTATGTCGACGTCACCTTTGGAGGCGGCGGACATTCACGAGAGATTCTATCAAGACTCTCGGAAGGCGGACATCTATACAGCTTCGACCAAGACGCCGACGCCGAGCAGAACGTGGTGCCGAATCCAGACTTCACCTTCGTGTGCTCCAACTTCAGGTATCTGAAAAACTGGATGCGCTACTATGGCGTGGATGGATTGGGCGGTTTGCTCGCCGACCTCGGCGTGTCGAGCCACCATTTCGACGACGAGAGCCGCGGCTTCTCCTTCCGCTTCGACTCACCGCTCGACATGCGCATGAACAAGCGCGCCGGCAAGACTGCTGCCGACATCGTGAACGAATATGAGGAAGCCGCCCTGGCCGACATCTTCTACCTCTATGGCGAGCTGAAGAACTCCCGACGCATCGCCTCGGCGCTCGTCAAGGCAAGAGCCCAGCAACCGATAGCCACCACCAAGGATTTCATGGCGGCTGTGGAGCCACTCTTCAAGCGAGAGCGAGAGAAAAAAGACATGGCCAAGCTGTTCCAAGCACTGCGCATCGAGGTGAACCACGAGATGGATGCCCTGAAAGAGATGCTGCGCTCAGCCACAGAACTGCTGAAACCTGGCGGAAGACTCTCAGTGATAACCTATCATTCGCTGGAAGACAGAATCGTGAAGAACGTGATGAAAGCCGGCAACCCAGAAGGAAAAATAGTGCAAGACTTCTTCGGGAGAATAGAAACCCCTTTCAAGCTTGTGAACAACAAGGTGATTGTGCCTGATGCCGACGAGCAAGAAAGAAACCCAAGAAGCCGAAGCGCCAAACTAAGAATTGCAGAGAAAAAATGAACAAAGACTTAGACAACAACACAAACAGCGAGCCTATCATCGACGAGAAAGCCCAAGCGACACCCGAGCCTCCCAAGGAGGAGGACGTTCCACTGGAGTCGCTCAAAGAGGTGATAGCCAAGCAGGCGACAGAGGAAGAGCCCACAGGTTCCGCCAGTTTCACCCTGCGCAAGATTCTGGGTGGCGACATCCTCACCACACAAATCATACGCCGACAAATATGGCTCGTCATCCTGATTGTGTTTTTCGTCATCATTTACATCTCCAACCGATACAGCATCCAGAAGGACCTCATCGAGCTGGACCAACTACAGAAAGAGCTGCAAGATACCAAGTACAAAGCCTTGTCTACCAGCAGTCAGATAACCGAGAAGAGTCGTGAGAGCAACGTGCTCGACATGCTGAAAAACAACAAAGACAGCGTGCTGCACATCGCCACACAACCTCCTTACATCATAAACGTACCCGAAGAATGAGCAAGTTTGACCATAAGAAAGTAATGCCCCGCTATAGTGCCATCGCCATCATCATGTCGATTTTCGCGCTTGCTGTAGTTGGGAAGGCGCTCTATATCATGACCGCCAAGCACGACTACTGGATGAAAGTGGCCGAACGACAGAAGCGAGACTCCGTGACCGTGAAGCCCAACCGAGGCAACATCCTTAGTTGCAACGGACAGCTGATGGCCAGTTCTCTGCCAGAATTCAAGATATTCATGGACTTCCAGGCTCTGAAGGATGCCAAAAACGACTCGCTCTGGGATGTGAAGCAAGACTCCATCTGTCTATGCCTCCACAAAATCTTCCCAGAGAAAAGTGCCGTAGAATTCAAGCGGCACCTGATAGAGGGGCGTGCCAAGATGAGCCGCAACTGGGCAATATACCCTAGCCGCATCGACTACAACACATTCACCGAGGTAAAAGACCTGCCTGTCTTCAAGCTCGGTCCGAACAAGAGCGGATTCCACTGGGAGGAATACAACGCCCGCACACGCATATACGGCTCACTTGCCGGCAGAACCATCGGTGCCATGTTTGGTGCCAAGGACACGGCTCGATTCGGCTTGGAGCTTTCATACGACTCCATTCTGCGAGGCACCAACGGCATCGTGCACCGCAGAAAAGTGCGCAACAAGTTCCTCAACATCACCGACACCCCTCCTATCGACGGTGCCGACATCGTGACCACCATCGATGTGAGCATGCAAGACTTAGCCGAGCGCTCGCTGATACAAGAACTGAAGGAAATCAACGCCAACGTAGGCGTAGCCATCGTGATGGACGTACCTACTGGCGACATCAAGGCCATCGTGAACATGGAGAAATGTTTCGACGGCGAATATCGAGAGATCCACAACCATGCCGTGAGCGACCTGCTGGAGCCAGGCTCCGTGTTCAAGCCA
This sequence comes from Candidatus Segatella violae, assembly GCA_002440225.1. Classification (GTDB taxonomy): domain Bacteria; phylum Bacteroidota; class Bacteroidia; order Bacteroidales; family Bacteroidaceae; genus Prevotella; species Prevotella violae. Next base: position 47,535 of record DJSH01000029.1, read on the forward strand.
GCCTCCATCCTCGTGGCACTCGACGACGGAGTGGTAGACACCACCTACCGTGTGGAAACGGGGTGCGGCGTATGGCCTATGTATGGTCGAGACATGAAGGACCACAACTGGCGCAAGGGTGGATATGGCATGCTCACCTTGCCACAGACGCTTTGGTACAGTTCCAATGTCGGCGTGAGCCGCATCATCGACGACCATTATCGCAACCATCCCGAGAAATTCGTGGAAGGCATCTATCGCACCGGTCTGCACGACGACCTGAAGATTCCGTTGGTGGGTGCGACCCCTGCCAGGATACGTATGCCACACAAGAACAGTCATGGGCAGTACGACAACTGGGCAAAGACCTCCCTGCCATGGATGAGCATCGGATACGAGACTCAGATACCGCCTATCTCTACGCTCACTTTCTACAACACCATCGCCAACAACGGCAAGATGGTGCGTCCTCGTTTCGTGAGCAAGGTGGTGAAGAACGGAGAGACTATCATGGAGTTCCCAACTGAAGTGATGCGCGAGCACATCGCCAAGCCGAAGAGCATCAAAGAACTGCAGACCATTCTGGAACAGGTGGTGAGCGTGGGACTGGGAAAGAAAGCAGGTTCACCTAACTTCAAGGTGGCAGGCAAGACGGGTACGGCGCAAGTGTCGAAGGGTGCTGGCGGCTACAAAAACGGAGGCACCAACTACCTGGTGAGTTTCGCAGGCTATTTCCCTGCCGACAACCCTAGATACAGCTGCATCGTCTGCATACAGAAATCAGGTTTGCCAGCATCAGGCGGAAGCATGAGCGGCAAAGTATTCCACGACATCGCAGAGGGCATCATGGCACAAAGTCTGAAAGTAGACGTGAAGGACGCTCGCGACTCAGCCTCCATCTTCGTGCCAGACGTAAAGAGCGGCAACGTGCTTGCCGCCGACTATGTGCTCACCCACCTAGGCATCAGAACCAACACAAACTGGAGCGGCAGCTACGCCAACGGCAACCCTATATGGGGCAAGGCAGAGCGCACAAGCATCCACAGCATCAAGCTCATCAAGGAAAAGCAATATGGCAAGGGCACCGTACCAGACATCACGGGCATGGGTGCTCGCGACGCCATCTTCTTGATGGAGAGCCGAGGCATCAAGACCAAGATATACGGCAGAGGCAAGGTGGTGAAACAAAGCCTCATGCCTGGCAAACCAGCCAAGAGGGGCAGTGTATGTTCCATCATTCTGGAATGACGGCAACATACATCCCTATTATATAAATAAGGTGTAGAAGCAGAAGAAATCAAATTAGTAACAAAACAAAAAACAAGATATGAAGTTACAAGAATTACTCAAAAACATCAAACCGATTCAGATTATCGGAGATGCAGATGTAGAGGTGTCGGGGGTAAACATCGACTCTCGCAAGATTAAGGATGGCCATCTCTTCGTTGCCATGAAGGGTACCCAGGTGGATGGTCACAAGTTTATTCCAAAGGCTATCGAGCTCGGCGCCAAGTCGGTGTTGTGCGAAGACTTGCCTGAGGAGAAAGCAGAAGGCGTAACTTACATTCAGGTAGAATCGACCGAGGACGCTGTAGGAAAGGTTGCTACCCTCTTCTACGGCGACCCTTCAAGAAAATTGAAGTTGGTGGGCGTAACCGGTACTAACGGCAAGACCACCATCGCCACCTTATTATATAATATGTTCCGCAAGTTCGGCCATAAGTGTGGTTTGCTCTCCACCGTATGCAACTATATCGAGGACGAGGCAATCCCTGCAGACCATACGACCCCAGACCCTATCGAGCTGAACGAGCTCCTCGGCAAGATGGTGGAGGCAGGCTGTGAATATGCTTTCATGGAGTGCTCCTCACATGCCATCGCACAGAAGCGCATCGGTGGTCTGAACTTCACCGGCGGCATCTTCACCAACTTAACTCGCGACCATCTCGACTACCACAAGACTTTCGAGAACTATCGCAATGCCAAGAAGGCATTCTTCGATGGTCTGCCTAAGACCGCCTTCGCCATCACCAACGCCGACGACAAGAACGGCATGATCATGGTTCAGAACACCAAGGCAACCATCAAGACCTACTCTACCCGCACCATGGCAGATTTCAAGGCAAAGATCCTGGAGTGCCACTTCGGCGGCATGTACCTAGAGATAGACGGAAGAGAAGTAGGCGTACAATTCATCGGTAAGTTTAATGTGAGCAACTTGCTCGCCGTATATGGTGCAGCCATCATGCTAGGCAAGAAGCCTGAGGACATCCTCGTCGTGATGAGTACCCTGCACAGCGTAAGCGGAAGATTGGAGCCAATCCAGTCGCCAGACGGCTATACAGCCATCGTGGACTATGCCCACACCCCAGATGCACTGGAGAACGTTTTGAACGCCATCCATGAAGTACTCGACGGCAAGGGCGGCCATGTCATCACCGTATGCGGTGCCGGCGGCAACCGTGACAAGGGCAAGCGCCCATTGATGGCACAGGAGGCTGTGAAACAGAGCGACAAGGTCATCATCACCAGCGACAACCCACGTTTCGAGGAGCCACAAGACATCATCAACGACATGCTCGCTGGTCTCAACGCACAACAGATGAAGAAGGTGGTGAGCATCGTGGACCGCAAGGAAGCCATCCGCACAGCCTGCATGATGGCACAGAAGGGCGACGTCATCCTCGTTGCCGGCAAGGGACATGAGAACTATCAAGACGTGAAGGGCGTAAAGCACCACTTCGACGACAAGGAAGTGCTTCGTGACATCTTTGGCATTCCTCAGAAATAAAAAACAAGATTAGTAAATTTAAGAAGCAAAAGAAAGAATGTTATACTATCTCTTTAGATTTCTGGAGCAATGGGGAATCTCCGGTTCCCACATGTGGGGCTACATCTCATTCCGAGCTCTGCTCGCACTCATCCTGTCACTGATTATCTCCGCTTGGTTTGGCGAGAAATTCATCAAGTACCTCAAGAGCAAGCAAATCACCGAGACACAGCGCGATGCTAGCATCGACCCATTTGGTGTCAAAAAGATTGGCGTGCCTTCGATGGGTGGCGTCATCATCATCATGGCCATCCTCATACCGGTAATATTACTGGGACGTTTGCGCAACATCTATCTCATCCTGATGATCATCACCACCGTTTGGCTTGGATTCCTCGGTGGCATGGATGACTTCATCAAGATATTCAAGCGCGACAAGGAGGGATTGAAAGGTCGTTACAAGATTGTGGGACAGATAGGCATCGGCCTCATCGTAGGCTTGGTGCTATGGGCTTCGCCTGATGTGAAGATGAACGAAAATCTCGCCATTGAGCGCCAGGGACAAGAGACCGTGGTCACTCACCGCACCGAGGCAACCAAGTCGTTGAAAACCACCATCCCATTTATCAAAGGGCACAACTTGGATTACTCGCGCATCACAAGTTTCTGCGGTAAATACAAGGTGGCTGCGGGATGGATACTCTTTGTCATCATGACCATTTTCGTGGTTACTGCCGTATCCAACGGTGCCAACCTCAACGATGGCATGGACGGAATGTGTGCCGGCAACTCAGCCATCATAGGTGTGGCACTAGGCATCCTGGCATACGTGTCATCCCACATCCAGTTTGCCGCCTACCTCAACATCATGTATATCCCTGGCTCCGAGGAGCTAGTGGTATTCTTCTGTGCGTTTATCGGAGCCCTCATCGGTTTCCTCTGGTACAACGCCTACCCAGCCCAAGTATTCATGGGCGACACCGGTTCGCTAACCATCGGTGGCATCATCGCCGTGGGTGCCATCATCATCCACAAGGAGTTGATGTTGCCTATCCTCTGCGGTATCTTCTTCGTGGAGAGCCTCAGTGTCATCGTGCAGGTGTACTACTACAAGTTGGGCAAGCGCCATGGCGTGAAGCAGCGCATCTTCAAGCGCACCCCAATCCACGACAACTTCCGCACGCAGGACAGCCAGCTCGACCCAGACTGCAAGTACCTGTTCAAGAAGCCACACAATGCCTTCCATGAGTCGAAGATTACCATCCGTTTCTGGATAGTAACCATCATACTGGCAGCATTGACTATCATAACATTAAAGATAAGATAAAATAACAATATGAGCAAAATTGTAATTTTAGGAGCTGGCGAGAGCGGCGCAGGAGCTGCCGTGCTGGCAAAGAAGGAGGGTTTTGAGGTATTCGTCTCTGACATGTCGAAAATCAAAGACAAATACAAGAAGTTGATGGACGACCACAACATCGAATGGGAAGAGGGCCATCATACTGAAGAGAAGATTCTCGACGCCGACGAAGTTATCAAGAGTCCGGGCATCCCTAAGGAGGCTCCGATGATTCAGAAACTGATGGCAAAAGGTACACATATCATCAGCGAGATTGAGTTTGCTGGCAGATATACCGATGCCAAGATGGTTTGCATCACGGGCAGCAACGGTAAAACCACCACCACATCTCTCATATACCACATATTCAAGAAGGCAGGCTTAGACGTAGGCTTGGCTGGCAACATCGGCAAGAGTCTGGCATTGCAAGTGGCAGAGACTCCACACAAGTGGTATGTCATCGAATTGAGCAGTTTCCAACTCGATAACATGTACGACTTCCGTGCCAACATCGCCATCTTGCTCAACATCACTCCAGACCATCTGGACCGCTACGAGTTCAAGATGCAGAACTACACCGATGCCAAGATGCGCATCACCCAGAACCAAACCGAGGAAGATAGTTTCATCTATTGGAACGACGACCCTATCGTAACCAAGGAAGTGAAGAAGTACGATCTCAAGAGCCATCTCTGCAGATTCGCCGAGACAAAGGAAGAGGGAACCGTGGGCTACATCGACAACGGCAAGTACCAGCTCGACTATCCTACCCACTTCGAGATGCCACAGGAAGACATGAGCCTCAGCGGCAAACATAACATTTACAACAGCTTGGCTGCAGGCCTAGCATGCAACATCGCAGGCATCGACCAAGAAACTATCCACAAGGGGCTCAGCGATTTCCCTGGCGTAGAGCATCGCTTGGAAAAAGTAGGCAAATTTGGCGGCGTTTATTATGTCAACGACTCCAAGGCTACCAATGTAGACGCCTGTTGGTATGCATTGGAAAGCATGAAGACGCCTACCATACTCATCGTTGGTGGAAAGGACAAAGGTAACGACTACAACCAAATCAAGGAATTGGTAAAGCAGAAGTGCGTGGGCATCGTATATCTCGGCGCCGACAATAAAAAACTGCACGACAATTTCGACGAGCTGGGCATCCCTGTATGCGACACCCACAGCATGATTGACTGTGTAAAGGCTTGTCAGAAACTAGCAAAACCAGGCGACACAGTATTGCTAAGTCCATGCTGCGCTAGCTTCGACCTCTTCAAGAACATGGAAGACCGAGGCGAGCAGTTCAAGAATTTGGTAAGAGCCATTGGAGAATAATATTCTCAAAAAACAAAGGATATAGATAGGACAACAAAAAGATGAACAACAAGAGCATAGGTAACATTTTCAAGGGAGACAAGGTGATTTGGATGATTTTCTTCTTCCTTTGCATGATTAGCATCGTGGAGGTATATTCTGCCTCCAGCTCTTTGTCGTACAAAAGCGGCAACTACATGGCCCCTGTCATCAGGCACATCCTGCTTTTGATAGGTGGTCTGTTAACGATGATATGCATGCTCAAGGTGAAGTGTAAGTATTTCAAGATTCTCACACCCTTTATCATGATTCCATCGCTCATCATGCTCGTGTGGGTATTGGTGGCAGGTCAGTCTACCAACGGAGCTTCACGCTGGGTAAACTTTATCGGCATTCAGTTTCAACCGTCGGAGATTGCCAAGGGGGCTGTGGTCCTGGCGGTAGCACAGATACTCAGCGCCATGCAGACAGAGAAAGGGGCAGACCCTAGAGCTTTCAAGTATATCTTGATGGCTACCAGCCTGTTTGTATTGCTCATCGGATTAGAGAACCTGTCTACGGCTATGCTTCTATGCATCACCATCCTGTGCATGATGATCATCGGAAGGGTACCTATGCGGCAAATCGGCAAATTGGTAGGTGCGGTGATGATAGTCATCGTCATGGCATTTGCCGGCATCATGATTGTGGGACAAGACCATGGCAACGAAGCCAACAAGCCAGAGAACACCCTCACGGAAGATGTCAACAAAGAGCAGGAAAAGCCTAACATGGCGCAAAAGATGTTCCACCGTGCAGACACCTGGAAGGCTAGAATTGACAAGTTTATCAACTCTAAGCCTGTGCCTCCAGAAGAAGTAGACCTCGACAAGGATGCCCAAGTGGCACACGCCAACATCGCAATAGCTTCATCCAACATCGTGGGCAAGGGACCTGGCAATTCCGTGGAGCGCGATTTTCTCTCGCAAGCCTTCTCCGACTTCATCTATGCCATCATCATTGAGGAAATGGGCATTTGGGGAGCTGGAGGCGTGGCTTTGCTATACATCATCCTGCTGTTCAGAGCAGGAAGGATAGCCAATCGCTGCGAGAACAATTTCCCTGCATTCTTCTGCATGGGACTAGCCATCATGCTCGTCACCCAAGCCCTTTTCAACATGGCGGTAGCTGTGGGGTTGGCACCAGTAACCGGGCAGCCTCTTCCACTCATCAGTAGAGGTGGAACCTCCACCATCATCAACTGTCTCTACCTAGGCATCATTCTGAGCATCAGTCGCACTGCAAAGAAGAAAGAATTGCCACAAAACAAGGCAAATATCGACAATTTTGCAGCTGCATAAAAAAAGAGTATAATAAATTAGGTAAAAATTGCCATTAAATGGATTTTTTTATTTACCTTTGCGTTATAAACACGAACGGATATGAATAATGAATTAAGAATCATCATAAGTGGTGGCGGTACGGGAGGTCACATCTTCCCTGCAGTATCCATCGCAAACGCCATCAAGGCAAAGCGCCCTGATGCAAAGATTTTGTTTGTTGGCGCACTCGGCAGAATGGAAATGCAGCGTGTACCTGCAGCTGGTTACGAAATCAAAGGCCTGCCAATCTGCGGTTTCGACAGAAAGCACTTGCTCAAGAACATCGCCGTACTTTTCAAGATATGGAAGAGCCAGCGCATGGCCAAGAGCATCATCAAGAATTTCAAGCCAATGGCTGCTGTAGGTGTAGGTGGATATGCTAGCGGGCCAACCCTCAACGTATGTGCAAGCAAGGGCATACCTTGCCTTATACAGGAACAGAACTCGTATGCAGGCGTCACCAACAAATTATTGGCAAAGAAAGCCGACAAGATTTGTGTGGCTTACGAAGGCATGGAACGTTTCTTCCCTGCAGACAAGATAATCATGACAGGCAACCCTGTTAGACAGAACGTACTGGATACAACTATCAGCAAGGAAGAGGCGCGCAAACAGTTTGGACTCGACCCAGATAAGAAGACCATCCTACTCGTGGGTGGCAGCCTCGGCGCAAGAACCATCAACGAGAGCGTGCTGCAGCACCTCGACTTGGTAGAGCAAAGCGGCGTTCAGTTTATCTGGCAAACAGGTAAATATTACAACGCTGCCATCATGGAGCAACTGAAGGGCAAGGATTTACCTATGCTCAAGGTGACAGACTTCATCAGCGATATGGGTGCAGCCTACAAAGCTGCCGACTTAGTGATCAGCCGTGCCGGAGCCAGCAGCATCAGCGAGTTCTGCCTTATAGGAAAAGCCGTCATCTTGGTACCTAGCCCTAACGTGGCAGAAGACCACCAGACGAAGAACGCCATGGCTCTTGTCAATAAGGACGCAGCCATCTACGTGAAAGACGCAGAGGCACCAGCAGTATTGCTCAAGAAAGCTGTCGAGACCGTGAAGGACGAAGCCAAGCTCCAGTCTCTATGTGACAATATCAAGAAATTAGGATTAAAGAATTCTGCCGACGTAATCGCCGACGAAGTGATAAAATTAGCAACAAAATAATGGAACTGAAAGATATTAAAGCAGTATACTTTGTGGGCGCTGGTGGCATCGGCATGAGCGCTATCGCAAGATATTTTCTCAATAAGGAATTGGTAGTAGCAGGTTATGACAAAACCCCATCCAATTTGACACGCGAATTGGAGAAAGAGGGCATGCTCATTCATTATGAAGAGGATGTAAACCAAATACCAGAGGCATGCAAGGATGCAAAATCTACCATGGTAATTTACACGCCAGCCATACCTGCTGAACACAAAGAGCTAGTTTACTTCCATGAGAATGGCTTCACCATCGAGAAACGTGCACAGGTTCTGGGCACCTTAACTCGCACACACAAGGGATTGTGTGTTGCAGGAACTCATGGAAAGACTACCACATCAACCATGTGCGCTCACATCATGCACCAAAGCCATATCGACTGCAATGCCTTTTTGGGTGGCATTTCCAAGAACTACGGCACCAACTACATCTTGTCAGACAAGAGTGACTACGTGGTAATCGAAGCCGATGAGTTCGACCGCAGTTTCCACTGGTTGCGCCCGTGGATGAGTGTCATCACCGCCACCGACCCAGACCACTTGGACATCTACGGTACCAAGGAAGCTTATCTCGAAAGCTTCCGTCACTACACAGAATTGATTCAGCCAGGTGGAGCTCTCATCATCCACAAGAACTTAGAGATGAAACAGCACGTACAAGATGGTGTCAAGATATATGAGTACAGCCTCAACGAGGGAGATTTCCATGCCGAGAACATCAAGATTGACAACGGCGAGATTACCTTCGACTTCGTTTCTCCTATCGAGAACGTGAAGGGTGTGGAGCTTGGTCAGCCTGTGCCTATCAACATCGAGAACGGCGTGGCAGCTATGGCTATGGCACAGTTGAATGGTTGCACTGCCGACGAGTTGCGCAACGGCATGAAGACATACGAAGGTGTGGAGCGTCGTTTCGACTTCAAGATCAAGAACGACAAGATTGTCTTCCTCTCCGACTATGCTCACCATCCAAAGGAAATCTATCAGAGTGCAAAGAGTATCAGAGAGCTGTATAAGGATCGCAAGATTACCGCCATTTTCCAACCCCACCTGTACACACGTACCAGAGACTTCTACAAAGACTTTGCAAACAGCTTGAGTCTTCTCGACGAAGTAATCCTCTGCGACATCTATCCAGCACGTGAGAAACCTATACCTGGCGTTACCTCCAAGTTGATTTACGACAACTTGAAACCTGGTGTAGAAAAGAGCATGATACACAAAGAAGACGTGCTAGACTTGGTGAAGAAACGCGATTTCGACGTTCTGATTATCTTAGGAGCTGGCGACTTGGACAATTATGTTCCACAAATCACAAAAATTCTAGAAGAAAAATAGATGCATATCAATTGGAAGAAAACCATCATCATCGCACTAGACTTAGTACTCGGTACCTATCTAGTGTTTGCATTCACCAAGTTTAATAAGCCTGATGAATCAAACATGGTATGTACCAGGGTGAACATCAACATCCAAGATGAGATGACCAATGGTTTTCTGAATGCGAAGGAAATCAAGAAGCGACTGGAAATCAAGAAACTCTACCCGCTGGAAAAGCCCTTGAGGGACGTAAACTCCCGCAAAATAGAGGAGACATTGAAGACAAGTCCTTTTGTGAAGACGGCAGAATGCTACAAGACACAGGATGGCTTAGTAGACATTTACCTGACCCAACGCATGCCAATCGTAAGAATCAAGAGCAATAACAACGAAGACTATTACATCGACGACCACAACCAGATAATGCCCAATACCAACTATACAAGCGACATCATTATCGCTACGGGCTACATCAACCGCTGGTACGCACAAAAATACATCTCGTTGCTGAGCAAAGCCCTGATGGCAAACGAACTTTGGCGGAACCAAATAGAACAAATCAACGTTCTACCCGACAGAAGCATCGAACTGGTTCCCCGAGTAGGCAACCACATTATATATATAGGGAACCTGCCCGAGACCAACATCATCGACAAACGAGAAAAGGACATCAACAATTTCGTCAACAAGAAGATGGATCGTCTGGAGAAATTCTACAAGTATGGTCTTTCCCAAGCTGGTTGGAACAAATACTCATATATCAATATAGAGTTTGACAATCAGATTATATGCACGAAGCATCATAACAGCTAATATAACAATATAGAAACAGATTAAGATAATATAAGAACTATGCCAAAGGAATTTATTGTAGCTATCGAACTTGGCTCATCTAAGATGACAGGTATAGCAGGACAGAAGAATTTAGACGGCAGCATCACAGTACTGGCTACCGTCGAGGAAGACTCGTCTTCTTGCATCAGAAAGGGTGTAATTTATAACATCGACAAGACTTGCCAATGCCTAACAAGCATCATCAAGAAATTAAAGAACATCTTGAAGCAAGACATCACCCAGGTCTATGTAGGAGTGGGCGGACGCTCCATCCGTAGCATCAAGAATGTCATCGTGAAAGATTTACCCGGCAACACCATCATCTCCCAGGAGATGATTAATGAGCTCATGGATATCAACCGCAACATGACATACCCTGATCAAGAGATTTTAGATGCAGCAACACAGGAATATAAGATTGACAACCAATTCCAGATAGACCCTGTTGGCATACAATGCAACCATCTGGAAGGTATATTCCTTAACATTCTCTGGCGCAAGAATTTCTACAACAACATCAACACCTGCTTCGAGAATGCCAACATACCTATCGCTGAAATGTATTTGGCACCTTTGGCAATGGCAGACAGCGTGTTGACAGATTCAGAGAAGCGAGCAGGTTGTATGCTTGTTGACCTTGGTGCCGACACGACAACTGTATCCGTATATTATAAAGGGATACTGCGCCATCTCTCGGTCATTCCTTTAGGCGGCAACAATATAACCAAGGATTTGAGCTGCCTACAGATGGAAGAAAGCGATGCCGAAAAGATGAAATTGAAATATGCCAAAGCATATACCGACATCAGCAACATCGACCCAACGCTCAATTATTCCATCGATAAAGACAGAACTGTAGAAAGCAAGAAGTTTATCGAAATTGTAGAAGCACGTGTTGAGGAAATAGTAGAAAACGCCTGGTTCCAAATTCCTGTTGAATATTCCGACAAACTAATGGGAGGCATCATCTTGACAGGTGGTGGTAGCAACATGCCTGAGATAGACAAGGTATTCAAAACTCACACACATATAGACAAAGTGCGTATTGCCAAATTTATCACACAGACCGTCAACTCAAAAGATCCAAAGATCACCAACCACGATGGTACGATGAACACGGTATTGGGGCTTTTAGCAAAGGGAGACATGAATTGCGCCGGCGACGAAATAGGCACAGATTTATTCAACACCGTCGGAGAGAAAGCACAAATAAACGAACAGCATAAAGCTCCACGCAATCCTAACGAGACGGTAGGCACAGGTGTTGTACTGACAGCAGCAGAAAAGCAGAAAGCCGAGGAAGATGCCCGCCGCAAGAAAGAGCAAGAAGAAGAGGCTGCAAGAATCGCTGCCGAGGAGGAAGAAGCTCGTCTTGCACAAGAAAGGAAGGAAAAGAGCCTCATCCACAAGATGATGAGAGGATTTAAAAAGTTCGTAAAGGATACTATCTCGGAAGAGGAGTAATACTTTTTAGCAAGATAATAGATAGACAAACAACATAAAGATAATACAACTATGCAAGATAATACAAATACACCACATATCTTAGACTTTGGGGAACCAGAGAAAGAGAACAGTATCATTAAGGTGATAGGTGTTGGTGGTGGCGGTGGCAACGCTGTCAACCACATGTATCGTGAGGGTATTCACGATGTAAGTTTTGTACTCTGCAACACAGATAACCAGGCACTCAACGACTCACCAGTACCAGTACATCTACAATTGGGCAAGGAAGGTCTTGGAGCCGGCAACAAACCTGCAAAAGCGCGTCAAGCAGCAGAAGAAACTCTTGAAGACATCAAGAACATGCTTAATGACGGAACAAAGATGGCATTTATCACGGCAGGTATGGGAGGTGGAACCGGAACCGGCGCAGCTCCAGTCATAGCTCGTGTCAGCAAGGAGCTAGGCATTCTTACTGTTGGAATCGTTACCATTCCTTTCCGTTTCGAGGGGCCTAAGAAGATAGACCAAGCCCTTGACGGCGTTGAAGAGATGTCAAAGCACGTAGATGCCTTGCTGGTTATCAACAACGAGCGACTCCGCCAAATATATCCAGATCTAGCAGTACTTGATGCTTTCGGAAAAGCAGACGACACATTAAGCGTAGCAGCCAAGAGTATCGCTGAGATTATCACTGTACACGGATTGATCAACCTAGACTTCAACGACGTGAAAACTGTATTGAAGGATGGTGGAGTGGCTATCATGAGTACTGGATATGGAGAAGGAGAAGGAAGAGTGAAAAAAGCCATCGAAGATGCACTTAATTCCCCTTTGCTTAACGACAACGATGTATTCAACTCTAAGAAGATACTTTTGAGCATAGCATTTGCCAGCGAGAAAAAAGACAACCCTGGCTTGACCATGGATGAGATGAACGATGTAAACGACTTCATGGAGAAATTCGGCGATGACTTTGAGTTAAAATGGGGATTGGCTATCGATCCCGAACTGGGAGCCAGAGTCAAGGTAACAGTGCTCGCAACAGGCTTTGGGCTTGAGGATGTCGAAGGAATGAATCGCCACCTCAAGAAACATACAGAAGAGGAGTCTCGTCGTCTTGCAGAGGAGGAAGAGAAAAGAGCAGAAAGAGAAGACAGGAGAAAACGTTACTATGGGTCAGATGGAAATACGACACAGTACAAACGACATCCACACATATTCCTGTTCCGTCCAGAAGACCTTGACAACGAAGACGTTATTCTTCAGGTTGAGAACACGCCAACTTTTAAACGAACTCGCCAGACCCTAGAGGAAATCAGAAACATTGCCTCGGGCAATAGAGAGACAGAGGAGAAGAACAACGAAGATAGCGACAATACTGTACAGGGCGTTATCAGCTTTGCATAGAAAGGTCCGACAAGCCGATGACTCATTTATTATTTTATCAGTCAAAAAGTTCCTGTAGAATAGAGAAGCTTTTCAGTTCAGGGAATCCGGGCACATGAATCTTATAATATTCCAAAATCACCTCTACACAACGGTTTCTATCTATACGAGACATTGTGTAGAGGTGCATTGTTTCATAGCTTAGACGCAAGAGATTGAGTAGTCGCACAGAATCACTCTCATTTAAATAGCGGCGATGCACAGGTACATACGGAACAAAACAACCATCCTCCAAATCAAAATACCGACCATCAACACCACTTTCAACGTTCGGCGAAAACCCTAAAAAGAAAGTAAGGCGCATCAAGAATACTATATGAAAATTGGCAAACCTGTCGGGAGCATGATCTAGCCAAGAAATACTCTCCATGATGAATAGAAAAAGTGGCTCATTCTGCTGCTCATTTTTAGTGGCATATCCCAGCATTTCAGAAAGGAACATGGATATTGCCAACTTATAAGGAGAGAAAGGTATATCTATAAAAGGTATACAGATGCTTACGTCCTTCAACTTTTGCAAGCCTACTTTCGGCCGATGGTCAAACTCTATATTCAGAACCATCAATGGCTGAAAGAATTGACGTTTCATCTTTGCTTTAGGAGACTTGGGTGTACGAACTATAAATGAGAGCCTTCCCAACTTTTCGGTTAAGAAATCCACGATAAGTTGAGAATCACCATACTTTATGGTTTGCAACACGATAGCTCTAGTTTTAACTTCCATTTTCCCTATATTCACTAAAAAACAAGGCAAAATTACAAAAAAATGTGCATTTAGAGAAAATTTTCAGCTAAAAATTTGTAGGATTGAAATAAAAGTAGTAACTTTGCACCCGCAAAACAGCGATGGTCCCTTCGTCTATCGGTTAGGACGAGAGATTTTCATTCTCTAAAGAGCAGTTCGACTCTGCTAGGGACTACAAACATATAAAGAATAAAAAAATAATTACATAGAAGATGGCAAATCACAAATCATCAATTAAGAGAATCCGTCAGGACAAGAAGAAGGCTTTGCACAATAAGTATTATGCAAAGACTATGCGCAATGCTGTCCGCAAGTTGCGCAACATGTCTGACAAGGAAGAGGCTGCTAAGCTCTATCCTACAGTACAGAAGCTTTTAGACAAGTTGGCTAAGATCAACGTTATCCACGACAACAAGGCTGCAAACTTGAAGTCTGGTCTTACAAAGCACATCGCTAAGTTGGCCTAACTGATAAGTCAAAGCAAAAGAAATAAATAAGGCTGTAGTTCCATATGGGATTACAGCCTTATTCTTTTAATTTTTTATCTTATTTTAGTAGTTTTTTCTCCATTAAAAATATATGTTTCTCGTTTTTTTTTAGTATCTTTGCACGGAAATAAGACAAAACTAGAAATGGCAGAAAATCAAAACAACGCAAATAATTATTCTGCGAGCAACATTCAAGTACTCGAAGGCTTGGAAGCTGTTCGTAAGCGTCCGGCAATGTACATTGGCGACATTTCGGAAAAGGGTCTTCACCACTTGGTAAACGAGACCGTAGACAACTCCATCGACGAGGCTATGGCCGGTTATTGCACTGAGATTGAAGTTACCATCAACCCAGACAACTCTATCACAGTAGAAGACAATGGTCGTGGCATCCCTGTCGATATGCACGAAAAGCTTCACAAATCAGCTCTCGAAGTAGTAATGACTGTGCTCCATGCTGGTGGTAAGTTTGACAAAGGTTCCTACAAAGTTTCCGGTGGTTTGCATGGTGTGGGTGTCAGCTGTGTGAATGCGCTCTCTACCCACATGAAGTCACAGGTGTTCCGTGACGGCAAGATTTACCAGCAGGAATACGAGAAGGGCAAGCCCCTCTATCCCGTGAAGGTTGTCGGTGAGACCACCAAGCGCGGAACGCGTCAGCAGTTCTGGCCAGACCCAACCATATTCACACACACTGTTTACAAGTGGGACATCATCGCCAGCCGCATGCGAGAATTGGCATTCCTCAACGCAGGTATCAAGATTACCTTGACCGACCTCCGTCCAGACGAGGAAGGTAAGACCAAGCAGGAAGTGTTCCATGCCAAGGATGGCTTGAAGGAATTCGTGCGCTACGTGGATCGCCATCGCACCCACCTCTTCGATGATGTCATCTATCTGAAGACTGAGAAGCAGGGCATTCCTATCGAGATTGCCATCATGTATAATACAGACTATACAGAGAACATCCACTCATACGTCAATAACATCAACACCATCGAGGGTGGTACACACCTGACAGGTTTCCGTATGGCGTTGACTCGCACTTTGAAGGCTTATGCAGAAAACGACCCACAAATCTCCAAGCAGATAGAGAAGGCCAAGGTAGAGATTGCACCAGAGGATTTCCGCGAGGGTCTCACTGCCGTTATCTCCATCAAGGTAGCCGAGCCACAGTTTGAGGGACAGACCAAGACCAAGCTCGGCAACAGTGAGGTACAGGGTGCCGTTCAGCAGGCAGTAAACGAAGCGTTGGCAGATTATCTGGAGGAACATCCAGATGAGGCAAAACGCATCTGCGAAAAGGTAGTCTTGGCTGCCACCGCTCGTATCGCAGCCCGCAAAGCACGTGAGAGCGTACAGCGCAAGAACTTCATGACCGGTGGTGGCTTACCAGGCAAACTCGCCGACTGCTCCATCAAGGATCCAAAGGAGTGCGAGATCTTCCTCGTCGAGGGTGATTCGGCTGGTGGTTCAGCCAAGCAGGGACGTGACCGTTTCCATCAGGCTATCCTCCCATTGCGTGGTAAGATCCTGAACGTAGAGAAAGTACAGTGGCATAAAGTGTTCGAGGCTGAGTCTGTGATGAACATCATCCAGAGTATCGGCGTCCGCTTCGGTGTTGACGGCGAGGACAGCAAGGAGGCGAACACCGAGAAATTGCGCTACGACAAGATTATCATCATGACCGATGCCGATGTCGATGGTTCACACATCGACACATTGATTATGACACTCTTCTATCGCTTCATGCCAAAGGTTATCGAGGAGGGACACCTCTACATCGCTACCCCACCACTCTACAAGTGTTCGTTCAAAAACAAGGTGAGCGAGTACTGCTATACAGAGCAGCAGCGCCAGGCTTTCCTCGACAAGTATGGAGAAGGACAAGAAGACAAGAACATCCACACTCAGCGATACAAAGGTTTGGGTGAGATGAACCCAGAGCAACTTTGGGAGACCACCATGGATCCTTCCACCCGCTTGCTCAAACAGGTTACCATCGAGAATGCTGCCCAGGCAGACGAGATATTCTCTATGCTGATGGGCGACGATGTAGAGCCACGCCGCGAGTTCATCGAACAAAATGCAACATACGCCAACATCGACGCATAAAGCAAGTTATTAACATAAAAGGGGGTGGACTCAAACTTGAGTCTACCCCCCTTTTCATTTAAACAAACCAAACATGAAACACTTAGGCTTCGTTTTCTCACTTACCCTTTCGGTCAGCATACCAAGCCATGGAGCCCAACTCCCAATCAAATTATGGTACAATCAGCCAGCAAAAGCCTTCGAAGAATCTCTTCCCATTGGAAATGGCAAATTGGGAGCACTCATATATGGCGGAACCGGTACTGATTCCATCTATGTCAACGACCTTACGTTGTGGACGGGAACACCTGTTGACAAAAATGAAGGTGGCGACTCTTACAAATGGATTAGCAAAATCAGGGAGGCACTGTTTAAGGAAGATTACAAGACAGCAGACTCTCTGCAACATTTTGTGCAAGGTCACAATTCGGAGTATTACCAACCACTAGGCTTGCTCAAAATAAAAGATTGCAATCAAGGAAAAGTTGAAAGCTACTATCGTGAACTAGACCTTGAAAACTCGATGGCAAGCCTCAACTATCTCCGCAATGGTATAAGATTTACACGAGAATACTTCGCTTCACACCCTGACAAAATGATAGCTATCAAGTTGGGTGCCTCAAAAAAGGAAGCTATCAACTGTGACATTTCTCTCACCTCGCTCATTCCCCATCAAGCCAAAGCTTCTCAGCACCAAATCACCATGACTGGGCACGTAACTGGGGAAGAAGCAAATAGCATACACTACTGTTCGGTCGTGAAGGTAAACAACACCGACGGGGAAATCTGGGCTACCGATTCCACTCTCCATCTAAAAGGAGTAAGCGAAGCCATCGTATACCTCGTCAACGAGACAAGCTACAACGGTTTCGACAAACACCCTGTAAAAGAAGGAGCTCCCTATCTAGAAAATGTAACAGACGATGCCTGGCACTTAGTCAACTACACGTATGACGAGTTTCGCCAGCGCCACATAACCGACTACAAGCAACTTTTCAACAGAGTGAGCCTACAGCTTGGCAAGGCACGTTTTGACAAGAAACGAACGACTCGCGAACAATTACTTGCCTACAGCGACTATCACGAGAGCAATCCCTACCTAGAAATGCTCTATTTCCAATATGGCAGATACTTACTTATCAGCAGTAGCCGCACCCCAGGAGTACCAGCTAATCTACAAGGATTATGGGCTCCAGCACTATACTCTCCTTGGCGAGGCAACTATACCACCAACATCAATTTGGAAGAGAACTACTGGCCAGCAGAGACAACTAACCTTTCAGAGCTCGTTGATCCTGTAGATGGGTTGGTAAAAGGGCTGGCAACCACAGGAAGGCACAACGCTCAACATTTCTACGGGATAAACAAGGGATGGTGCGCAGGGCATAACACAGACATTTGGGCGATGTCTAATCCCGTAGGCACAGGAAACGAAAGTCCGCAATGGAGCAACTGGGCAATGGGAGGAGCATGGCTCGTACAAACTCTATGGGACCACTACGACTATACACGCGACACAGAATATTTACGCAACACGGCTTATCCTCTCATGAAGGGAGCCGCTGATTTTCTCTTAGATTGGCTCATTCCCGACCCTCACAACCCAAAGGAGTTGATAACAGCACCATGTACCTCTCCTGAAGCTGATTACATCACAGACAAGGGGTATCGTGGTAGCACTCTATATGGGGGCACTGCCGACCTAGCCATAATACGAGAACTCTTCAAAAACACGATCAAGGCTTCAAAGGTACTAGACATAGACGCAGACTATAGGCAACAATTGCAAACAGCCATGAACCGACTTCGTCCATACCACATCGGCAAGCGAGGTAACCTGATGGAATGGTATCACGACTGGGAAGACCAGGATTGGCACCACCGTCATCAGTCACACCTATTAGGTCTCTATCCTTTTCATCAAATCTCGGTTGACAAGACACCAGAACTAGCAGCTGCAGCCACCAAGACTTTGGAAATCAAAGGCGACAACTCAACGGGATGGAGCACAGGATGGCGCATAAATCTTTGGGCACGTCTCCACAGAGCAGACAAAGCATATCTACTATTTCGCAAATTGCTCACCTATGTAAGTCCCGATAGTTTCAACGATACGACTCACCGTTCTGGCGGCACTTACCCCAACCTATTCGATGCCCATCCCCCATTCCAAATAGATGGCAATTTTGGAGGAGCGGCAGGCATCTGTGAGATGCTGATGCAATGCGATGGCGAAGAGATGTATTTACTGCCTGCCCTGCCTAATGAGTGGCAAGAAGGAGAGATAAAAGGCATCAAGGCGAGAGGAAATTATGAAATAAATCTGACTTGGGAAAAAGGCAAGGTAGCCAAGGCTACCATCACAAGCAAGAAAGCCAGCATGCTCAAGGTCTATTATAACGGCAAACAAACCATGCTACAATTCAAGCCTGGCGAAACAAAAACTATATGAAACTTATCACAACGATTATCATGACACTCCTTTGGGTACTGAATTCTCAAGCACAAGAATTCGGTACCCACTGGGTGTCATATCCCTTGCCAAACGATTCTTGCGAAGTATGGTATAGAAAGCTATATACGCTTAAAGACAGGCCACTATTGGCAAGCATCAGTATTGCAAGCACTGGCAATCTGCGCCTTTACGTAAACGAGCGAAACGTTACTGGCAGCATTTTCTACGAAGGAATGAAAGACTGTATGGTAATGGTGCGCACATTCAACATAAGTCGTTTCCTAAAAAAAGGTGAGAATATCATAGCCGTATGGTATGCTCCGACTAACAATACGGATAAAAGTAAACAGTTATCACTCGATTTCTATGGCTGGGACAAAGACACTGTCGCCTTCTATCACCAAGCAGATGGGTCTTGGTGGTGCAAGCAACTGAATGGCTGCTACATGAATGGTAAAGAATCTTTTGACAAGCGCGAATATACCAATGAGTGGAAATCAGCAGAATATCGTTCACACGGCTGGTTGCATCCAATGGGAGACTTTGTTGGAAATAATTCGACGAAGATTGCAGAGTACACCCCTTTACACTCTGAAAACAAACTAAGCATGGTTCTCTATCCCGCCAACACTTACGCCGATACGTTAGGTTATCATGTAGACTTTGGTCGCCCATTCCGTGGAACCATACGACTCACTATCCGCGATGCCCACAAGGGTAATGTCATCGATATAGACGGCAACCAATACACCTGTAGCGGCGAGATGGACGAACAAGCCTTTTTCCGTTTTCACTGCGAAGAAAGAAGAGTATACACGCTCAACTGGAGCAAACGATTCAAAAAAAGTTATATTACAAATATCGAAGGATTGGAAATAAAAGAATAGGAGATCTGCAAGATTACTTCTCCAGTTCACCTAACAACTGCTCTGCCACCTCGCAGAGTTCATCGTACCACTCCTGACCGAACTTCTCCACAAGCGGTCCTTCCAAGAACTTATAGACAGGCATATTCAACTCCTCGCCTTTCTTGATGGCATCCTTGCAGATGCGCCACTTGTTATAGTTGATGCCTACCACATCATTGCCAAAGTCCTTGGCACGTATCGGATAAAGCGCACAGGAAATTGGCTTCTTAAACTTCGACTTACCCTCTCTGTAAGCACGTTCCAAGGAGCAAAGACAACAATTCGGGATGGTATGTCCATCGTTCATATCCTTTAAGTCCTGATAGCAAGTAAACACACAGTCCTTGCCGTTGACGATGCTCGTTACCAAGTCGCCCTCGATATCTGTATAGGCTACGCCCTGCTTGTCGATGACAGCCTGTGCTGAAGCCGACAGGTCGTCCCAGACCACATCGAGCGCATTCTCTATCTCCATGATTTCATCGAGAGTAACAGGTGCTCCGGCATCTCCTTCGATGCAGCATTCGCCCTTGCAGGCATCAAGGTCGCAACAGAATTTTTCGGTGATGATGTCAGGAGAGACCAAAACATTGCCCACCTGGAGAATACGAAGTTCGTCTTTGTTCATAATGTTTGTATGAAATGTATATGCAAAATAAAGCATCTTTCTAAGAGATGCTTATGAAAATATTACCATTTTATCGGGGTGATTCCGTTCTGCTGCAAATACTCGTTGCAGCGAGAGAAATGATGATTGCCAAACCATCCGCCTCGGTTGGCTGACAGTGGCGAAGGATGCACGCTCTGCAATATCAAGTGCTTGCTTGTGTCGATGAGGTTAGCCTTGCTACGGGCATAACCGCCCCAAAGGATAAACACCAAATGTTCCTTGTCCTTGCTGAGTGCCTTGATGGCTGCATCGGTAAACTCCTCCCAACCTTTGCGCTGATGACTCGCTGCCTGATGGGCACGAACGGTCAGCGTGGCGTTGAGAAGCAGTACTCCCTGCTTAGCCCATCGGGTCAAGTCGCCCGACTGAGGCATCGGTGTACCGAGATCCATCTGAATCTCCTTGAAGATATTTATCAATGATGGAGGAAAAGCGATGCCCGTAGGCACGGAGAAGCTCAATCCCATTGCCTGTCCTGGCTCATGGTATGGGTCTTGCCCGATAATCACCACCTTCACATCATCAAAGGGACAAAGATTGAAGGCGTTGAATATCAGCTTGCCGGGAGGATAGCAAGGCGTATGTAGGTATTCCTCACGTACAAAGTTTGTGAGATCGACGAAGTATTGCTTCTCGAACTCATCCCCAATATGCTGTCTCCAACTGTCTTCTATCTTTACGTCCATATTAAATTGATAAATGGAGTTTAGGCACCAAATGCCTAAACTCCTTATAAAATAAATTATTAGTCATTGATCAAGTTCTCACCAGTCATGTCTGCTGGCTGCTCCAAGCCCATGATGTGGAGGATAGATGGAGCTACGTCTGCCAAGCGACCATCCTTAACGGTAGCTGAGTTGTTGTCAGTTACGTAGATGAATGGAACTGGGTTCAAAGAGTGAGCAGTGTTTGGAGTACCGTCCTCGTTGATGGCGTGGTCAGCGTTACCATGGTCAGCGATGATGATAGCCTCGTAATCGTTAGCCTTGGCTGCCTCGATAACGTCCTTTACGCAGTTGTCAACAGCATGAACTGCCTTGGCGATGGCGTTGTAGATACCTGTGTGACCCACCATATCACCATTGGCGAAGTTAACCACGATGAAGTCGTACTCCTGAGTGTTGATGGCACCCACCAACTTATCCTTTACCTCGTAAGCGCTCATCTCTGGCTTCAAGTCGTAAGTAGCTACCTTTGGAGAAGGAACCAAGATACGATCCTCGCCCTCGTATGGAGTCTCACGACCACCATTGAAGAAGAATGTTACGTGAGCATACTTCTCTGTCTCTGCAGTGTGGAGTTGCTTCTTGCCCTGCTTGCTGAGGTACTCGCCGAGTGTATCCATCACGTTCTCCTTAGGGAAGAGGATGTGAACACCCTTGAAGCTAGCATCGTATGGAGTCATGCAGTAGTACTGCAAGTCCTTGATGGTGTGCATGCCTTCCTCTGGCATATCCTGCTGAGTCAATACCTGGGTCAACTCCTTGGCACGATCGTTACGATAGTTGATGAAGATGATGACATCACCCTCCTGGATTGTACCGTCAACGGCAGAGTTGTTGATTGGCTTGATGAACTCGTCGGTTACGTCCTCGTCGTAGCTTTCCTGCATAGCCTTCACCATGTCGTCGCTCTGCTTACCCTTGCCCTCAACAAGGAGGTCGTAAGCTTCCTTCACACGGTTCCAACGCTTGTCGCGATCCATGGCATAGAAACGACCTACGATGCTGGCGATGTGAGCGTCGTTCTTCTCGCAAACTGCCTGAACCTGCTCGATGAAGCCCTTACCGCTCTTAGGGTCGGTGTCACGACCATCCATGAAGCAGTGAACGTATGTATTCTTCAAGCCATATTCCTTAGAGATTTCGATCAACTTGAAGAGGTGGTTCAAAGAAGAGTGAACGCCACCGGTAGAAGTCAAGCCCATCAAGTGGAGCTTCTTGCCAGTCTTCTGAGCGTAGCTGTAAGCGTTGATGATTTCCTGATTCTTCAAGATGTCACCGCTCTCGCAAGCCTTGTTGATCTTAACGAGATCCTGATATACCACACGACCAGCACCGATGTTGAGGTGACCTACCTCAGAGTTACCCATCTGTCCCTCTGGGAGACCTACGTTCTCACCGCAAGCCTGGAGCTGAGAGTGAGCTGAAACTGCTGTCAAATAGTCGAGATAAGGGGTTGGAGTGTTATAGATTACATCCCCCTTGTCATGCTTACCGATTCCCCATCCATCGAGAATCATCAAAAGAGCTTTTTTTGCCATAATTACATAAAATAATTTAAATTCGAATTTCGTGTGCAAAGGTACAACAAAATAGGTGAAGCACAAAATAAAAAAGGCTAAAAAAGGTTGCGTATGAAGATAAAAGGATACATACATAAGGTAATCCTTCCTCATGCACCTCAAAGGAGGTTTCGATATCCATATAAGAATATGGTTCTAAGACTATAAGAATATGGTTCTAAGACTAGATAAAAATGTTATTATTACCATGAGAAATCTTCGTTCCGTGACTCGGAATGTCCGTTCCGTGTCTTGGAATGCACATTCCGTGTCACGGAACGGACATTCCGAGTCACGGAACGGAACTTTTTCCTAGTTGCATAGGCTTCTGCTATTACCTTTAGCAACATCTTCTTACTGCTCCACAAACAAAAACTCCCACCTCAGAACGAGACGGGAGTCTATTGTTGTTAAAATGATTAGCTGTACCTGAGACTTACTTCTGCTTCAAGTAGTTCATCTGAACATTCACAGGGCAGGCGTTGCTCACCTTCTCGGTATATTCAGCAACCTTCAATGTAGCGGTGCCCTTGATGTTCTCCACATCGGTACCCACCTTGAAGATGTAGTTACCGGCATCTACCTTCCACTGGCTGTTAGCCTCATCGAAACTAGCGAGGTCACGCTTTTCGAGGGTCATCTTCAAAGTCTGGCTCTCACCTGGCTTCAACTCCTTGGTCTTACCAAAAGTCTTGAGTTCCTTGGCAGGCTTCTCATAAGCACCCTTAGGAGCGGTAACATAAACCTCGGCTACCTGCTTGCCGGCTACCTTACCGGTATTCTTTACGTTAACGCTTACCTCGATGGTGTTGCCATTCGCCTTGACAGATGGCTTACCAAACTCGAAAGTGGTGTAGCTCAAGCCATAACCGAATGGATAAGCCACATTCTTCTTGAAGGTATCGAAGTAACGATAGCCCACGTAGATGTCCTCCTCGTGGTTGCTATAGTCGTAACCCTTGATGTTGCCCTTGCTCCAATCCTCCAAGTTCTTATAGGTGTACATGTCGTAATCCTTAGCGAAGTTGGCGGTAGAAGGATGGTCGGTTGCTGCAATAGGCCAAGTCATGGTCAATCTACCTGATGGATTCACCTTACCCGTCAAGAT
The DNA here is from genome assembly GCA_002440225.1 of Candidatus Segatella violae. Classification (GTDB taxonomy): domain Bacteria; phylum Bacteroidota; class Bacteroidia; order Bacteroidales; family Bacteroidaceae; genus Prevotella; species Prevotella violae. Next base: position 71,301 of record DJSH01000029.1, read on the forward strand.
GTCGGCAACAGAGTTACCGCCCTCGATACCAGGCTGCCAAGCCACGAGGATGGCATCCACACGGTCTCTCCAGCTGGCTGTCTCCATCACAGAACCCGAGTTGATGATGACGATGACCTTCTTGCCCTTGGCATGGAAAGCATCGGATACACGGAAAATCATATCTTGCTCGGTCTGGCTGAGATTGAACTCGCCATTAATCTGGCGATCCATTCCCTCACCTGCCTGACGACCGATGGTGATGATAGCAGCATCTGCCTTTGGCTCCTCGCTAGCCACACAACGCTCGGTAATCTCGATTTCATCGAGCTTTGGCTGACCTTGGTCGAGGAACCACATCATCGGGTTCTTGTCCGCCTTGAGCTTTGCCTTGGCATACTTCACGTAGTTCTGATAGATTTCGGTAAGCTGAGGAGTGGTAGCCACACCGATGTTCTTCAAGCCGGTCACCATATCCACAGAATAGCCTACGTTGACGGCACCACTACCGAGGCCACCCGACATGAAGTCGTAAGAGTTGACACCGAAGAGAGCCACGGTCTTCAACCCCTTGATAGGGAGAGCCGAGTCATTCTTCAAAAGCACCATACCTTCGGTACTGCTCTGGCGAGTGATGGCTGCATGCGCCTTCAAATCTGGCTCGCCACTATATTTATATCCCTTAAAACGAGGAGTCTTCACGATGTATTCGAGCATACGGCGAACGTTTCTATCCACGTCGGCGATGTCGAGCTTGCCATTCTTCACGGCATCAATAATGTCTTGCACCTGAGCTGGATATCCAGGCATCATCAAGTCGTTGCCTGCCTCAACCTCTTGTTCCAATGGAAGGTCGGCACGCTTGCCAATCCAGTCGGTCTCCACGATACCCTTATATCCCCAGTCGTTACGGAGAATATCGGTCAAGAGTCCTTTGTTGCCTTGTGCATAAACGCCATTCACCTTGTTATAAGAGGACATGATAGTCCAAGGATTGCTCTTGCGTACCATCATCTCGAAGCCTTTGAGATACAACTCACGAAGGGCACGCTGGCTCAATCGCTCATCCACCTTGGTACGATCGGTCTCCTGGGAGTTCACGGCGAAGTGCTTGGCACTCACACCCACACCCTGGCTCTGCACACCCTGCACGAAGGCGGTACCAATGAGACCTGTCACGATAGGGTCCTCGGAATAATACTCGAAGTTGCGACCGCAAAGCGGATTGCGATGCAGGTTCATACCCGGACCGAGCACGACATCGCAGCCATACTCCAAGGTCTCGTTACCAATCGCCTGACCCACCTTGCGCACCAAGTCGGTGTTCCAGGTAGAAGCCAAGCAGGTACCGATAGGGAAACCTGTGGCATAATAGTTACGACTGTCACCTTCGCGGTGAGCGTCGATATGCACGCCGGCAGGACCATCACACTGTACGGTGGTAGGAATACCGAGACGAGGGATGGCTACGGTAGTTCCAGCAGCACCTGGCACAAACTTCTTCTGGTGTCCGAGCATAGCACCACTGCCCACGAATCCATCGTTGCCACCGCCCACCAAGAGCTGGGCTTTCTCCTCCAAGGTCATCGCCTTGATTACTTCGTCGATGTTGTTGGCATTGAGCTGAGGGGCGGACTGCGCCATCATGGAAGTTGCCATAGCTCCCGCCGCAACAGTAAGAGCAAGTTTCTTGTAATTCATATTTCAGTTGTTTTGTTAGTTATTAATTTGGTGCAAATTTAATAAAATAAGGTGGAAACGCCAAGCATTTCCACCTTATTTTTCGCCTTAGTTACATTATATCCCACAAATATTAACAAGAAACGCACCTTTCCGACAACATTCAAACCTATAGAATGTATATCTTAAGATGATAGAAAGCACTTTACATGATGGAAGAAAGCATATCTGATGGTGGAAGGAAGCTCGTTCCAAGGCAGAAGAAAGCAGTTCTTCAGAATGTTTGGCAGCCGCCAAATAGTTTTATGGCAATTGCCAAAACATATATGGCAATTGCCAGCAGCCGTTATGACAATTGCCAAAAAATCGAAAGAAGTATATTCTTACAGCATAACAAATAGGTACATGAAGCAATAATGGTAGTTATCATCATTGCCGCTTCTATATTAGAGCTTTGCCAGAAAAGGACATACGACATCCTGCAGCTTATTCAGCCTGGATGCCGAAGTATTCGTTGAGCTCAGCTATGGCTGCACCATCGGCATTGACCAAGTCCTTGACGAGGTGACCTTTCTCCAAGAGCAAGATGCGGGTAGAGATGTCGGCGACGAAGTTAAGGTTGTGACTGGAGATGATAACCGTAGTGCCCTGCTCCCTGCACATGCGTTGAATCAAGTGAGCGATAGTCATCTGAGAGGAAGGATCTAGATAATTAAAAGGCTCATCCAGAATAAGCACTTTCGGATTGATAATCATCGCTCCGATGATACCCACCTTCTGACGATTGCCCTGCGAGAAATCACGGAGATACTTCTTAGTTCCTATGATTTCATCGTGCATAAAGCCTTCGAAGGCAGCCAAGCGACTCTTCATGGTTTCATCATCAATGCCGTAGACATCAGCTATGAAGGAGAAGTATTCCTCCGGTGTCAAGAAATCGATGAGGAAACGACCATCGATATAACTTCCAGTATACTCTTTCCAAGCCTCACTCTCATTGACCTTCAATCCATTGCTCTCCACAAAGCCATCATCTGCCCTAATGAGGTCAAGGATGAGACGCAGCAAGGTGGTCTTGCCAGCACCATTATTGCCTACCAAGCCTATCAGTTCTCCCGATGAAATGGCTAGTTTTTTAATATCGAGCACTGTATTGCCATTATATATTTTCTTAAGATTCTGTATTGAAATATCCATCATATCTGATTTTAATTAATTAATTGATTGATTCATTATTTCTCCATAAATTTCTCCATGCGCTCATATCTCCGACGATAGAACAAAGCCGCGACCTTGCCTATCACCCACTTATGCGAAGCGATGCTAGCCAGTGCGAGCACCACGCAAGTAACGCACCACACCATCTCACCCCAGAAATAATAGATAGCAGCCAATATACCCAGTGGCAACAAGAATGCCACGGCATAGAGATTTATTTTCAAGTTGGCACCCTGCATGCTGAACAAAGAGCTATTGAATATCTCCAATCGAGAGGAGAAAAGGCAAGTAGGAAGGTTGAAAAGATTGATGAAGACTGCCAAACAATATGCTCCTATTAGCACAGAAACGCCGATTTCATCGCTAATAAACAGGAAAGGAACTACCAAAAGAAGTGCTATTGCACTCACAATGGAATAGTAATAGAAACAATTCTGCAGCAATTGCTCTACCTTGATGGGCTTGGTCATCAAGCCTTGAAAGAAATTGGCTTCCACGCCAAAGGTCCATTGCGAAAGACATACGGATGGAAGCAAAACTGCACCTATCACATATATAACATAGGTGGAAGAAAGCATGGCATTCGACGAGTCTTCGATCGGCATGAAAGCATACATATAAGAATCGAAGAGGAATATTGCCGTAATCAAGATTACCATATTGCGCACTCGCTTGGCTCTCATGGTACCTATATATTGCAAGCTGAACAAGCCTACATGGTTAAAGCCACGGAATTTAGAACTCTTATGGCCCTGCTCATTATATATTTTCAGATTGCAGAGATAAACCATCAAGCCCGCCAACACAGCCAAAGACAAGACGAACAGCCCTAGGTATGCCACCCAAACCGAGAAAAAGGATGCAAGCACCAAGTAGCCAACCAGCACAACAAGCATCCCTATCCACCCCAAGACCAACGGCCACTTGAGCATCCACTCGGTAGCCTTGCGAAAACATGTGACATAGATACCATCGACATAGGAAAACGCCAACAACAAGAAAAAACAAGCCACCACCTGAACGGGAGGCAACAAGAAGATGAATACAGGAAGCATGAGCAATGGAATCACATAATTCCAAAAACTCAAGAGATTTGTACTCAACAGGAAACGATTCCAAATACACTCTGGAACTGGGCGCGACTTGACATAGTCATCCATAGCGGTGATATCGCGCTTCATGACAAGCTTCAAGAAGATGTCGGGCAAAAGCATACCGACGACTAGCCCCGCACCCAACGTGCCAGGCAAATCCTCTTCAGTTAAGCTACCCCCATTTTCGGTAAAACTAATGAAGAAACTAGCGCCAAACACAACATACAGAAAGATGATGTAGCCACCAACAATGGCATCACGCTTGCTGAAATTGCGACGCTGTTGCATCCACCACAACCTTAAAAGTAATCTTAGCATAAGTTATTGTTCTTTTGGTTTTATGATGCAAAGATACACAAAAATATAACAATTCCCCTTTAATATGACGGAAATAAACTAAAAATAACAAGAAACTAACAAAAAAGCAGCATTTCCTTCACGGAGATGCTGCCTCTGTACTAAACTAACATTAACTAATGTATCAACTATTCATCAAAACTATTAAAACCTAAAGTCATAGAAAACACCCCAGCACTTATTCATCGGTCTTTACTGGCAAGATGTTGCCCTCCTCATCATAAAAGAGAGGAGCGACCTTCAAGCTGCGAAGCCAAGTGGTGTCATTGGATGGGACACAATCGTGATGGAAGAGATACCACTGTCCCTTGTACTCACAGATGCTGTGATGGGTGGTCCAACCAACAACAGGCTCTAAAATGACACCTTTGTAAGTGAAGGGACCATACGGATTGTCACCTACCGCATAGCAGAGAAGGTGTGTATCGCCAGTAGAGTAACTGAAATAGTACTTGCCCTGATACTTGTGCATCCAACTAGCCTCGAAGAAGCGGTGTGGGTCATCTGCTGGCAACACCTTGCCTTCTTCATCCACGATGATGACAGGCTTAGGCATCTCGGCAAACTGTTGCACATCATCAGTCATCATAGCTACACGTGAAGGCAATGGATTTTCCTTGCCCTCCGGGAGATACTCGTCCTTGAGTGCCTTGTTGTCCTTGTACCACTGGAGCTGCCCGCCCCAGATGCCACCGAAATAGCAGTAAATCTTACCATCATCATCCTTGAACACACAAGGGTCGATGCTATACGACTTGCGGATAGGGTCTGCGTTAGGAACGAACGGACCTTCTGGCTTATCAGCCATAGCTACACCGAGATGGAACACTCCATTGTAATCCTTTGCCGAGAAGATGAGATAATACTTACCATCTTTCTCCACTACATCGTTGTCCCACATCTGTTTCTCTGCCCATGGCACATCCTTGACATCGAGTATCACGCCGTGGTCGGTCACCTCACCTTCCATCACATCGTCCATAGACAACACATGATAATCCTTCATTTGGAAGTGACCGCCATCATCGTCAAAACTTGCGCCACTATCCCAATCATGGGAAGGATAGACATACAATCGACCGTTAAAAACATTGGCAGATGGGTCTGCCATATAATCTTTTGGGAACAAATATCTTGCTTTCATCGTTACTTTATATTAAGTTATACTTTTGGGCTCTTACTTTCTCTTCCACCGTCGAGATTCAATTCAGCCATTTCTTTCATTCAATTCATTTTATTCAAAGAGTTTCTCTATATCCTTCACTACAGGTTTCGGCTGATTGTCACGGTCGAAGAGCAAAGGATAGTTGGTTCTGCCTGGCACTGGCCATCCATTCAACCAAGAGTGACCATCGTTGACTCCCCAGAAGGTGACACGGCTGATGACATCTTTGTGACGCTCCACAATCTTGAAGAGGTCAAGATAGCGTTGGTTAAAGAGCTTTTGCGCTTTCTTGTCGAGTCCCTTCACATACGGATTGAATTTCTTCTGGAGTTCAAACTTTTGGCTAATCTCGGCTCCACCGAATCCCTGAGGATTAGGAAGCATGTTCATATCCAGCTCGGTGAGCATCACCTTCACGCCCTCGTTGGCAAACGCCTCAATACTCTTTTCATATTCGGTATAATCAGGATAATCATACCCATTGTGGCTCTGCATTCCAATAGCATCAATGCGAAGTCCCTTCGCCTTCAAGTTGCGGATAATCTTACAATAAGTCTCACGCTTACCTGGCTTCGACATGGAATAGTCATTGAGATAGAGTTCTACGTTGGGGTCAGCCTCATGGGCAAATTGGAAAGCGAGTTCGATATACTCAGGACCAATTATCTTATAATAAGGTGATTGGCGATAGCTGCCATCATCCTCGATTGCCTCGTTGACCACATCCCAGCCTTTCACCTTTCCCTTATAATGAGTCACCACGGTCATGATATGGTTATACATTCGCCCAATCAGCGTTTCTCGGCTCACCGTCTTGCCATTGGCATCAGTAAACATCCACTTAGGAGGCTGAGAGTGCCATACCAGGCAATGTCCTATCAAGGTCTTGCCATTTTTCTGAGCCCAATCAGCCAATTGGTCTCCATCGGCAAAATCGAAGCGGTTAACCTCTGGGTGATTCTTCTCGCCCTTCATACAATTCTCTGCAACCACTTGATTGAATTGCTTTTTCACCAACGTCTCCGCCTGAGGGTCATGTCCCGCAGGTAAGTCTGTATTGACGGCAGCACCTACCAAGAAGTACTTACCCATCACATCTTTCAAGGCAGGATACAGGGCTGGTGCTACAGCTTTCTGAGCGAAAGTCGAGCCAGTGAGCAATAAGCCCACAACCAAAGTCATTATTTTTTTCATTTGCTTGTCTGTTTTATCTATTGTTGTTTTCTATACGCCTATGCTTCAGCATGATGGCGCGCCTCAATCTTCTTATTGATGTCATCGATAACCTCATCGGTTAGCTCATATTTAGAAATGATGAACATAGCCAGGAGAAGCAAGAGAGCAGGAATAATACAAACCAACCAACGAATGCCTTCCTGTGCGAGAGCACTCTGCTGTTCCAAATCATTCATGAAATAAGCACCGGCAGCATTGCCTACCGACATCATGGCAAAGGCTGTAATGAAGAAGAGAGCAACGATGCGAAGAGGACGATTGTGGAAGAATTCAGTCCAAAGGTCACTAACCTTCACATTCTTGGTCTCGCTTTCAGCCATCACCACACGTTCCTTGGTTTGAGTGAAACAGAACACCAAGAGGGCAAAACCCACGAGCGCATAAATGAGCATGGCAACAAACCAAGCGTTACTATCAGTAGGGAGAGAATTACTCTCTTGAGCAGCAGCTGCTTGATAACCAGTCCAAGCGAGCACAGCACCAGGAACCACGCCACCGAGAGCCATACCTGCCTTATAGAATATACCGGTCAAAGCGTTCACTATACCGGCGATTCGCTTCCCGCTGGTATATTCGGCGTAGGAGATAACCTCTGGAATCAAAGCCCACATATATCCGGTTGCCACGATAACGCCAGTCGACTTGATGAACTGAGCGATGTAAACAAGGGTGATATTATCCTTCACCGGTCCCATCTTGCTGATGAAATAGAGCATCATCATACCGATGATGGCCACAGTGAGGAATATATAGAACATGTTCTTCTTTCCCACCTTCTTTTTGATGGCAGGCACCAAAGGCATAAAGATGAACGACGGCAAAGAACCCAAGCCCATGAAAAGAGCCATCTCAGTAGGAAGATCCTTGGCTGCGGCAAGAATAGCCACCAAGATAGGCACTCCTGCCGAGACACAGAGACCACCTACATTCGCCATAAACATACGGACACTTGTAAGAATGGTGATTTCATCGGTATCACGAGTCAATGAAGAGTTCAATGCTCCGTAAGGCACATTAATTAATGTATAGAGCATGGAAAGTCCCACATAGGTGACGTATGCATAAATCAACTTGATGGTGTCCGTCTGCCCTTCCATACCATTCCAGAAACAAAGGATGGCAAGGACTGTAAGTGGCAAACCTGCCAAAATGAGATAAGAACGATACTTACCCCAACGAGGATTGTGTTTGTCTACGTAGGTACCAACAAGTGGGTCCCATAATACATCCACCAAACGCACCACCAAGAACATGGTGGCTGCGACACCAGGGTTGAGTCCGTAGATGTCGGTGTAGAAGAACAACAAATACATGCAAATAGTTTGGTAGATAAGGTTCTGTGCCAAATCACCCGAACCAAAGCCAATGCGTTGTAGCCAACTCAGTTTATAGAATCCCTTGGATTCCTGAGATACAGATGTCTGTTCCATATTATTTTGTTTTTATTATTTCTCTTTAAGTTTCTCTGCGGCGTATTTGCCCATCGCCTCGTATCCCTTGGGATTGAGGTGAAGCCAATCGTCGGAATATTCTGCTTTCAAACGTTGTGGGTCTTTCGGATCACGTACCAACTCATCAAAATCGATGATTTCATCGAAGTTATTGCTAGTCCTTATCCATTCGTTTACCGTTTGTCGGATTGCCTCATGCCAGTAAGAATACCAGCCATTACCCTTGGTGGGTGTGATGGTAGCTCCATATACCTTGATACCCCTTTCCTTGGCTTTACCGATGAGCACCTTATAGCATGCTATCAAGGTGTCAGCCACATGCTCATAGTTCTTCTTGGAGCATCCGATGTCATTTGTGCCCTCAAAGATAATGAGTTTATCGACACCAGCCTGCCCTAGTATGTCTCGGTCAAATCGTTTCATGGCAGGCTCGCTCAATCCACCCTCCACGACACAGTTTCCTCCAATTCCCAGATTGAGCACTCCGTATGGTCTTTCGGCATTGAGCTCATCCGAAAGGAAATCTGTCCAACGATTCTGCATGTTGGTTGTACTGCCTCGCCCATCGGTGATAGAGTTGCCAAGGACAGCGACAACAGGCGTAGATTTGTCGGTCATCACATCAAGGGCTGAGAGATTATACCAGTGGTCAACCTTCTCTCCATCGTCAAACGACTTATCCATAGGTCTCGCCGTGCGATGCAAACCATTGACTATATAAGAAGTAGTACGAGAACCACGATGAGAAGTCGCATGTTCTGGTGTTTGCTTGCCATAATCTATGGTGATTGTGAGGCACTGCCCTGCCTTCAGATGATACTTAGCGACATCAGAGTAAAGAGACTTTCCCGGACCTATTGATACATTTTTTCGCCCATTAAAAGTAAGATATTTCACGGTTTTGCCTTTTACGAACCAGTTGCAGTCGTCATCAGTATCAGCAAGGTACACAGACTTGATCTCTACAGGTTCCTTGCTCTGCTCATTGCTAAGTTTCAGCCTGAGTACATTGCCCCCGAAAGAAACGTGTACGATTTGTCGGCACGAGCGGTTGCTCAAGCTTTCCTTAGGCATATCCCCCTGCCCCGTATACTCCACGGCAGTAGCCCATGTACCTTTCCATACCTTTTGGGCTGATGAAAGCTGAATATTTCCAGCCAACATCAAAGCCAACGAGATGAATGTTATTGCTTTTCTTGTCATTGTTATTCTACCTTGTCTTTAGTTACTTGCTTTGTTCAACGATGCAAAAATACGAAAAACAGCTGAATAACGGGTTTAATAATGGTTGCCATAACATTTCTATTTGTCTCATAGCACGAAATAAGGCGAAAAAGATAAAGAAACGAAAGTCTACGAAACATATTATGGCGTTTTTATTTGTTTCTTTCAGACTTTTTTGCTACCTTTGCAGCCATATAACCTAGTAAATAAAGAAACATATAGAAACGAACTATTGAATATGAGAAATACGAAACAATGTCTTTCAGTAATTGTCGCTATATTCCTGTCGCTCATGTTGTGGGCAGACAGCGGCGATCTTTTTACTTCGGGCAAGCTATCAAGCTCGCTCATCAACTGTATTGTGCAAGACAAGTACGGCTACATCTGGGTTGGCACAGAATATGGCCTCAACAAGTTTGACGGCTATCGTTTCACCAATTACCTGCACGATGAGAAAGACTCTACTTCCATCACCGACAACATCATCTCTGGGTTTCTGGTCGACAAGAAGGGAAACCTTTGGATAGGTTGCGCCAAGGGATTGATGCGCTACAACTATGAAACCAACAATTTTACTCGTTTAAAGTTCCCTGATGGTAGAAAGCCTCGCATTTACTCGATGGTAGAAAGCCATCGCGGCGACATTCTATTGGGTACAGCCGGTTTCGGTCTATATTCTGTAAGAAACGGGAACGTAGAAAAGGCGCCCGACGACAAGTTCACGATCACCCGTGAGCGACAGTATGCCGAACGCGACTCCGACTTATTCTTCACCCACATCTACGAAGACCAGCACCACTATCTATGGCAAAGCAGCCACCTATCTACCTTTACCCGATTCATCGAGCAAAAAGGCAAGGTGTATCGCAAGAAATTCAAGTCGCCATACGGTGCGCCCGTAGCCTTCATCCAACATCGTCCACAAGCGATGCTCATCGTGTGCATGTATGGCATCATCTACTACGACTACCAGACTGGGCGCATAGCCGATGCTGGTTACAACTTTGGAGCATATAGCAACAACGTGACCATCAACAATGCCACCTTCGACCACGAGGGCAATCTCTACATAAGCACCTCTGAGCATGGAGCCTTGGTTATCAAGAAGGGAACCAACCGTGTGGAGCAATTGGAAAACAGCAACAGTAATTTCAACCTTGCCACCGCATTTGTTAATGACATCATCGAAGACAAGGACAACAATCTTTGGATAGGTTGCTACAAGAAGGGGCTCTATCTGCTCAATCAGCGACAGCAGGCTTTCAACTCATGGAATTTCTCTGCCCAGAACTACGTCATAGGCAGTAGTGTATCATCCATCGCATCGGGCGAAAAGGGCGAGACTTGGTGCACTGTCCAAAACAGTGGTGTCTATTGCTTTGACCCTTCCGGCAAGATTATAGCACATCCAGCTTCACCTGCTGGCACTTGCATCATCTACAAAGACCACAGTGGCGACTACTGGATAAGCAATGGTAGCGCACTCTATAAATACGACCCAAACACAGGTGCTTACCTGCAAAAGCTAAGTTTTACAAGTGCTGGCATCTACTGCATGACAGACGACGCCCAGGGCAACCTCTACATTTCGGTATACAGCAAAGGACTATATATATATAATGTGAAGAGTGGCAAAGTGAAGATTCTCAACATGCGCCAAAGGAGCAGTCGAGGTTACCTCTGCAACGACTGGGTACGCAGTATGGCTCTCGACCACACAGGACATCTTTGGATAGGAACTTCAAATGGCGTGTCCTGCCTTAACACCCAGACATATAGCTTCAACGACTTGGGTGGAAACATCATTTTGAAAGACAAACAAGCCAACAGCATCTGCGAAGCCGATAATGACAGAATCGTCATCGGTACAGAAGAAGGACTATATCTATTCGACCGCAACACGAAAAAAGTATCTGTTTTTCCTCACTCCGAGGCATTGAAGGGCAAACAAGTATGTAGCATTGTAAAAGACCGCCAAGGTGACCTATGGATAAGCACCACGATGGGTATTTGGCAATATGAGCGCAAGAACAAGCAATTCATTGGACACATCAACGGCAACGGACTTACCACACGCGAGTATGTATTGGGATCTGTCATGCATACTACCAACGATCTCATTGGGTTCGGAACTAGCGATGGAATCACTGTTTTTTACCCAGAAGTGGTTAAAGCGAACAAGATGGAACTTGGCAACGTACACCTTACCAACTTCATCATAGACGGCAAGTCTATCAACTGTTTCTCCGACCATTTCTCCATACCATATTCACAGAACTCGTTCACGCTGGAATTTTCGCTGCTCAACTATAAGAACACCGACAACATCAGCTTCCAATACCGTATCAATGAAGGTAACTGGAACAGCACGAGCGAAGGAGCCAACGCCGTATCATTCAACAAGCTGAAACCAGGAAAGTATACGCTTGAAGTGAGAGCAACCAGCAATGGCAATTGCTCGAAGCAGTCTACTATCATCACCATCGACGTGAACGACCCATGGTATGCATCCATTTGGGCATACATCATATACACCCTTGCCGCCGCAGGGCTCGTCATCTATGTGATATATAGCTACGAACGGCGTAGGAAAGCCGACCTGGAGGAAACCAAGATGCAGTTCCTCATCAATGCCACCCACGACATTCGCTCTCCACTTACCCTCATCATGGGACCACTTAACAAGCTGAAGAGCAAAATAACCGACCCAGAGAGCCAGCGAGACATCAAGACTATCGATCGGAACGCCCAGCGTCTGTTACTCCTTGTAAATCAGATACTCGACGAACGAAAGATAGACAAGAACCAGATGCATCTGCACTGTCAGAAGACCGACCTTAAGGAGTTCTTGCGGGGCATTGTGTCGCTATACGACTTCAATGCCAAGGAACGCGACATCAGCCTCAGCCTGAAAGAAGACTCCAGCATGGAGGGAGCTCCAGCATTGAAGGTATGGATAGATCGCATCAATTTTGACAAGGTAATCAGCAACCTGCTATCCAATGCCATGAAATATACTTTCGACGGCGGCAACATCACCGTCATCATGGGCAAGGACGAGCAAGAAGCCATCATCAAGGTGACGGACACAGGAATCGGGCTGAAGGAAGAGAAGACAGAAAAGCTTTTCGAACGATTCTACCAAGGTGCCAATGGCAGTGACCTTCACATCGAGGGTACAGGCATCGGACTAAACCTTTGCCGTGCATTCGTAGAGATGCATGGAGGCAAAATCAAAGCCTATAACCGTACAGATGGAGTGAAAGGTTCTTGCTTTGAGGTACGAATTCCATTAGGCAACAAGCATCTTCAGCCTGAGGAGATAATGACCGAAGATAATACAAAAAATAGCGATTTCATCGGCAAAAAGGCACAAGCCAACCGTAATCTCACCATCTTAATCGTAGATGATGACACCGAGATTGCCCACTACATCAAGACTGAGTTGAGCGACTGGTATCGATTCGACCATGCCTGCAACGGCAAGGAAGGCCTCAAGATGTTGCTCACGGGGAAATACGACCTCGTGATAAGCGATGTGATGATGCCTGAGATGGATGGAATCTCCATGCTCAAGAAAATCAAGGCAAACTCAAATGTAAGCGACATTCCAGTCATCTTACTCACCTCGAAGAGTGAAGTGGAAAATCGTTTGGAAGGTCTGCGTAAAGGAGCAGACGCATTCCTCGCCAAGCCTTTCAACATGGAAGAGTTACACATACTCATAGACAATCTGGTAGACAATGTGCGCCGCATTCGTGGTAAATATAGCGGTGCGCAAGGTCAGAAGGAAAAGATTGAGCAAATTCAAGTGAAAGGTAACAACGATGCCCTGATGGAACGTGTGATGAAATATATCAACGACCATCTTGCCGACCCAGAGCTGAGCGTGGAGAGACTCACCGAGGAGGTGGGCATCAGCCGTGCCCAACTTCATCGCAAACTGAAGGAGATAGCCGGAGTGTCGGCAGGCGAATTCATCCGCAATATCCGCCTTGAACAGGCTGCACGCCTCATTGCCGAGGGACAAATCAACATCACGCAGGTGGCCTATTCTGTAGGTTTCAACAACCAAACCCACTTCTCTACTGTATTCAAAAAGCACTATGGTATGTCGCCTAGCGAGTATGCTGAAACAAAGAGAAATAAGAAATAAACAAGCAACCATATATAATATGGTATTTTTTCGTATCTTTGCAGCTGAAAATATAAGTTGTAATAACTAACAATCCGCAAGATATGAAAAAATACCTTATTTTATTAATGATGGTACTAGCCTCGCACCATGCTTCAGCACAGAGCGACGGGTCTATGCTTTGGCTCGGAAAGCCATACGCCAACTCATGCCAAGTGAACAATCAACTAGCAGGCAATGCAACGGCAAAGATTGCCCAGAAAGAGCTGGAAAATTATTGGCGTGGCAAAAGCGTCACACTCAAGATAGACAAGAGCCAAGAACTAGGCGAAGGCTACAACCTCCAGGCTCAACCTGCCCACCAAGGAAACAACATAGAATATGAGGCAACCATCACAGCCAGCAATCCCATCGGATTGCTCTATGGTGCCTATGAGTTGATACGGCTACAAAACACTGACGCTTACAACACAGGCAGCGGCAAACAACAAAATTTTGGGAAAGCCATCGATGAGACCGATAAGCCACAGGTTAGCCTCCGTATACTCAACCACTGGGACAACC